>DBMK01000084.1 GCA_002298885.1 Anaerolineaceae bacterium UBA700
GCCGGGTCCAGTGAGATTACGAATGCAATCGAGAATATCGCCAGTGTGAGCGAAGAAAATAGCGCATCCACCGAAGAAGTCAGCGCCTCAGCCGAAGAGATGAGTGCCCAGGTGGAAGAGGTTACCGCCAGCGCCCAAGCCCTGGCAGAGATGGCGGCACAACTCCAGCATGTGGTGGCCCAATTCAAGCTATCCAACGATCAACAACCGCCTCAAACGCTTACTCCTGCCATCCCTCCTGCTTCTCATCATTCCAGGTTGACGATTCTGCCTGATGGAAACAATGTACAAATTACATCTGTGCTTTCCAGGCAAAATTAATGAGTATCTATCAAAAATTTTTTACGGTTATTGGGGCGGCTTCGCCGCCCCAATAACCGAAAAAAAACAATTTTCAGATAGGTCCTAAACTTGATATTACCGGGGGGCTGGGAGGAATCTCCGACCTCTCAGCCCCTAATTTTCAACAAAAAGGTACCAATGGATAACCAAATCGTAGTGTTTGAATTGGGTTCGGAGCATTTCGGAGTAGATATCGCTTCGGTTGAGAGCATCATCAAGATGCAAAGCATCACAAAATTGCCATGTGCTGCCCCCCATTTTGTTGAGGGGGTGACCAATTTGCACGGAAAAGTGCTACCGGTGATCGATTTGCACAAGCGTTTTGGGATGGTTCCACAGGACGCTGACAAGAACAGCCGGATTATTATTAGCAAGGTGAACCAGGCAAAGTTCGGCATGATTGTAGATGGGGTAAGGGAAGTACTCACCGTTCCCGAACAGGTGGTGGAACCCCCTCGAGCGATAACCTCGGTCGACTCGGCCATCATTACCGGAATTGCCAAAATTTATGGGGGACTTTTGATCATGCTGGATGTAGACCAGATCCTCTCAGCGGAAGAGCAAGCTGACCTGTCTGTTTACCAATCTCAACCGAATAAGCCTTTCGGCGCTCAATGCCCTCAGGCTTGGGGGCATTAAATTTCACCTCTCTCACTTGCAGATTCAAAATGCCGTCAGGTCGGGGCGTTTACGCGCCTCCTTTAAGCTAAATGTGGCTGAATTCTCTAGAGTGGCAGTTTCTTCCTGAAAAGTGAAGAATAGCACTTTGATAGCACTTAGGATTCATGACAACTCATTCACCCGATAGTATCCTATGGACAGTAAAAAAAATCTATTTTAGCCCAAAAGGGAACAATAAATTGGAGGAATGAACTATGTTAGATATGCTTGCACGTAAATGGTGGCTGTATGTGGCGCGCGGAGTGCTCGCCATACTGTTCGGTGTTCTGGCGCTCATCTGGCCAGAACAGACAAAGCTTGCTCTGGTCCTGGTGTTCGGCGTTTATGCGCTGGTAGATGGCATCTTTTCTGTATTTGCCGGAATCGCCATGAACCGATACTTCAAACGCTGGTGGGCAGTGTTGCTGGAAGGCGTTGCGGGAATCCTGGTCGGGCTGGTAGCTTTCTTAAGGCCCGATATAACCGGGCTCGCACTGCTGTATTTCATTGCAGCCTGGGCTGTCATCACTGGTATTTTTGAGATCGTGGCGGCTATTCAGCTCCGGCGTTTGATCTTAGGTGAATGGGCAATGATTCTCAGTGGCCTGCTCTCGGTCGCCCTGGGTGTTCTGCTGTTCGTTTTTCCCGGCGCGGGCGCAATAAGCCTGGTATGGATAATTGGTATTTACGCCATTCTTTTCGGGACCACCCTGATTGTCCTCGCCATCCGCTTGCGCGGTCTGTGGCACGAGCTTGAGTCAGCCAGCACAACCGGCATTTGATGCTGGCATCAGTTAAAGATATCAAATTAGAAGAAATAAAAAGGAAAAATAAGATGGACAATATGCTTGTGATTATTTTTGATAGTGAGATTAAAGCCCTCGAGGGCTCAAGGTCTCTCCAGAAACTGCAGGAAGAAGGCAGCATTAACCTCTACTCCAAAGCTGTCATTTCCAGGGATGCTAACGGGAATGTGGCAGTCAGGCAGAAGGGCGATATGGGGCCAGTTGGGACCGCCGTCGGCCTGCTCACCGGTGGGCTGATCGGCTTGCTCGGCGGGCCGGTTGGGCTGTTCTTAGGCTCTTACGCAGGGACGGTCGGCGGCCTGTTATACGACATGGCACAAATCGGGGTAGGTCAGGATTTCCTTACTGAGGTCGAACGAACCATGCAGCCGGGTAAATCGGCCGTCGTTGCCGAAGTTGGGGAAGATTGGACCCTGCCTGTTGATACTTGCATGGAGGATCTGGGTGGTGTTGTCATCCGCCGCACACGGAGAGAATTCCTGGACGCTCAAATTAACAGGGACGTTGCGGCGATGGATGCCGATCTTACCAAGCTGGAGGCCGAACGTGACCGGGCGACTGGAGAGGCCAGGGTAAAACTTCAGAAAAAGGTCGATTCGGCCAAGGCCAGGTTAAAAGCCATGCAGGACGATATCCAGGCAAAAATCGAGTCCAGCGCGCAGGAGACGGAAGCAAAGATCAAGTCCTTGCAGGAGCAGGCGGCCAAAGAAAGCGGCGAACAGAAAGCCAAACACGAGAAGCGCATTGCTGAGCTGCAGGCCAACCAGGAGCGGCGGAACGATCAACTCAAGCAAGCCTGGGAGCTGATCAAGAAAGCCCTGTCAAATTAATATAATGCCTTCGCTGACTCAATTTATTGCAGCAAGCGCCGTAAATGGCTGCTTGCTGCAATATTTTAAGGGATTTCGGAAGGATCTTCAGTTCAAAAAACCTCTTGATTATGTTTGATTCCTACCTAAGTGAGAGGGTCTGCCCGGCGAACAACCAGCTCACGACGGAGGAAATACGCCAGCACTTTGTATTCGGTGCAAGCAGAGGATAGGAAGTGCTGGCGATACCCAAATCCTTGGAGTTCTTTAGTACGCACCCGTCTACGATCTTTGAGATGGAAAATCTACCGACAAAGAGAGTGGCCGTGTTGGAGCTACAGTTGATCAGCATGCATCAGGGGTTCCAGGTGATGACCGCGGCGCGTGCGGCTGAGGCCGGGGCGAATTTAGTCGAGTGTCAACGGGCACCACAACAAGCCTATCAGGAGGCAGAGGGAGTGATCAAGTATTATTTGGATCGATTCAACTGCCTGAGTAAATCCTCAGGAATTGGCACCGGCCGATAGCGACCGCCTTTGCCGGTGCGGTGCAGCAGCTTATGCCCTGTATCGACATTTTGGCCTTTCAAGCCGGCAATCTCATCCTCCCTCAGCCCACAGTGCAGAGCCAGCTCAGCCGGCAGGGCGTCAATGCGGTTCTGCTCCTGGGTGCGGAAGCGTTTGGCCTCGATCACCAGCACGCTCTCGGCGGTCAGGCGGCTGCCGGCGAGTTTGGACAGGCGTTCTTTGACGTCCGGCTCGAGGGAAGGGGAATGGAGCAGGTCGAAGCGCAGCTGCACGGCCGTGGCAACCTTGTTTACGTTTTGCCCGCCCGGTCCGGAGGCGCGAATGTAGTCGAGCTGGATTTCGCTCTCATCAATGGAAAGGGATGGAGTGATGGCGAGCATAATAATAGTATATCAAATAGTGCCTTAAGAAAAACCTGGCCGCGGTGCAGCCAGGTTTTTCTTAAGGCACAAACGATGATTATGGGTTACTCACCGCAGGCAGCATGATCCTGTACTCGTGCACGCCTGCCAGGGCAAACTCGGAGGACTGCAGGTCCGTCAGGGTGAAGTTGAGACTATCCAGGTCGGGCTGGCGGTCAGTGACCTCCAGGCCGCTCGAGCTCCATCCGGAGCCGTCCCATACGAAGGGCACCAGGCTGCTCTCTTTCCAATCCTTCGCAACGTAAGTGATCGTAACGCTCAGCGGCTTGAGGAAGTGGAAGTCGGGCTGCAGCGCGCCGTCCACGTAGGCCTCCAGCGTGAACAGGTCATTGAAGGATTTCCCATCCGGCGCCGGATGGGCGCTGGCCGCCATCTGGTGGAAGACCAGCAAGGTGTTGCTCGAAACAGCCCCCGCCGGAATCTGGATGAGGGTGGTTACAGTGCCCGTACCAACGACGCCGGTGTAGCGGATCGATCCGCTGCCAGAGGGGGTAACCAGCTTGCTCAGGTCGCCCTCTACTACCTTTTGGGTGATAGGCGTGGAAAGGCTGGCATTGAAGTTGGTGTTGCCTGAGTACTGGGCGGTGATGGTATGGCTGCCCAGGCTGAATCCGGTCAGGTTCAGGCTGCCGGCTACGCCGTTTACCAGGGTCACCGGCGAGCCGAAATCGGCGCCGTCAACCTTGAACTGCACCGTTCCGGTTGGCTGGGCCGCAGGCCCCGAGCCGGAGACGCCCTTCAGGCCTCCCTTTGAAGCCACCACATGCAGCGTGGCGGTGAAATGCACCTCCCCATCCAGGAGCACCGGATTGATCGAGGGGGTCACGTCGACCGCCGTATCCGCCTTGGCCACCACCGGGCCGGCTGTTTCGCCAGAGGCGCTGGAGTTGAAGTTGGCGTCGCCGCCGAAGGCTGCCGTCAGGGTGAGCGGGCCCGCCGCCGAAGGCGTGAAAACGCAGGAGCCGGTCCCGTCCGCGGCGATGGCTGCCGTGCAGGAATCGACGCCGCTGTTGATGGTCACCATGCCGGTTGGGACGAGCGTGCTTGGGGCAATCTGCGAGACCTTGAAGTTGACCTGCACCGATCCGCCAAAGACTGGCGCGGCCGGTTTGACGTTGACGATCTCGACCGTGGTTCCAGCGGAGATGACCTCCGGCCCGGCTATGCCGCCAGCCGGAGAGTCGCCGTTGAAGCTGTCGTCGCCGGCGTACAAAACGTGAAGGTCGGGCTGACCGGCCGTGCTGGGCGTATAGGCGCAGCTCCCCGTGCCGTCGGCTGCCAATGTGGCAGTGCAGCTATCCCTTCCATTGCTCACCGTCACCTTGCCAGAAGGAATGCCCTTGCCGGGGTCCACTGCATCGACCTTGAATGTCACGGTGACCGGCTGGCCGACCACCGGGCTGGCCTCCGCAGGCGTAAAACTGAAGTCGACCAAGCTTGCGGCGCTGTCGGCCTTCTTCACCTGGATCGTGGCCTCGACGGTGGTGGTTTGCTTATAGTAGTCGTCGCCGCTGTAAACGATGCTGACCGTGTGCGGCCCGGCGCTGAGACCGGTCAGCGGAGCGCTTTCGGCGCGGCTGCTGCCGTCCAGAGTAAGCTGAGGGCCGGGCGTGCCGCCATCTACGATAAAGCGCACGCTTCCGGTGGGCGCAGGGGTCACCGGCGCGGTCGGGGAGACGGTCGCCGCCAGGGAGAACGCCTGCCCAAACACCGGCTCATCCACCGATAGCGCCAGGCCGATGGTCAGGTCGCCCTTTACCACCACCTGCACCAGCGGGCTGGACAGGTTGTCGGCCGGATTGAACCCGCCCGACCCGGCGTAGACTGCGGTGACGTTGTGGCTGCCGACCCACAGCGCCGTATATGGCAGGAGCTTAGTCGCCTTGCCGTTTGCATCCAGCGGGATCGGCGCGCCGTAGTCGATATCGTCCACCCGGAACTGCACGCTGCCGACGTTGGGCACCGCCAGGCTGGGGGCGTTGGCCGTGACCGTGGCCGTGACCAGCACTGGGATGCCGTAGGGCGATGGGTTGAGCGAAGACTCCAGGACGAGCGTGGTGCCTGCCATATCGACCGTCTGGGTCTGGTCGTCTGCCGTGGAGGGCAAGAAGTTCGCGTCGCCCAGGTAGGCCGCGCCGAAGGCGTGCGTTCCAACCGCCAGGCTGGAGATATCAGGGCTGACCGCCGCATTCTCCGCAACCGGAACCGGGTCGCCCAGGTTGGCGCCATCCATCTTGAACTGGACCAGGCCGCCCGGGTTGGCGCCATCCGACTTGAACTTGAGTTTATCCGGTTTTGTATTGACGCTCAAGGTCGCAGTGAAGTGCACCGGCTGCCCGTAGACCGAAGTCGACGAGGAGGAGGATACGCTCAGGCTGGTCGCAGCTTTCGCCACCTGCGGGCCGGCGATGGGCGCCGCCGCAGTGTAGGCGTTGAAGCTGCTGTCGCCGCTGTAGGCGACCGACAGGCTGGGCATTCCCGCCGTATTGAAGGTGATCTTGCAGCTCGTGGCGAGGGTGATGTCCGTCACCGTGCACACCTGGCCGTTGCCGGCGTCGATGGTCACGGAACCGGTTGGGACGGCAAAGCCCGGAGCTACTGGCTGGACCGAGAAATTCACGGTCACGGCCTGGCCCACCGTCGCCGAGGCCGGGGTGAAGCCGGACACCGAGACGGTGGCGTTGGCCTTCGAGACGGCCGGCCCGGCAAGCGGAGCCTGGGCGCTGGCGTTGAAGGCGGCAGTTTGGGCGTAGCTGGCCGTCAGGCTGGGGCTGCCGGGGGCAGTCGGCGCCAACTGGCACGCGCCGGCGCCGTCCGCGTCCAGAGACGCGTGGCAGGTGTCCGTCCCGTTGGAGACGACCACCTCGCCGGATGGCATACCACTGGCAGGGGCCACCCCTTCCACTTTTACGCTCACCGTGACCGGCTGGCCGACTACCGCCGCCAGCGGGCTGAACCCGGTGATCGAAGTATGCGTTTCACCCCGGGCAATGGCCTGGGTGTAGCCGGCGGAAACCGGCACGGACAGGAAGTAATCGTCGCCGCTGTACTGTACCGTGAGAGCGTGGCTGCCCGCAGCCAGCTTGACCGCGGCCGCCGTGGTGGCCTTGCCGCCGGCATCCAAAGTCACCGGCCCGCCGGAAGGCGCTCCATCCACATAGAACTGCACCGTCCCGGTGGGAGTGCCCTGGGTGGGCATGGTGTGTCCCACTGTCACGCTGTATTTCACCGCCTCTCCTGTCACCGGTGAGACCACTGCCGGTGTGAAGGTGAAGGTTGGGTTGGCCTTGTTCACCACTTGGCTGTACGGGGCGCCATTGTTGCTGTCCGCCTCGAACTGCGTGCCGTCCGCCGGCGTGTAAACCGCCGTGATGGCATGCGTCCCCGGCCACAGGTTGGCGTAGGGCACCAGTCGGATCGCCTTGCCCGTCCCGTCCAGAGTTAAGAGGCTGGCGAATTTGACATCGTCGATGAATAGCTGTACCGTCCCGGCCGGAACCGCCAGGCTCGGCGCGTTCGCCGCCACCATGATGGTCATGTCCAGCGAGGTCCCATACACGGTTGGGTTTTCGGTCGAGCTGATCGTCACCGTCACCGGCGCGGCGTTCACCGTCTGGGCGCTGTCCGCCGAGCTGCTCGGCGTGATGTTGGCGTCGCCCAGGTAGGCCGCCGAGAAGGTGTGCGCTCCGCTGGCCAGGTTGGCCGCGTCCCCGCTCACCGCCTTCCCGCTGGACAGGTAAACTGGCGAGCCGAAAGCCTGACCATCGAGATAGAACTGCACCTGCCCCGTCGGCGCGACCTGCCCCGGGCCCACCGGCGACACGGTCGCCGTGAAGTGAACCTTTTCGCCGTAGACCGAGGGGTTGTCCGAGGATGCAACGCTGGTCGTCGAAGTGGCCTGGGTTACGCTAAGTGTCTCGCTGGCACTGCTGCTCTCCGCGTCGTTGGCATTGCCTAGGTAGGATGCACTGTAATTGTGATTGCCTGTCCCAAGAGTGGCAATATCCCCACTAACCGCCTGGCCCGCAACCAGGCTCACCGGCGAGCCGAACTCCATCCCATCCACGTAGAACTGCACTTGGCCCTGGGGCACGAACTGGCTCGGCGCAGAAGCGTTCACGCCTGCCGTAAAATGCACCGCCGCCCCCTGGGATACCGGGTTGATCGAGACTGCAACCGTTACACTGGTCTCCGCCCTGGCTACTGTCAGCCCCTGGCCGGCAGAAGCGCTGTCGCTGAAATCCGTCCCGTTAAGGAAGCTAGCCGTAAAACTTTGCAGGCCGGCTGCCGAGGGCGTGAACTGGCACGAGCCGCTCCCGTCCGTTCCGACCGTCCCGCTGCAGCTATCCGTCCCGTTGCTCAAGCTCACCGATCCGCCTGGCACCAGGGTGCTCGGCGATTGCGCCGCCACCTGGTAGTGCACCGTCGTCGCCTCGCCATACACCGGCGAGACCGGATTGAATCCGGTGATCGTGACAGTCGTGGCGGCCGGGCCCACGTCTGGCCCTGCCGTACCAGCCGCCGGCGCTTTTCCGTTAAAGCTGCCGTCGCCGGCATAAGCAACGTGCAGATCGAGCTTGCCTGCCGAAGTGGGCGTGAAGGTGCAGCTTCCTGTACCTTCTTCATCCAATACTGCCTGGCAGGTTTCTATGCCGTTGGTCACGCTCACCTGCCCCGAGGGTGTTCCCGCTCCTGGCAGCACAGCCGTGACCTGGAAGCTGACCGTCACCGGCTGTCCCACCACCGGCGCCAGGGGCAGGTACCCCGTAATTACCGGAGCGCTGTCCGCCTTGCTCACTACTACTGTTGTCGCGAAGGTCGCAGTCACCCCCTTGTGGTAATCGTCTCCGCTGTAGATTACGCTCACCGGGTGCGTCCCCACGGGCAGAGTCGAAAGGGCGCCGCTCACCGCCTGGCTGCTTTCGTCCAGTGTCAGCGGGGCTCCGAAATTGGACCCGTCCACCACGAACTGCACCGTCCCCAATGGGGTAGGAGTTGCGGCCCCAACCGGCGAGACCGTCGTCCGCAGCGCGAATGCCTGGCCAAACACCGGCGAAGCCACAGTAGGGGTCAGGCTGATGTCCAGGTCGCCCTTACCCACCACCTGCACCAACGGAGTGGACAGGTTGTCGCTGCCGTTGAAGCTGGCGGTGGCGGCGTAGATGCCCGTGATGGTATGGCTTCCGACCCACAAGGCCGTGTACGGCAGCAGCTTGGTCGCCTTGCCGTTCGCATCCAGTGCCACCGGCGCGCCGTAGTTGACCCCGTCCACCTGGAACTGGACGCTGCCGATGCCGGGCGTCGCCTGGCTGGGAGCATTGGCGGTAACCGTGGCCGTGATCAGCACCGACACGCCGTAAGGGGAGGGATTCTCCGAGGAGGTCAGAACGATGGTCGTGTCGGCCTTATTGATCGTTTGAGTCTGGCTGGTTGCAGACGAAGCGCTGTAATTGGCGTCGCCCAGGAAATCGGCGCCAAAGGTGTGGGCGCCGACTGCCAGCGTGGATAGGGCCGCGCTGTCGGCGGCGTTGCCGGATAAGGCAACCGTCGAGCCGGAGTTCGCTCCATCCACCTTGAACTGAACTGGCCCGGACGATTCGCCGCTACCCGGGGCGGTGACGCTAAGGGTGGCAGTGAAGTGCACCGGCTGGCCGTAGACCGACGTAGACGCAGAAGATACCACCCCAAAGCTGGTCGAGGCTTTTGCCACGGCCGGCCCGGAGGCTGGGGCGTGGCTGGCCGGGGTAAAGTTCGCATCCCCGGTGTAGGCGGCGCTCAGGCTGGTGGCTCCCGCCGCCGGGAAGGTGATCGTGCACTGACCGGCCAAAACGTTCGCCGTGCAGGAGTGCCCGTTGCCGTCCGAAAGGGTCACCGAACCGGTGGGAGTGCCAGCACCCGGCTCAACCTGGCTGACCGTGTAGGAGAAGGTTACCGGCTGGCCCACCACCGGCGAAGCCGGGTTGAACCCGCTGATGGTCACGCTCGAACCGGCTTTCGCAACCACCGGGCCGGAGTATGGAGCGGACGTCCCGCCGTAGAAGCTGGCCGCCGGGGCGTAGACCGCCGAAAGGTCCGGGCTGCCGGGGGCTGTCGGCGCCAACTGGCACGAGCCGGTGCCGCCCGGCCCCAGCGTTACCACGCAGGTGTCCGTCCCGTTGCCGACGGTCACGGTCCCGTTCGGGATACCGGTGGAGGGCGAGTTGGCGGTCACTTTTACATTTACCGTCACCGGCTGCCCTACCACCGATTCGCTCGGGCTGATGGAGGTAATCTGCGTCGTGGTCTGGGCCTTATCGATGGCGTGTGTATAGGCTGTGGAGGTGGGGACGGACAGGAAATAGTCGTCCCCTGAGTAGCTCACGGTGATGCTGTGGTCGCCGGTGGTCAGGCTGGCGACCGGCAGGCTGGTGGCCTTGCCGCTGGAATCCAGGGTTTGCGGACTGCCCAGTGGGCTGCCATCCACGTAAAACTGAACCGTTCCGGTGGGCGTACCCTGAGTGACCATTGACGGGCCGACGACCAGGTCGTAAGTCACCGGCTGGTAGGCCGCCGGGAAATTCGCCGAAGGGGTAAAGGTGAAAGTCGGGTTGGCCTTGTTCACCACCTGGTTGAGCGACGAGGCGTTGTTGTTGCTGTCGATGAACTGCACCGGTGCCACGTCGGCGGTGTAGCGCGCCGTGATGGCGTGCGTTCCTGGCCACAGGTTCAGGTAGGGCACCGTGCGCACAGCCTGGCCCGAGCCGTTCAATGTCAGGGCCGAGCCGAAGGGAATCCCATCGATATACAACCGGACCGAACCAGCGGGCACGGCGATGCTAGGCTCATTGGCAGTGACTGTGATGGTCATATCCAGCGTGGTGCCGTAGACAGTGGGGTTCTGGGTGGAGGCGATCGATACCGAGGTTGGCGCCTTGTTCACCGTCTCGGTCGAGTCCCCGCTGGCGCTGCCGATGGTGTTCGAGTTGCCGAGGTAGGTCGCCGAGAAGGTGTGCGACCCCACCAGGGGGAAGGCGCTGCCTAGCAGCGTATAGACGTCCGCGGTTGAGGCCGTCCCGCCAGTAAGGCTGACCGCGGCTCCGAGCGGCGCGCCGTCGAAGTAGAACTGCACCTGGCCGACGGGTGTCACCACGGAAGGTGAATTTTCGACGACCGTGGCGGTCAGGTGGAAGGGCTGGCCATAGACGCTGGTCGCGGCGGATGAGACGACGGTGGTCGTCGAGCTGTCCTGGGAAACGGTGAAGGCGGTTGCAGGCAGGGTATTGCTGCCGTAGCTGTTACCGTCCGGCAGATAGGTCGCCGAATAGGTGTGCCCGGAAGCGACCAGGCTGGTGGTGGTTTGGCTGGTGGCCATGCCGCTGCCGTTCAGGGCCACCGGCCCGCCGAAAGCAGACCCGTCGACGTAGAACTGGACTGAGCCGGCGGGAGTGTAGGTGGATGGCGCAGCCGGGCTGACCGTTGCAGTCAGGGAGAGCGGCTGGCCGTAGACCGGCGAAGCCACCGAACGCGTTACGGCGCTGGTGGAACCGGCCTTGTCGACGAAGATCGAATAGGACTGGTCGAAATCTCCGGCCACGTTATGCGCCCGGATGGTGAAATTATACGTCCCGGCCGCATTGGGCCTTCCTGAAAGTGAATCGCCCGAAAGGTTTATGCCGGGGGGCAGCGAACCCGAGTAGACCGAGTAGGTTGGCGTGGGGACGCCGTCGGCCGCAAAGGTGTGTCCGGCGTAGGTTGCTCCATAAACGCCCCCGGGGGGCGCGGCGGAGGTGAATTGAGTCGGTGGGGTGTTCGAAGTATAGGTGAAGCTGTTGGGCAGAGAAGCCGTCCCGTTATCGTTGGTGATCGAGATGGAGACCGTGCCGGCGGTGTGGGCCGGGGTGACGATGGTGATCGAGGTGTCGCTGTCCACGTTGAAAGATTGCGCGGCAACCCCGCCAACGCTGACCCCGGTTACACCGGTGAAATCACTCCCGTTGATGACGACGGTATCACCCCCGGTGTCGCGCCCCGTGGAAACGGAAAGCGAGGTGGGAGACGGCAGGGTAACGCCCGGATTCGTCGATCCGAAGGCGTCCACGTAGACGTAGCCCCAGTGGCCGCCCTGGTTGCAGCCCGCCGCGGTCACCTCCAGGGTCAGCGAATCGCCGACTGAAACCATCGAAGAATTGAAAGGCAGGTTCAGGAATTGCCATTTCATGTGGTAAACATCGCCGTTGATAATCCAGTTAGGGTTCCCATCGCCGGCGGAGGTGAACTGCTGGTACAGGGTCGTCCCTTTGGTGTCATCGGTCAGCAGGATATGCATGTAAGGCACGTCCGCCGGGCCGTGGCCGCCGGAATCCAGCACGGGAGCATAGGCAAAATAAATGTGAATGCGGCCGTCCGCTTCCACATCCCCGGGGGCGGTCGTGGTTGTCTGCCGGATGATGTTCCCGTTATTGTTCATGCCTTGAAAATTAACCACGGCAGAATGGGCTCCGAAGCGGGGTAAAGGAATGTCTGTGCCCGTGTTCGGATCATAACCGCTGCTGACGATACCGGTATAATCATAGGAAGTGCCAGCCTTGGTCGAATAAGTTCCGCCGCTGATCCCATTGCTTAGGAAGGTGGTTACGGTCCAACCACTCAGATCGCCAGCCTCGAAATCGCCGTTGGTAAACAGGGCAAAGGCCTGCGACGAAAGGAACAAAGCCAACATAATCGCGGCTACGAAAGCCACAGGCGTCAAACGCAGTGAGCTTTTACCAGAATTATTCATTCCCAATTCTCCCGAAGATATATTGCCCTGAAAATTACGCCTGAAAAAGGCAGCAAGCCTTTTCACAAGCCCTCCCCATGTTTTGGCAAACCCACAATAATACTAAAAATGCCTGAATGGATAGATTTCGTGGACTACATAAGAATATAATTTCCCCCTACCGGCTGCTATAAACTTCATGTAAAAAATTAAAAGAATCCCCTCGCCTGGGTCTTGATTCCACGATGGCGAGGGGATAAATCGTTATCTTCGCTTAGAAAGGCGGGGTTATGCTTTTTCCATCACAACCGGGCTCTTTAACTCCATAAGTTCCTTTTCGACCGACTGGATCTCGGCCTTGAGATCGACCAGGTAATGCTCAAGCCGATCAATATATTCCTCACGGGTTAAATATACGCTTTGCGTCTGCTCCGAGCTCTGGCAGCTACAGCTACCGCCGCAGGCGCAAGTATTGGAAGATTCATCGTGTGGCATCTCAGTCTCTCCTTTGGGGTAGGATAATTTCTGCACTTATAATACCCAATTTATCTTTATTTGTCCAGTGGAATTAATACAATAAAGGCTTAATTTCGCCTGTAATATTAAAACTAATCCCCTATTAACCCTATCGAGGGATTGATTTGTGACTAACATGGTGTAGAATATCTATAATGCTTGCAAGGGGAGCTGTGGCATGTTATTTAGCCACCCGTAAAAGTTCGTCGGTCGAGCAGAGCAGCAACAAAAACACATTATCCATATCTTTTGTTTGGCCCATTTCCAGCCGGGCCATCTCGAACCAAAGGATAAAGCCTTGCCTCCACTTTTCTCACCTCGCAGTAATACCATCGCAAGAGCCAGCCTGATCCTATTGCCGCTCCTGCTGGTAGCGGTCGTCGTCGGGCTGGTTTTATACGGCGGTTCCAGCGCCGTCACCAATGTGGGTGTCGCCGTTCCCCAACCCGTCCCCTACCCACACAACCTGCACGTGGCCGTACTGGGGCTGGACTGCCGCTATTGCCACGATTCGGTCGACAAGTCTTCCTTCGCTGATCTCCCCTCCACCGAGACCTGCATGTCCTGTCACAGCCAGGTGGCGTTGACCGATCCTCTCCTGGCGCCGGTGCGCGATAGCTGGCAGACCGGCAAGCCGATCCAATGGACGCGGGTCAACCAGTTACCGGATTTCGTTTATTTCAACCACGAAATCCACGTCAACAAAGGTGTAGGCTGCGAGACCTGCCATGGACGGGTCGACCAGATGACCACGGACGTCAAGGCCAACAGCTTCTATATGTCCTGGTGCCTGGACTGCCATCGCGACCCATCCAGGTTCCTGCGCCCGCTGGATAAGATTTACACCATGGGCTACAAGCCCGCCGGAGACCAGCAGGTGATCGGGGCCCAGTTGATGAAAACGTACGACATCTTACCGTCAACCCAATTAATTAACTGTTCGATTTGCCACAGGTAATCATCATGACCGATCAAAGTCCCGAGGAACGCAACCCACTCGATATCGCCGCACTGCGCCAGCGCCTGGGCACCCAAAGGGGTAAACAGTACTGGCGCAGCCTGCACGAGCTCGCCGAGGATAAAGATTTCGAGAAGATCGTTCAACACGAATTTCCCCGCCAGGCCAGCCTGCTGCCTGAGCTCGGCCGGCGCGATTTCTTAAAGTTATTAGGCGCCTCTTTAGCCATGGCCGGGCTGACGGCCTGTGTGCCCCAGCCGGTCACCAAGATCCTGCCCTACGCCAAGCCTCCCGAAGAGCTGGTACCCGCCAAACCCATTTATTTCGCCAGCTCGATGGTCCAGGACGGCTACGCCAAAGGCGTGCTGATCAAGACCACCTTCGGCCGCCCGATCAAGGTGGACGGCAACCCCAGCCACCCCGGCAACCAGGGCTCCACCGACGTCTTCATGCAGGCTTCGCTGATCGAGCTTTACGACCCGGATCGACCCAAGCAGATCACCCAGGGCGGCGCGGCCAAAACCTGGCAGGATTTTACCGCCGCGCTGGGTCAGGCCGCTTCCAGCCTGGGGCAGGGCGCCGGCCTGCGCATCCTCAGCAGCCCGGTAACCTCCCCGACCTTGCTGGACCAGCTCAAGAACCTGGCGGCCAAATACCCCCAGGCTAAATGGCTCCAATACAGCCCGGTGGAACGGCGCAATACCCTGGCCGGGGCGCAGCTTGCCTTCGGCAAGCCTTACGATCCGGTCTACAGCTTCGACAAAGCCGACGTGGTCCTCTCGCTGGACTGCGATTTCATGTTCACCGAGCCGGGCCACCTGCGCTACAGCCGCGATTTTGCCGCCCGCCACCAGCCCATCTCAACCCAGGGCACCATGAACCGCCTGTACGTAGTGGAGAGCAGCCTGAGCCTCACCGGCTCGAACGCCGACCACCGCCTGGCGGTCAAGCCCAGCCAGGTGGAGGCCTTTGCCAGAGCGGTCGCCAGCGGCCTGGGCATTTCAACCGGCTCCCCCTCCGGCGCCCTGCCCGGGCAGGATTGGCTCGATCCGCTGGTAGCCGACCTGCAGAAAGCGGGTAAATCGGCCCTGGTGGTAGCCGGCGAACGCCAACCTGCCGCCGTGCACGCCCTGGCTTACGCCATGAACCAGGCCCTGGGCTCCATCGGCAGTACGATTTCCTTCATCGACCCGGTCGTCCCGGCATCGAACGGCACGCTGGCCGACCTGGCGCAGGAGCTCAACGCCGGCCAGGTGGATTTGCTAGTTATTCTGGATGGCAACCCCGTCTATTCCTCCCCCGCCGATATCGATTTTGCCGCCGCCATGAAGAAGGCCCGCCAGAGCGTGTACCTCGGCTACTACGCCGACGAGACCGCCGCCCAGGCTACGTGGTTCGTCCCCGCGGCGCATTATATGGAAGCCTGGGGAGATGCCCGTGCCTACGACGGCGCAGCCAGCCTGGTACAGCCGGTGATCGAGCCTTTGTACGGCGGCAAGTCCGCTCTCGAAGTGGTCGCCGCTCTGCTGGGCCAGGCCAACGCCAACGGTTACGACCTGGTGCACCAGTACTGGCAGGGTCAGCTCAAGAGCGGCAGCTTCGACCGAGACTGGCGCACCATGCTCAGCACCGGCCTGGTGCCGGACAGCGCCGCCAAACCCCAGGCGAGCACCCCGCAGGTCAATGCCTCTGCCCTCGGCGCCTCCGGTGCGGCAGCTGCCGCCAGCGGGCTTGAGATCGTTTTCGAGCCGGACGACACCATTTGGGACGGGCGCTTTGCCAACAACGCCTGGCTCCAGGAGCTGCCCAAGCCGCTCACCAAGCTCACCTGGGATAACGCTGCCCTGATCAACCCGCAGACCGCCGCCAAGCTGGGCGTTACGGATAACGACCTGGTAGAAATTAAACTGGGGGGGCGCAGCGTTCAGGCCCCAGTGTTCATGCAGCCCGGCGTGCCGGATGACGTGGTGGTGGTTTCGCTGGGTTACGGGCGCAAGACAGGCGGCAGCGTGCTGGAAGGCACTGGTTTCAACGCTTACGCTATTCGCACGTCAACGGCACCCTGGTTCGACCAGGGGGTTCAAATTAACAAGACTGGCGGCACCTACGCTCTGGCCCCCACCCACGAACACTGGTCGATGGAAGGCCGCGACCTGGTGCGCGAGGGCAACCTAGCCGATTTTCAGGCCAATCCCAAGTTCGCCCAGGACAGCGTAGAAAAACCGGTCACACTTTATGGTGAGAACGAATATAACGGCTACTCGTGGGGCATGTCGATCAACCTGAACAGCTGCATCGGCTGCAATGCCTGCGTAGTGGCCTGCCAGGCCGAGAATAATATCCCAACTGTAGGTAAAGACCAGGTGCAGCGCAGCCGCGAGATGCACTGGATCCGTATTGACCGCTATTTCAAGGGTGTCTCGGCCAACCCCGGAGTTGTCTTCCAGCCAGTGCCGTGTATGCAGTGCGAAAAAGCCCCGTGCGAATCGGTCTGCCCCGTCGAAGCCACCAGCCACAGCGCCGAAGGACTGAACGAAATGACCTACAACCGCTGTGTTGGGACGCGCTACTGCTCCAACAACTGCCCGTATAAGGTACGCCGCTTCAACTTCTACAAGTACGTCGACGAAAGCGTGGTGTCGCTGCAGGCCATGCGTAACCCAGACGTGACCGTACGCAGCCGGGGCGTGATGGAAAAATGCACCTATTGCGTCCAGCGCATTAACGAAACCCGCATCCAAGCCCAGGTGGAAGGCCGCCAGATCCGGGATGGCGAAGTCAAGACCGCCTGCCAGGCAGCCTGCCCGACTAATGCCATCATCTTCGGCAACATCAACGACCCGAACAGCGAAGTCAGCAAGCAAAAGGCTACACCGCTGAATTACGCAATGCTCGCCGAACTGGGCACCCGGCCGCGCACCACTTACATGGCCAAAGTCAAGAATCCCAACCCTCTGATCAAAGAACCGGCGGAGGCTTAACCATGGAATCGACCCAAAAGACCCCCGTGGTCGAGCCCGGCTTTACTTCGGCTTCGGTCACCCAGAAGATCATCGAAATCCCGCTGACTCATCTGCGGCGCACGCCGCGCGGCTGGATCCTCGGGTTTTTCATCGCCTTCCTGGGGATGATGACCTTGCTCTTCGCCGTTACGGTGCTTTTCATAAACGGCGTCGGCATTTTCGGTATCAATATCCCGGTCGGCTGGGGGTTTGATATCGTCAACTTCGTGTGGTGGATCGGTATCGGGCACGCCGGCACGCTGATCTCCGCCATCCTGCTCCTCTTCCGCCAGCAGTGGCGCACTTCGATCAACCGCTTTGCAGAGGCCATGACCCTCTTTGCAGTCGCTAATGCTCTCATGTTCCCCATCCTGCATCTTGGCCGCCCGTGGCTGTTCTACACCCTCTTCCCCTATCCGAACATCTATGGCCTTTGGCCACAATTCCGCAGTCCGCTGGTCTGGGATGTCTTTGCCATCTCGACGTACGGCCTGGTAAGCCTGCTGTTTTGGTACATGGGCCTGGTGCCCGACCTGTCGACCCTGCGCGATAAGGCAAAGAATAAATTTGTCCGGCGAATTTACGGCATCATGGCTCTCGGCTGGCGCAACTCGGCCCGCCACTGGCACCATTACCAGAGCGTCTACTTCCTATTGGCCGTCCTGGCGACGCCCCTGGTTATCTCGGTGCACAGCATCGTCAGCCTGGACTTCTCTTACGGCATCGTGCCCGGCTGGCACAGCACCATCTTCCCGCCGTACTTCGTCGCCGGTGCTGTCTTCTCCGGCTTTGCCATGGTGCTCACCCTGATGATCCCGCTGCGCTCCTTCTTCCACTTGAAAGAGCTGATCACCGCCCGCCACCTGGACCTGATGGCCAAAGTCATGTTGGCGATGGGCCTGGTCGTGGCCTACGGCTACCTGACCGAGATTTTCGAAGCATTCTACAGCGGCGATATCTACAATATCTTCAATGATGTAGATCGCTTTACCGGTTATTATGCGCCTCTGTTCATCGGCCTGCTGGTAGCCAACGTGGTTGTCCCACAGCTCTTGTGGCTGAAAAAGGTGCGCCATAACCCATTGATCCTCTTCGTCATTTCGCTGGTGATCAACGTGGGAATGTGGTTGGAACGCTTCATCATCATCTCGCAAAGCCTCTCAAAGGATTACCTGCCTTCGGCCTGGCACGTGTACAATCCGACCATTTGGGACATTCTGGTCTTCGTGGGCACCATCGGGGTATTCCTGAGCCTGCTGTTCTTATTCGTCCGCCTGCTGCCGGCTATTTCGGCCTTCGAGATGCGCGAACTGGTCCACCACGAAGCTAAGCATTCCGAAAAAGACGATGCTGCCCCTCAAGAAGGGCTCGTGCCGGGTAAATGAGGTCTGCAATGGACAAAAAGAAACCCAAACTCTACGGCTTAATGGCAAAATTTGACACCCAGGAAAACCTGGTTTCTGCGGCAAAACGGGTTGCCCAGGCAGGTTACCGGCGCTTCGACGCCTATACCCCTTACCCGGTGGAGGAATTGGACCAGGCCATGCGCCTGAAACCATCCCCTCTGCCCTATGTGATCCTCATTGGCGGCATCGTGGGCGGGGTTAGTGGATTCTTCATGCAGACCTATGCTACGGTAGTCGATCTGCCGCTCAACATTGGCGGGAGGCCTTTGTTCTCCTGGCCGGCCTACATTCCGATCACCTTCGAGCTGACTGTATTGATCGGCGCCGTAGCTGGGATCCTGGGCCTGTTCGCTGTTACCCGTTTCCCGCAGCCCTATCACCCGGTGTTCAATTCCGAAGATTTCGTCGAACACGGCTCAACAGATGGCTTTTATATCGATATCGAAGCCAACGATCCAAGTTTTGACCTGGAGCGCACACGCCAGTTCATGCAGGAACTGGGCGCGGTCCAGGTGAGCGAGATAGAGGCATAACAAAATGAGCTCAATCCTATCCCCCTCAAGCCGGTCTGGCCTGACCCGCCGTCCATGGCCGCGCCTCGTTTTGTTGGCGGCAGCATTCTTCCTGTTAGCCGGCTGCGCCCAGGCCGGCCAGATGGCCGACCAGCCGCGCTTCGACCCGCTCTCAGCCACCACGCTCTTCGCCGACGGCGCCTCGGCCCGGCCCAGCGTGCCTAACACCGTTTCCTATTCCGCCGACGGATCGGCGGCCAACAGCCCGGTCAACACCGGTATCGGCGACAACGGCCAGCCATTTTTGGGCTTCCCTGTTCCAGTAAACAAGGACCTGGTGGCCCAGGGCCAGGCGCGCTACAACATTTACTGCATCGTCTGCCACGGTCCCAGCGGAAAAGGCGACGGTAAAGTGATCACCTTCCAGTTCCCCAAGCCGCCGGACCTGACCAGCAGCGACATCGTGCAATTATCCAATTACGAAATCTTCGACACGATCACCAACGGTTACCAGAAGATGTTCTCGTACGGCTACCGGGTTAAGCCGCCCGACCGCTGGGCGATCATCGCTTACGTGCGCGCTCTCCAGCTCAAGAACGGGCCGGTAAACCCGCAGGACCTGACCCCGGCAGACCTCGATCAAATAGGGAAGAACCCATGAGAACAAACGCCGCTCTCTCCAGTTCATTTGACCGCCCCATGCGCCTGGCCCTGATTGTCGGCGTTGCTGCCGGGCTGCTAAGCCTGGTTGGCCTCTTTATTAGCCGGCCGGCCGCGTTCTTCCAGGCTTACCTGTTCGCCTTCGTCTTCTGGGTCGGGATCAGCCTGGGCAGCCTGGCCCTGCTGCTGCTGCACCTGTTGACCGGCAACCGCTGGGGCCTGGCCATCCGCCGCATTGTCGAGGCCGGGGCAGCCAACCTGAGGGTAATGGCCGTGCTGTTCGTGCCGCTCCTCTTCGGCCTCACCACACTTTACCCCTGGGCTCGCCCGGCGGACGTCGCCGCCAGCCCCACCATTCCTCTGCAAGCCTGGTACCTCAACGTGCCGTTCTTCATCGGCCGGGCAGTGCTCTTTTTCGCTATCTGGATTCTGCTGGCTTATTTTGCCAACCGGGCGGTCGCCCGGCGGGCCGCAGCGGCCCAGGCCGGTGCCGAACCGGCCAGCAGCCAGGGCCTGGGCGCCGGCGGCCTGATCCTCTACGCCCTCAGCATGAGCTTCGCCGCCGTCGATTGGGTGATGTCGATCCAGCCCTTCTGGAGCTCGTCCGTCTTTGGCCTGCTGTCGATCTTTGGCCAGGTGCTGGGAGCCCTGGCGTTCGCCATTCTGGTCCTGAACCTGATTCCCAGCCTCAGCCTGGGGAAACGCTGGTCGTACGATAGCACGCCGATCCCCTACCGCGACCTGGGCGCGATGATGATGACCCTGGTTATGGGATGGGCCTACCTGGCTTATTTCCAGCTCCTGATCATCTGGGCCGGCAATCTACCCCACGAGGTTACCTGGTATGCCACCCGCACCCAGGGCGGCTGGCAGTACCTCGGCATTTTCGTCGCCGCGTTCCAGTTTGCCGTACCATTCCTGATCCTGGTCTCCATGCGCGCCCGGCATAACCTGCGCGTCCTGGCCGGGCTGGGCGGGTTGCTCCTCCTTTCCAACCTGGTCAACATTTTCTGGAATGTAAAGCCGCCGTTCTTTCCTGGCCTGTCGATAAGCTGGCTGGATATCGTCGTGCCGGTGGCCATCGGCGGCCTGTGGGTGGCAGGGTTCCTGTATGCGCTCAAACGCCGCCCGGCCCTCTCGCAGGCCGAAGAGCAGTCCCTCGACCCGGCCCAGACAGCCGAAAATACCTCTCAACATTCAGCAGCCTGATTTGACCCAGACTGGCACCTTGATCTTGACCTAACCCCCTTCCCTTCCATTCAGGGAAGGGAAGGGGGAGCAATCTCAACTTTCTGGAGTTTTTGGCGGAAAATTCCGCCAAAAACTCCAGAATATGACTTACTCCCCTCCCCTTATGGTTTTGAAAACATTAAAGGGTAATCAGAGTCTAGATGGGCCTGCTAGCCTCACCCCCGGCCCCTCTCCCAGAACGGTGA
>DBMK01000227.1 GCA_002298885.1 Anaerolineaceae bacterium UBA700
TTGACAAAACGTATCCTGGCCCCGGCCGACCAAATGGATCACGCCCACCAAAATCCCGACTAAACCTTCGATCCTGCCTTTCTTCAATTTCAGACCCTCCTCCACCCCTCGCCCCACCCCGCGCCCCTGGACCCGCCCGTAACCATTACATAGACATCCGAAGTCTTGCAGACTTCGGATGTCTCTCTTTAATTATGTTGATAAATTCAGTCCAAATTGGGGGATTGTATTCCCTTTTACACGCGCTATAATATCTTAAGACACGCTTAAGGGCGCTCAACTGGCGCCTTCAAAAATATCAATAGCAATTTTAGAGGTTCTCTATGCGCACGAAAAAACTCGGTATTTTCTTAGTCCTCCCCCTGTTCCTCCTGGCCTCGCTCGCTTGCAGCCTTTCCGGATTACTGCCCGCCGGAATTGGCGGCGGCAGCGGCGGCAGCGCCAGCGGCACAACCATCGCCGACCTGTGGCCCGACGTACCTAAAATGAGCGGCATGACCCGCATCCAGCAGGACGTCCCGGTTGAAATCCAACTGGCAGTTCAGGCCTTCTTTTCCGCCGCCTCCAACAGCCAGGGCAGCGTCAACTTCATCGCTTATTCCACCAGCCAGAGTACCGCCCAGGTAGTCAGCTATTATTCGCCCGAGCGCATGAAAGCCGCCGGCTGGGATTCGGTCGACCAGTCCGGCTGCATTGCCGACACCAGCGCCACCTCCACCGTCCAGGGCGGCCTGTGCCTGTTCAGCCGCGATAACAAGGATAACAGCGGCGCCCTGCTGGCCATCGTCCCCACCTACGACAGCACCTCCAAAACGACCAGCGTCTTTTTCGGCCGCATCGACGTCAAAAATGTCAAAACCCCCACCCCTTAAGGGGATCCCTTAATAGTGGAAATAAAAAAATGCCGGGTTTTTTGGCGGGAACCGCCAAAAAACCCGGCATTTTTTTATTTCCACTATTACACCTGCTTCGGTTTTGCCCTTGCGGCTCTGTGTTTGAGTAGCTTGAGGCGGAAGGTCTCCTCGCGCTCGCGCTCTTCGAGCGTGCTCACGATGAACCCCACCGTCTCTTCGTACTCGGGGATAAAAATGTGCTGCAGGGCGTTCACCCGGCGCTGGGTCTTGCGCAGCTCGTTGGCCAGGCGGAAAACAGCCGTCATCAGCCGCGACAGTTCGGGAATGCGCTCCAGCACTTCGCGGAATGCGGCGTGCGCCTCGTCCAGGGCCGCCGAGGTATCCCCCAGCGAATAGGGCATCTGCGGCGGGCCGCCACTGGCTTCGATCAACGGCACCGCCACCCCCATGATGCCGCGGAACTTGAGCTGCACGTCCACAGTCTTGTGCGCCGCCAGGGCGGCCCACTCGACGTGTTCCTCGCCCATGGTCAACTGCGCCTTCTCCAGCGCCACGTACGCCTTGGCCTGCAGCTTCCACACTTCCTCTTGAAGCATGGTGGCGTCGTGCGCCAGGCGAATCAACTCCGTGGTCAGCACCTCGCGCTTGCGGTCCAGGATTTCGTACCCCTCCCGCGCGAACTCCAGCTCCTGGCGGATGCGGATCAGGTTGGAGCGCGTCGGGGGAATATTGATCTTAGGCATGACCTTCCTCGTAGTACATCTGGATCTCTTCCAGGCTGACACGGGTCAGTTCTTCGCGCGGCAGGCTCGAAAGCAGCCGCCAGCCGATATTCAAGGTTTGCTCGATGGTGCGGTTCTCGTTGTAGTCCTGGTTGACGAACTGGCGCTCGAAGGCCCGCCCGAACTTCAGGTACTGCTGGTCAACCGCCGTCAATTCTTCCTCGCCGATGACCGAGGCCAGGGCGCGCACGTCCTGCACGTGGGCATAGGCCGCGTAAAGCTGCGCCGAAACGTGCGAATGGTCGGCCCGCGTGCGCCCCTTGCCGATGCCGTCCTTCATCAGGCGCGACAGGCTGGGCAGCACCGAAATCGGCGGGTAGATGCCCTGCTGGTACAGGCCGCGCCCCAGCACGATCTGGCCCTCGGTGATGTAACCGGTCAGGTCGGGCACGGGGTGGGTGATGTCGTCGTTGGGCATCGAGAGGATCGGGATCTGGGTGATCGATCCAGTGCTGGATTTGATGCGCCCGGTGCGCTCGTACATCGAGGCCAGGTCGGAATACAGGTAGCCCGGGTAGCCCTTGCGGCTGGGCACCTCGCCGCGGATGTTCGAGATCTGGCGCAGCGCCTCGCAGTAGTTGGTCATGTCGGTGAACACCACCAGCACGGCCATGTTCTTTTCAAAGGCCAGGTATTCGGCCAGGGTCAAGGCCGCCCGCGGCGTTACCAGGCGTTCCACCGGCGGGTCGTCCGCCAGGTTAAGGAACATGGCCACCCGGGTCAGCGCCCCCGATTCAGCAAACGAATTGCGGAAGAAATCGGCCACGTCGTGCTTGACGCCCATGGCGGCGAAAACGATCGAGAAGGGCTCACTTTGCGCCAGGGTTTCACCAGCCGGCGCGCCCAGCGTGGCCTGGCGCACAATCTGCGCCGCAAGCTGGTCGTGCGGGATGCCCGCGCCCGAGAACAGCGGCAGCTTTTGGCCCTTCTCCAGCGTGTTCATGCCGTCGATGGCCGAGATGCCGGTCTGGATGTAATCGCGCGGGTAGACCCGCGCCGTGGGGTTGATCGGGGCGCCGTTGATGTCGGCGAAGCGGTCAGTCAGCGGCTGCGGACCGCCGTCCAGCGGGCGCCCCAGGCCGTCGAAGACGCGCCCCAGCATTTCTTCGGTTACCGGTATGTGCAGCGGGCCGCCCAGGAAGCGCACGTTGGTGCCGTCGATGGAGAGCCCGGTCGTGCCGGCAAAGACTTCCACCACTGCAAAGCCCTCGCCCACTTCGAGCACCCGGCCCATGCGCACGCGCCCTTGCGAGTCGAGCACCTCGACCACCTCGTCGTAGCCGATCTCGCCAGCCCGCTCGACCACCAGGATAGGGCCTTCAATCCGGCTCACACCTACGACTTCCTGCCCGCCCTGTTCAATTTGCTCGCTCATTTATACTCCGTCTCCAGTTGGTCCATCTGCTCGTCGATCTGCTTGCTCACCTCGTCCAGCTTTTCCAGCGCGTCGTTGGTCACCACGGCTTTCATGCGGATCAGGGTATCTACCACCGGCAGCCGGTGGATCACCGAGATGGTGGCGCCGCGCTTGACGATGCGCAGCGCCCGGTGGTGGAATTGAAGGATCAAGCCCAGCATGCGGATCTGCTTCTGGACCGTCGAATAAGCGTCCACGTCGTCCAGGGCGTTCTGCTGCAGGAAACCCTCGCGCAGCAGGCGGGACGTTTCCAGCGTCAGGCGCTGCTCGTCCGGCAGTGCATCAGGACCTACCAGCTTGACGATCTGGGTCAGGCGGTTTTCCTCGCTCAACAAGGCCATGGCCTCGTTGCGCATGGCGTACCAGTCCAGCCCGGTCTGCTCCTGCCACCAGCTTGCCACATCCTCCAGGTACTCGCTGTAGCTGTCCAGCCAGTTGATCGAGGGGAAGTGGCGGGCCGAAGCCAGCGATTTATCCAGCGCCCAGAAGCAGCGGATGAAGCGCTTGGTGTGCTGGGTCACCGGCTCGGAGAAGTCACCACCTGGAGGGGAAACCGCCCCGATAATGCTGACCGAGCCGAACTTGTCGTTGAGCGTCTCCACGTAGCCTGCACGTTCGTAGAATTCCGCCAGGCGGTTGGCCAGGTAGGCCGGGTAGCCTTCCTCGGCCGGCATTTCCTCCAACCGGCCGGAGACCTCGCGCAGCGCCTCGGCCCAGCGGGAGGTAGAATCGGCCATCAGCGCCACGTGGTAGCCCATATCCCGGTAATATTCGGCGATAGTGATACCCGTGTAAATACTGGCTTCACGCGCCGCCACCGGCATATTAGAGGTGTTGGCAATCAGCACCGTGCGTTCCATCAGCGGCCGCCCATTGCGCGGGTCCACCAGTTGCGGGAACTCCTGCAGCACTTCGGTCATCTCATTGCCGCGCTCGCCGCAGCCGATGTAGACCACCACCTGGGCGTCCGACCACTTGGCGATGCTTTGCTGGGTGACCGTCTTGCCGGCGCCGAACCCACCCGGGATGGCCGCCGCCCCGCCCTTAGACAGGGGGAAGAATGTATCCAGCACGCGCTGCCCGGTGACCAGCGGGCCGCCGGTATGCCCGCGGCGCGCTTTATAGGGCCGCGCCCGCCGCACCGGCCAGCGCTGCAGCATGCTCAGCTCGCGCTCGCCGTGCTCGGTCTGCACCCGCGCAATTGGCTCTTCGATGGTGTATTTCATCTCCGGGGCAATCCAGGTCAGCGTCCCGCTGACATCCGGCGGGACCATCACCCGGTGTTCGAGCGCTTCCGTCTCGGGCACGGTGCCCAGGATGGTTCCGCCGTGCACTGCGTCGCCAACCTTGAGCGCCGGCGTGAAGCTCCAGCGGTCCTTGCGATACAGTGGTGTCAGGTGCACCCCGCGCCCAATGAAAGAGCCGGTGCGCATCTGGATCACCGGCAGGGGGCGCTGGATGCCGTCGAAAATACTGTGTAGCAGGCCGGGGCCCAGCTCAACCGAAAGCGGCAGACCGGTGCCAAATACCGGAGCCCCCGGGCGCATGCCCGAAGTCTCCTCGTACACCTGGATGGTGATGGTGTCCCCGTCCAGGCCGATCACCTCGCCCACCAGGTGTTCCTCGCCCACTTCCACCAGCTCCAGCATGCCTGCGAAGCGCGAGCCGTGGGCCTTGATCACCGGGCCGCTGATCCACGTTACCTTTGCGATCTCCTGGCTCATAATTTTTCTCCGATCAGCAGGCGGTACACCGGCGAGCGCAAATTGTTCTGCAGGCGTCCCAGGCGGGTTTCGAGGGTGTTATCGAACTGCAAATGGCCGTCTTCGGTCTCCACGATCACCCCGGTGCCTTTTTCGAGCGGCTTGCCCAGGCTGATCTTCGACCCAAATTCCTGCGCCAGGCCGGCCAGCACCGTGTCGGTGTAGTGCTTCTGGGTGACGGCATCGGCCCGCACGGTCACATTGGCCGCCTTGAGCTGGCTCAAAGCCTCGCGCAGCAGGCGCAGCGCAATCTGCGGGTAATCCGTCCACTGCTGCACGCTGGAGATCTGCTTGCGCGAGGCTGCAAATACGTTGTTCAACAGCATCTCACGGTGCTCCAGCTCCAGCGTGCGTGCTTTCATCTGCGTCGTTGCCAGCACCTGGCCGCGCAGGCGGTCGGCGTCCTGGCGGGCGCGCCCCAAAATATCGGCCTTCTCGGCCGCTGCCTGCTCCTGGCCTTTTTTGCGGATCGCCTCAGCCTTCAGCTTGGCCTCGGCCACGGCCTGTTCGGCTTCGGCCTTGGCCTCGTTGGCCATGGCTCGCGAAAGGGATTCCATGTTTTCTTCTAACGATCTCATAACTCTGTCACCCAATCCATTCTTCTGCCGCCAATGGCACGCGACGGCCAGAACGTTTAAATCTTGACCCCAATCGCCCGGAATACAATATCGTTAAGGGAGGGCTGCTCAGGCTGCACCCCGGCGGGAGCCTGGATTTCGACGACCAGCGGCACCGTGCTGTGCAGTTGAAGCTGGTCCATCCTGGGCCGGATCATTTCCGCCACGTCCCCGGTCACCAGGATGATGCCAATGCTCGCATCCCCCAGGGCCTTGTCCAGGGCCTGGTTGATCTCTTCCGCCGTGGCAACCGCCGTCCCGCTGACGCCCACCAGGCTGAAACCGAGCACCGCTTCCGGATGGCCGATGACCTGGATCTTCATGGGCGCTTACCGCTGCAAAATAATGAAGGCGATGATCAGGCCGTAGATAGCGATACCTTCGGCCAGGCCGACGAAGATCAGGGCGCGTCCGAATGCCTCGGGCTTTTCGGCAATGGCGCCGATGGCCGCCGCGCCGGAGCTGGCTACGCCGATGCCGCCGCCGATGCAGGCCAGGCCGGTCGAAATAGCCGCCGCCAGCGTCACGTAGGGGTCGCCCCCGGTCGCCTGGGCGCCCAGGCCGGCAGCCATGGCCGTGCTCGGCGAAGCCATCCACACGATGGCCACGCCCGCGGCCATCAGCAGCACGATGCCGTTAAAACCGTTCAGCCCCAGCAGCAAGCCCTTGGTGGCTTTGGTCAGGCCGTGCTTGCGTTCCTGGAAAAAATAGATAACGGCCGGAATAATCGGGATCAGTCCCACTAGAACAGCAGCGATCAGTATCATTGTTTCTCTCCTTAACCTTTTTTATTCTTACATCAATTTCTGTTTCTGCCAGCCGCGCCGGCAAGAACAAAAAATTATTCCTCTTTTCCCGGGTAAAGCGTCATCGGCTCGAAGCGAACCCCACCGCCTTTGAAGAACTTGCTGAAGAACTCGTAGTACGACAATCTCATCGTCTGGATGCCCACGATCAGGCCCTCGAACCCGGTGATGAATATGTTGCCGATGATAATCACGATCCAGTAGCCGATGCCGTGGCCCGGGCTGGACATCAGCGCCAGCGAGAAGATGGCCGCGCTCAGGCCGCCGTGCGCTACGGCAAACGCACCCACACGCACGTACGACAGGCTGTTGCTGACGTAGGTGATCACCGCCTCGAACAATTCAAAGAAGGCCTGGATCAGATAGGTGCCGATGCCGCCCTCGATCAGCGGCCGGTGGCCCTCCACCAGGTGGCGGAACACCTCGGCGAACATGATCGCGATCCCGGAGATGATCAGCAGCACCACGAACACCCCGGTCGGCACCGGGAAATTGGGCAGGGCGATGCTGCCGCCCGCGCCCAGCATGGACCAGTAGAATACCAGCCCGGCGATCCCGTTGTGGTCGAAAATCAGCGCGCCCCATTCTTTGGCCCGGATGGCGTTGTAAATGCCGATCAGGAAGCCGATGCTCAGCAGCACCAGCCCCGCTCCAACGGCAATCACCAGGAAGGTGAGGATATTTTCGGTCGGGCGCATCCACAGCGGGTGCAGCACGTCCTCGAAGCCAAATACGCTGCCGTAAAGCACCCCGAACACGGCCGCCACCAGGCCGCAGGCGCTGATCAGGCCGCCCAGGCTGGCCATGGATTTCATAATCCGCTTGGTCGCAATCAGCCAGCCAAGCACAGCCAGCACCAACCCCTGGCCCAGGTCGCCGAACATGGCCCCAAACAGCAGCGGGAAGGTGATTGCAATCAGCCAGGTCGGGTCCACCTCGCCGTAGCGCGGCCGGGCGTACGTGGTCACCAGGGATTCGAACGGCTTGAGCGCATTGGCGTGCTGCAGGTAGACCGGCACGTTCTGGTTATCCCCGGCTCGCCGGGTCGGCGTGGCCTCCACCAGGGCCTCCTTAGAGGTCTGTTTGAGCTGCTGCTTGAAACTTTCCAGACTTTGGGTCGGGATCCAGCCCACCACCAGGTAGGTATAGCGGAGCTGGCCAAAACGCACGATGGCGTCCGTCATCATGCGGCTGGCTCGCACCTGCCACAGGAGATGCTGCAGCTCTTTGTGCCGCGCCTCGCCAAGCTTGGCCAGGGTTTTCTTCAGCTCCCCAACTAACTTCTGGCTGGCGTCGATGTCCCGCTTGAGCGTCTTGATTACCTCGGCTGGCGTGCCTTTGTAGCCTTCCGGCAGGCTCAGCGGGTTGAGGTAGGCGCTGCGCGCCGCCCGCTCCAGAATGTCGGCGTTGCTCTGCATCCCCGCCAGCCAGACCACCGAATTACGCGGGTCCTGGCGCAGCGGCAGGAACACGAACGGCAGCCGCGACAGGCTGGTCTGCAGCCGGTCGATGTTGGCCGCCGGCATGCTGCCCAGGATCGAGAATAAATAGCGTGACTGGCGCAGTTGGCTGATATCCAGGTCAATATCCCCAACCGGCTCCAGTTGGTGGATGGTGGCTTCGAGCTGCTCCTGCTTCTTGTGCTCGGCCGAGAGCTGGTCGGTGGACTGCTTGACTTCCTTTTCTATCTCGTCGACCAGCGGGCGAGCCGTATCCACGTCCACCATGCCCTCGAATTCTCCCTTGGGCGGGTGGCCTTCGTCAATCTCCAGCGCTGTCAGAATGGCCTGGATGCGCCGCTCCAGCCCGGCGTAGGCAGCCGCTTTCTCCTGCCAGGAGGTGTCCTTACCCGATTCCCTCGCCGCGCTCAGGTAGGCGCTGTCGGCCTGGTGAAAAATACCCCGCCCGCCCAGCATTTTCGTCACGGCCAGCATGTCCTTGGCCGGCACGATCATCTCGATCTCAGTCATTTCTTGCGGAAAGAACATAAGTGTCTCCAATAAACTTCAGACCGGTCCGATCTTATGCGTCCCGGTCGTTATCCTCGCAGCGAGTATTCGCTCACCAAATAAGAACGGTATTCCTCCACCGGCAGTTGAGAGGCCTTGGCCTCCAGCAGCACGGTCAGGTCCTGGATCTCGAAATCGCTCAGCACCAGGTAGGCCAGCGGCAGGCCTATGTGGAATGGGTTGCCCACAAAGGCCGTCATGCACTGGTGCATGAGCTGGCGTTTGAGGCGCATTTCCAGCTCCGGCAGGCGGTCCCAGGGTTCCTGCAGCAGGTCGTCCACGTCTCCCAGGCCGGGATAGACGCGCTTGACCACCTGGGCAATATCCGCCCCGGCAGCAATCGCCCGGATATCGGCATCCCGCACCCGGTAGCCAAACGGCAGTGTGTAATTGATGACTTCTTCTTCGGAAAGGTGGTGGTAAACCCGGTAGCGGATGGCCCACATCACGTTGTTCATGTCCACCATCGCCCCCACGATCTTGAGCGCCTGGGTGCGGTCGTCGCCGGGCAGCTCGTTGACCAGCTTCCACAGCTCGCGCCAGTAGTCCAGGTCCAGTGCCACTTCCAGCGGGAACAGGTTCAGTTCGGCGCTGTAGCGCTTCATGGCGTGCGAAAGGGTCTCGTAGTAAGGCGTGCCCTTCATCAGCTCCACTGCCGCCGCCACGTTGCCGGCCTCAACCATTTCCTCGGCCGGGAAGCCCGAAATACTGTCCTCGGGGTAGAGCACGAAGCGTACCCGCTCCCATGGTGCCCCGGTAACGATGCCGCGCAGCACAGCCTTCAGGTTATCCACTTCGAAATAACGGAACATTTGCAGCAGCACGCCGCGGGCGTGCTTGGGCACGTTGCGGATGATCGTGCCGTAGGCGTCGGAAAGGCGCCCCTTCACCTGGAACACTGCCCGGCGGGGGGTGAGGTCCTTCTCACCCACCTTATCCAGGTACGGGCCGTAAGGTGTATGTTTTAGTTGGGTGATCAGGCCGCCGAAATCCGCCGCCTCCACCATGGCGGCCAGCGCCTGCGGGGTGTGCAGGGTCGAATACATCACCCGCACACGGGCATTGATCGCTGCGTATCCTGAGACGCCGCCAGGGGCCATTCAGGCTACTCCCGGCCGATGACGCGGTTCAGCACGTAGGCCACGGCCCGGTCGAAATTGCCCGCCGCCAACTGGTCGGTGCGCTTGACCTTCTCGTCGGCTTCCGCCAGCAAGCGGGCGCTGTCCTCCTGCGACTGGGCGGCTGCGACCATCTGCTTGGCCTCGGCCTGGGCCTCGGCCCGCGCTTTTTCCACCAGGCTTTGGGCCTCTTTTTCAGCATCGACGGGGATTTGAGCCGCTTCACTCACAGACGCTTCGTAAATCTCACGGGCCTGTTTTTCAAGGTCAAGTACTTGTTGGATGCGTTTCTCGTTCAAGCTAACCTCTCTCGTCGTGTGACGGGCCCTCGCCGGGCAGCCGTGTTTGATTGTTACCAAATCCGAGACCGGTCCCAAAACCACTCGTGCAGCGATCATAACGCGAACGGCGCTGTCAATGAAATACGCTGCCGCCTGGGTGACCTTGAGCCGAAGGTCATTTTACTTTGTTTCAGACCAAATCACAAGGTAAACCCCGGCTGTTGTACAGGCAGGAGCCTCGAACTTGCATTTCTATTAGGTTTTTCCGCCCGCCAACCCCGCTCATCACATTATCGATGATGTTGACCGATATTCTCCACTCTTGAATAGTGCATATTATAACTAATAACCCCGAATTTGCAAGGCCAATTTAACATAATGTGCGCTAAGCATTTTGGGAATGTTACGGGCTGCTGCGCAGCCCGTAACATTC
>DBMK01000099.1 GCA_002298885.1 Anaerolineaceae bacterium UBA700
AGAATCCACGAATTTCGCTAATTTTCACGAATTGATCGGGAAAATTTGGATTTTTTCTTCCTATAATTCGTGAAATTCGTGCAATTCGCGGATTCTTTAAACTGTAAACTGTGAACTGTAAACTTAAAAACTCTTTCGCAAATCATGATTAATCCCTCCAATATTTGGTGATTAATGTAACTATCCCCTTTTAATCCGAACAAAGTAAACTGAATTGTTGAATGTCCAGACACCTGATCTCACTCTCTATACGGAGATAGAAAAATGAAACGTACCATGATCACGATCGATGCAAATGAAGCCGTCGCCTACGTAGCCTACCGGCTGAACGAGGTGATTGCCATTTATCCGATCACCCCCTCCTCCAACATGGGCGAGCATTCCGATGCCTATTCGGCGGCAAAAATCCCCAACCTGTGGGGGACCGTGCCGCTGGTGACCGAAATGCAATCCGAAGGCGGCGCGGCCGGAGCTGTGCACGGTGCCTTGCAAACCGGCAGCCTGACCACCACCTTCACCGCCTCGCAAGGCCTGCTCTTGATGATCCCTAACATGTTCAAGATCGCAGGCGAGCTGACCTCGACCGTCTTCCACGTCTCGGCCCGCTCCCTGGCGGCCCAGGCGCTGTCCATCTTCGGCGACCATTCCGACGTGATGGCAACCCGCTCGACCGGCTTTGCCCTGCTCTCCTCGCGCTCCGTCCAGGAAGCGCACGACATGGCGCTGATCGCCACCGCGGCGACCCTGAAAGCCCGCGTGCCCTTCGTGCACTTCTTCGATGGCTTCCGCACTTCGCACGAGGTCAACAAGATCGAGCTGCTGACCGAGGACGACATGCGCGCCATGATCGATATGGACCTGGTCAACGCCCACCGCGCCCGGGCCCTCTCTCCCGAACATCCCGTACTGCGCGGCACCGCCCAGAACCCGGATGTTTACTTCCAGGCGCGTGAGACCAGCAACCCGTATTACAAAGCCACGCCGGCCATCGTCCAGGAAGCTATGGACAAGTTCGCCGGGATCAGCGGGCGTCAGTACCGCCTGTTCGACTACGCCGGGGCGAAGGATGCCGACCGCGTCATCGTGGTCATGGGCTCCGGCGCCGAAACAGCCGAGGAGACCGCCCTGTACCTCAACAAACAGGGTGAAAAATTGGGCGTGGTGACCGTACACCTGTTCCAGCCCTTCTCGGTAGAGCACTTCGTCAAGGCGCTGCCGGCGACAGTCAAGAAGATCGCCGTGCTGGATCGCACCAAGGAACCCGGCTCGTTGGGCGAGCCGCTCTACCAGGACGTGGTCACCGCCATCAGCGAAGGATTCAACAGCGGCATGACCCAGTTCAAGACACTGCCGGTCATCACCGGCGGGCGCTACGGTCTGTCATCGAAGGAATTTACCCCGGCCATGGTCAAGGCCATCTTCGAGGAGCTCAAGAAGGACGCCCCCAAGAACCATTTCACCATCGGCATCAACGACGACGTCACCCATTCCAGCCTGGACTACGACCCGAGCTTTTCGATCAGCTCGCCGGATACGGTACGCTGCATGTTCTTCGGCGTTGGCTCGGACGGCACGGTTGGCGCCAACAAGAACTCGATCAAGATTATCGGCGAGGATACCGACAACCACGCTCAGGGCTATTTCGTTTACGACTCGAAGAAATCCGGCCAGGTGACCATTTCGCACCTGCGCTTCGGCCCGCACCCCATCCGGGCGCCCTACCTGATCGGTGAAGGCGAGGCCAATTTTGTAGCCTGCCACCAGTTCAGCTTCCTGGAACGGGTCAACATGACCAAATATGCGGCCAAGGGCGGCGTCTTCCTGCTCAACAGCATCTACGGGCCGGACGAGGTCTGGGCTCACCTGCCGCAGGAAGTGCAGACGGACATTATTGCTAAGAAACTGCGTTTCTTTGTCATCGACGGATACGAAGTGGCCCACAAGACCGGTATGGGCGGTCGGGTCAACACGATCATGCAGACGGCCTTTTTCTATATCTCCAACATCCTGCCCGCCGACGAGGCCATCGCCCAGATTAAGAAATCGATCAAGAAGACCTACGGGAAACGCGGCGAAGCCGTAGTTCAGCAGAACTTCGACGCCGTTGACGGCACGATTGCCAACCTGTTCGAAGTGAAGGTGCCTGAGAAGGCAACCTCCAAGGAAACCCGCCGCCCGGCCGTGCCGGCTGAAGCGCCCGAATTCGTCAAGAAAACCCTGGGCGCGATCATCGCCTTCGAAGGCGACGAGCTTCCGGTCAGCGCCATGCCAGTGGACGGCACCTTCCCTACCAACACGGCCCGCTGGGAAAAACGCAATCTGGCGCTGGAGATCCCGGTCTGGGAACCCTCGCTGTGCATCCAGTGTGGCAAGTGCGTTTTCGTCTGCCCCCACGCTGTCATCCGCCAGAAGGTTTACGATCCAACCGCTTTGGCCGGCGCCCCGGCGACCTTCAAATCGCTGGACGCCAAGTACAAGGAATTCCCGGGCACCAAATACACTATCCAGGTGGCGCCCGAAGACTGCACCGGCTGCGCCCTGTGCGTTGAAGCCTGCCCTGCCAAGGACAAATCCAACGCCAGCCGCAAGGCGCTCAACATGGCCGACCAACTTCCGCTGCGCGAGCCCGAGAGCGTCAATTGGGAATTCTTCCTGAACCTGCCCGATCCCGACCGCACCGCGGCGGCGCCGACGACCATCAAGAACTCGCAGCTCTACACGCCTCTGTTCGAATTCTCAGGCGCCTGCTCAGGCTGCGGCGAGACGCCGTACATCAAGCTGGTCTCCCAGCTCTTCGGCGACCGGGCGATTGTGGCCAATGCCACCGGCTGCACCTCGATCTACGGCGGCAACCTGCCCACCACTCCGTGGGCAGCCAACAAAGATGGACGCGGCCCGGCCTGGTCGAACTCGCTGTTCGAGGACAACGCCGAATTTGGCCTGGGCATGCGCCTGACGCTGGACAAGCAGGCCGAATTTGCTCGCGAGCTGCTGCCACAGTTTGGCGGCGAACTGAGCGAAGAGCTGGTCAGCGGCCTGCTGACCGCCGACCAATCCGATGAAACCGGCATCAAGGCGCAGCGCGAACGGGTGGCCGAGCTCAAGAAGCGCCTCGCCGGGAGCAAGAACCCCAAGGCGGCCATCCTGCTCGGCGTGGCCGATGCCCTGGTAAAGAAAAGCGTGTGGATCATGGGCGGCGACGGCTGGGCGTACGACATCGGCTACGGCGGCCTGGACCACGTGCTGGCCTCCGGGCGCAACGTCAACGTGCTGGTGCTGGATACCGAAGTATATTCGAATACCGGCGGGCAGTCCTCCAAATCGACCCCACGCGCTGCGGTGGCCAAGTTCGCCGCCAACGGCAAGAATATGCCCAAGAAGGACCTGGGTCTGATCGCCATGGCCTACGGCTACGTCTACGTGGCACATGTGGCCATGGGCTCCAGTGACGCCCAGACTCTGAAGGCCTTCCTGGAAGCCGAAGCTTACGACGGACCATCGTTGATCATCGCCTACAGCCACTGCATCAATCACGGCATCGACATGCGCAAGGGACTCGACCAACAGCGCCTGGCCGTTGCCTCGGGCATCTGGCCGCTGTACCGCTACAACCCGTCCCTGGCCGACGAAGGCAAGAACCCGCTGATAATCGACTCGAAGGACCCAAGCGTGTCGGTGCAGGACTATGCTTACAATGAGACCCGCTACCGCATGCTGGTCCAAAGCGACGAAGCGCGGGCCGAAATGCTGATGAAGGAAGCCAAACAGGACGTTTCCAAGCGCTGGGAGCTCTACAAACAGATGGCGGCTATCCAGTATAAAGCCCCGGACGAACAGTAGGAGGTTAACATGCCCGAACTGAATACGACTTACCTCGGTTTACACCTGAAGAACCCCGTTGTGGCTTCGGCCTCGCCCCTGTCCAAGAAACTGGACTCGGTAAAGCGGCTGGAAGATGCCGGCATCAGCGCACTGGTGATGTACTCGCTATTCGAGGAACAAATCGTGCATGAAAGCCTGGCACTGAACTACTTCCTCGATCGTGGCACCGAGTCGTTTGCCGAGTCGCTGACTTATTTCCCCGACCTGGACCACTACAACGTGAGCGGCGAGGGATACCTGGAACTGATCCAGAAGATCAAGGCCTCGGTCAATATTCCCATCATCGGCAGTCTCAATGGCTACACCCCCGGAGGCTGGATCGAATACGCCAAAAAGATCGAACAGGCCGGAGCGGATGCGCTCGAGCTGAACATGTATGCCGTGGCTACCGACCCTCTGCAGACCAGCCAGGACCTGGAACAATCCTACGTCGACCTGGTGGCCGACGTGCACAAGCAGATCCACATCCCGCTGGCAATCAAGCTGAGCCCGTATTTCACGTCTCTGCCGAACCTGGCTGCCCGCCTGGTCAAGGCCGGGGCGAGCGGTCTGGTGCTGTTCAACCGCTTCCTGCAGCCGGATATCGACATCGAGACGCTGGAAGTGAATCCGCAGGCCCATCTGAGCACACAGGATGAGCTGCGCCTGCCGCTGCGCTGGATCGCCATCCTGTTCGGGCGGATCGAAGCCGACCTGGCCCTGACCAGCGGCGCCCATTCCGGCGAGGACGTGATCAAAGCCTGCATGGCCGGCGCCAACTGCGCCATGCTGGCCTCCGAGCTGATCGCCAAAGGCCCCGGGCGCGTCCCGGAGATCCTGGGCGAGATGACCCGCTGGATGGAGGAATTCGAGTACGACTCGATCAACCAGATGCGCGGCAGCATGAGCCAGAAGTCGGTGCCCGATCCGGCGGCCTTCGAGCGAGCGAATTATATGAAGGCGCTGCAAAGTTTCGATAACCGCTTCTAATTAATTTGTTCACCAGGAAACTTCCGAAGTCTTCAAAGACTTCGGAAGTTTTTTTAAACTGTTGGTTTATAATAAAATATACAAAATGAAAAGAATATTAGGGGCGTTCATTCTATTCTTCATACTGACTGCCTGCAATTCACAGGCAACTCAAACTGGATTAAATTCGACCCCATCACAATCTTTTCCACCAACAAGAAGCATCACGGCCACCCAAAGACCTCACATAACGCCATCTGTCACATTGACATCGGCTGTAAGGACAGGTACAAGTAAAAACACACCCAAGTCAACACAGAGCGCCACGCCGGAGCCAACACCAATTCAGACTAAGTTACATGCCTCTATTTTTGATACGCCTGACCCTAATGGAATAGCACCGATATATTCAACAGTTGAATCACCGGATGGTAAATGGAGGATTGAGTTCCACTCAGATTTTATTTCCATGAATTATTTGATGATTTTTTCAAAGGATAGCAGCACTCAATGGCGAATCAACGAATTTACCGTTAATGATGGTGGTGGCTACCGTCAAATCGATTATCGGTCGCCAATATGGTCTCTCGATGGCAATTACGTATATATGCCCATCGGTACTCGCAAGGATGGTTGGGGACTCCAGTATATAGATGGGGAAGGAATGGATCGCTTAAACCTGAAATCTGGAGAAATTACTCGAGTTTTCGGGGAAAAGGATGCACTATATAGTTACACGTTGTCCCATGACCAGTCAACACTGGCTTTTATAGAACTAGGTGTTCTCCCTCCTCTTCAGATTGTCCTGCTTGATATGCGCAGTGGCGAAAAACGAGTTATGGATTTGGATCAAGATTTCAAACTAGCTGGATGGATCAGATGGTCTCCAGACAGTCAGAAATTTATTTTCGTAGCGACTCAAGATGATATCAGGGAATTCGGTTACAGTTATTTTTTAGTTGACACACACAGCAATCTTCTGGATGCTCGTAAAATTCTTTCCAGCAAAGAAAGGTTATATTTATCCCAATGGTATATCAATAAAGGTGTTCTGGTAGTACATGAAGGGAATAACAAATATAAATGGAGCTGGTTGAATCCGGAAACTGGAAATCTCCTTGAAGCTAAGGAATGTGCTACAGCTCAATTTCAATGCAATCTAGATTTGTCCAATGAATGAGATAAATTCCTATTTCTTAAAATTGAAAAGGATGCAAAACCCCCACATATATGGCCGCATTGAACTCAAGGACAAAAAAACTTCCGAAGTCCTAAAGACTTCGGAAGTTCCTTATAATTCCGGGCCTAAACTTCGGGCTCTTCGGCGCCGAATTCGTTCGGTTTCTTGGACCGGTAGACGATGCGGCCGCGAGTCAGGTCGTAGGGAGACATCTCCACCCGCACGTGGTCGCCCAGCAGGATGCGGATGTAATACTTGCGCATCCGGCCGGATAAATAAGCCAGGACGTTGGCTCCATTATCCAGGCGAACCCGAAACTGCGTACCGGGCAGGGCCTCAACGATCGTTCCTTCAACCTGAATCTTATCTTCTTCTTTCGCCATGCGAAAACCTCCAAAAACCTGCGGTCAAAAAGGGGATAGGCCTCGGTAAGCGCAGTACGGATGGATTATTCCATCAACTTGCTGAACTGGCGGCGCTTAATCCGGCGGATCGCCTTTTTCTTTTCCACTCGACGCAGCTCACTCTTGGAAATGAACCAGCGCTTGCGGCGCACAGTGCTCAGTACACCACTCTTTACGACTTTCTTACGAAAGCGCTTGAGCAGTTGCTCCTGCGACTCATTGGGACGTAAAATCACTGCTGGCACTCTGTTCACCTCCATTCTTGCCCGGTATAAGGAAAGGGCGCATAAAAAAAACAAAACCTGGCTCGCGGGACCAGCGTCAGCCAGGGCTCAGGCAACAGTATGGTGATTCACTCTGCGCAACCTGAAGTGTCCCGCGAAACCTCCTGAAAGAAATAAGCTAGAAACGCGCAAGACGATAAGAAGCTTACGCTTACTAATTATTTATTATAACCTGGATGTTAAGAAATGTCAAATTTTTTGTGTGCAAAGGCGCTCATGCTGCAGCGCGGTTTCTGGCACGAACGAGCAGGACCAATCCAAAGGCGGTGAGAACAGCGGCAACCGGAAAGACGGCGAACACGCTGCCCAGGCTGGATACCAGGCTGCCGATGGACGGCCCGAGGATGAGCCCCACATTCACCGGCAGATAGGCGAAAGACATGACCCGCCCGCGCGCCTCAGGTGAGACCGAATTGGCGAGCACGCTGAAGGAAATGGAGAAGACACCAGACGTCACGCCGTTGATGGCGGCCCAGGCCACTGCAAATGGCACCAGGCCAGACACCAGTCCTGGAAGCGGCCACAGCAGGACGGTTAGCGCCGCGCCAATTATCAATACCCGCCAATGGCCATACCGGTCCGCCAGATAACCGATGAGGGGACCGACCACCAAAGCCACCAGCCCGCCCGCGCCGAGCACCCTGCCGATGACCGTGGCCTGGTCCTGGCCAGAGTAGAGTTTGCCCACCGCCACGGGGACGTAGGTCAGCGCCATCATCCAACCGGCGAAGAGCAGGAAGAGGGCCGGGAAGAGCACTTTAAGGCGGGCGCTTTGCAGAATGATGCGGATGGAATCGCGGGCCATTTTGAGCAGCGGGCCGCGATTGCTGCCGGTGAAGTCGTCGTGATAACCCAGCGAGAGCAGGAGCACGACCAGGATCAGTAGGCCAGCGTCGATTAAAAGAAGGGTCGGGAAGCCGTATTGGTCGACGATGGGGCCGCCGACCAGCGGGCCGACGAAAACGCCGATCGGCGAGGCGGTGTTCATAATGGAAAAGGCCAATCCCTGGCGGTGAGTGGGGGTGCGCTCGGACAGGGTAGTGAGCATGAGGCCGCTGTTGCCCAGGGACAGGCTGGAGATCAGGCGGGCCAGAAGGAAGACCCACAGCGCGCCGGCGGCGGCGAGGGCCGTCCCGGTGATAAGCTCGACGACGAAGGAGCGCACGATGACCGGCTTGCGGGCGTAGCGGTCGGCCAGGGCGCCCCAAAAAGGCAGGAAAGGCAGTCCGAGGATGCCGGAAGCGGAGGCGATGATGCCCGCCCAAAAGGTCACATCGTCGGGTCGGACGCCCAGGATAGGCAGGTAATGCGGGGTGAAGGCAGTGAGCTGGCCGTAAAAGACGGTTTCGATGAAGCTGCCGAAGGAAAAGATGGCCAGCAACCAGATCCAGGAGGAACGAAAACGCACAGTCTCTTCCATAGAGAACCAGTATTTTAACACGAGTCGGGGTGGAT
>DBMK01000315.1 GCA_002298885.1 Anaerolineaceae bacterium UBA700
CCCTCCCCTTCAGGGGAGGGGCCGGGGGAGGGGTCTAATGCCCCATCAACACCAGCGAATACCCCCCCACCACCTCGCCGTTGACGCGCTGGCGCACGCGGATGACCTGCGCTTCATGGGCGCCGATGTTCTGGATGCTGGCGTGCACCGCGATTTGCAGCGGGTCGCAGCCGCGCTCGAACTTTTCGGACTGGTTGAGCAGCGTGCCGCGATAGTTGCTGGGCAGGCCGCCCACGTTGGCAAAGCGCGCCCCGGCAACCGTGGGCGGCATCAGACCGGTCACCACCCCGCCGGCGGGCGCCGTCAGGCCGGGGTCGGCCTTGCCGGTGAACAGGCGCAGGAACTCCATTGTCTGCGGCGCGGCCAGCTCCACGTCCACCACCGCCTCGGCCGGATCGGGCAGGTAGCCCAGGCTCAGCGGCAGGTCGATTGAAGCCGGCGAAGCCGCCAGCACCACGGCGATGTTGCGCTGGCCCACGTGGCGGTCGGAGGCCGTGGAGAACTGGTCCGGGCTGACCGCATCGAAGATTGGCTCAAACGCACGCACCACCAGGCACTCGTGACCGCCATTCTCGAAGGTTGGCACCCAGGTCTCGGGGCAGCGCACGATGGCGTGGCTGCCGCGCGACAGGTATGTGCCCGTAAGGCCGGGCATCTGCACCCACTGTGGGTACACCGTGAAGCGGTTGGCCAGGTCGATCCAGGCTGCCCCGATCAGGTTGGCATCGGAGCGTGAAATGCCCAGGCTGGGGTTGAACCAGTAGAATTCCACCCGCACCCTATAGGCCGGGGATTTGCCCAGGTTCCACACGTGGGCGTAGAGCGTGTTCGGCGCGCTGGCCTGGGCCACGCCGCCCGTGGTGGGCGGGAAGAGCGGCGCGGTGGCGGCGTTGACGTTGGGGGCTACGTAGATGTCCGGCGATTCCCAGAACACGCCGCTGAAGGGGCGCGCGCCCCGGTCACCCGAGGCGGCCCGAATCAGCAGGTAGGGCAGGTACTCGTCCTTGCGCGGGCCAAAATTGGGCCCCTTGCGCCCGGTGTCCTTGATCTGCCCCTGGAACCAGGGGATTTCGCCCGGGTCGCCCACCGGAGGCTTGCCCACCGTCCACGGCGGCACCGGCGAGACGGTTATCGTCGGCGGGGTAACGCCGTCCTGCGGTACGTCCACCGTGCCGGGCTGGCAGGGGAACTCGGGCTCCGGGCACTCTGGCCCGCAGGGCGGTTTTTGCTCGTCCTCGCAGCAACACTCACTGTGCGGCGGCTTGATCGGGCGCCCGCAGGTGCACATCGGGCGGCGGTGATAGCGGGTCTCTTTATGGCAGGCGCAGCCGCATTCGTATTTTTGAACTTTTTTGTAGGTCATGGCGGCTCTCCTTATTTCATGCGCCGGATTCTGGGAACACGCCGCACGCTATTGCGCTTGGTCTGGCCCTGGGCAGCCAGGAGGATGACCGTGCCGCAGCCCGGGTCTTCCAGGCCCGGTCCGGTCCAGTGCAGCATCAGCGGCACACCCGGGTTCCACTTGCCGCTCTGCTGCGGCCAGGTGCACGGAGGCTGGTACAGGTTGCCCTCGGGGTCGGCCACGCCGGCCTGGTTTGGATCGCGGTTCCAGTCCCAGTCGTGGTATCCGTAGCCGCGGTCAGCGTCCAGGTTCCACTCCGTCAGGGGCACTTGCGTCCCGTCCTTTTGCACCGGGTCGCGCGATTCAAGCCAGATCAGGTACTTGGAGAAGCTCAGCGAATCGCCCAGGTGCTTGTCCGGGCGCAGGTCCGGCCCAACGCTGTCCGCGTCCGCCGGGGAGAGCGCCTGTTCCAGCCGGTCACGGATGACCGGGTCGGAGGGCACGTCGCCGAACAGCACCTCCGGGCCAACGCCGCCCCCGTAGGGTCCCGAGAAGGTCAGCGGCAGCTCCGATTCGGTGTAATCCGGGTAGGCCCAGGGATGGTGGAACTCGTCGTCCGGGTGGGCGTACGGGAAGCCCTTGTCGTGGAAGGTGATGCGGGGCTGGCCCTCTTCCTGCCCCAGCGGGATACCGCCGAACGTGTCGCCGATGTCGTCCAGCAGGTGGCGGAAACCGCTCTCGTCCGTGGCGCCGATTTGGATCAGACCCATGTCGATCTCGTCCTGCATGGGAACGGCGTAACCGGTCATCACCAGCACCGCCCGGAACATCTTGAGCATGTGGAACAGGGGCAGCTCCAGGGCGTAATAAGCCGCCAGGCGGAATGGGTAAGTGAGCAGGTCGGCCAGGATGGCCCACGGCAGTGTGGCCAGGTAGACCGCCACTTCGACCAGGTAGGCCAGGGCGTTGATGATCGATAGGATGAAGTCCAGCAGGTCGTCCCAGAAGCTGCCGCCGTCGCTGTCGCCCGGCGGGTCGCTGGTCGGGTCGGAGGGGGTGGGGAAATCCAGGTTGGGGAAAACGTCCGGCGGGGCCGGCGGCTCGTGGTTGAAGCCGTCCACCGTCATGATCTTCAGGAAGCGGAAGTACAGGTCGTAGGCCTGCTTGATCAGGTCCGACGACGGGCGCCCGTCGTTATCCCGCAGGATCTTGGGGTGCGGGCCACCCTGGTAGAAAATATCGACCATTGCCGCTGTCAGGGCGTTGGCTACGCTGTCGGGCAACTTCGAATCGAGGTCCAGTTGGCGCCGGCGCTCCCAGTTCTCGCGCAGCGTGTCGCCGGTGGGGTAGGCCGGGCGCGGCACAGGGTTGTTCGAGCCGTCTGCAAAGGCGAAGTCGAAGTACAGGGCCGATTCGGTCAGTTGCGGATAGCGGTCGCCGTTCTTGGGGCTGAGGCGGTCGTTCAGGTACCAGAAGGCGTCCATGTGGTTTTCCACCAGGTGGTGGCGCTGCCAGTGCAGGCGGAAGGGCCCGCCCGAGATGGTGTTGACGAAGGCGTGCCCGGTGACGTCGGTGGCCAGGTGGGTCATGTAGCCCAGGGCGTAGGCCTTCACCCCGTCGTCGCCCTGGCTGTGTTCCAGGATGGAGCGGGCGAAACGGCCCGTCTCGCGGTAGTGCAGCATGTCCGACCAGAAATACGCCTGGTCGTCGTAGCCCTTGTTTAGGCCCAGCGAGAAGAACTCCCACCAATCCTTCTGATCGACGAAGAAATCCTCCAGGATGGTGGTCAGTATCCCGCTCAGCTCGCCGGTGATGTCGCCGATCGTTTCCGATAGACCGCCGGTCAGGCGGCTCATCTCCTCGGCCGTGTCCTCGCTGATCGGCCCCAGGTAATGCTCCCACTTGGAGATATAGGGGTCCACCGCAGCGTACACCTTTTCCATAAAGTCCAGCACGGTGACCAGCACGCTGGATATGGGGATGCCGTCCTCATCCCTGAAATCGGGCAGGAAGAAAAACAAATCCGGCCCGGTGGCCCCCAGGTTGGCAAAATTGGGGTGGTCGCTCATCAGTTTGCCCAGGGCGGTCACGTCCGCTCCGGTCCAATTTGGGTTGATCCGCTCGCTGGCGGGTGGCCGGTACTTGCCCCTCTTCAAGTCTTCCGATGCGTGGTGCATCGCGCTCATGTGAATATAGGTGCCCGGCATGAAAACCTCCTCTCGGCCTATATAGATATTGTGGATAATAAATATCCTATTAAATATTAGCAATTTCTAATCTGAAAGGCAACGAAAATATGTTCCCCAAAAAGACTTCCGAAGTCTAAATGACTTCGGAAGTCTGCCCTCACAATCGTTTCAGAACAGTCGTCCCTGGGTGATGTTTGAATCGGACGTAATCTGTGGCAGCGGGGGTATGGACGCCCTCTCTGAGACGCGCCGGTGTAGTTCCCGGCACAATTCGGGGTCCAGGCGCTCGTCCGGGCAGTGGCAGAATACGTAAGCATCCCGCCCTTCCCCGAGCCAGCCCGCCAGGGCCCCGGCCCATTCATCCAGGAAGGGCCTGTTCTGCTCGATATCCGGGTGACCAATGTAACGCAGGAAGGTGAAAGGCGCCGTAGGCTCGATCACCACGGGGAGGTTTGGTTTCTGTTTGCGCGCCTGCACCAGGCGCTCGTAAACGCTGCCCTGCAGGATCTTATCCCCTGCCAGGCTGCGGATTGGGCGCGTATCGATGATCACCCGCGCCATCCGGTGCGAAGCCAGCATTGCCTGGATCGCCGCATGCTGGCTCTCCTCGAACCAGGCCGGATGGCGCACTTCGACGGCCAGTTGGGCTTCCGCAGGCCAGCCCGCCAGGAACTCACGAAGGTCCTCGATCAACGAGGGCGGGTAGCTGGGCGGGAGCTGCAAGAAGCACGGGCCCAGGCGCTCGCCGAGTTGCCTCATGATTTCCAGGAAATGAATTGCCTCCGCCAGGTGTCCGCTTAACTTCCCGGCATGGCTGATGGTTTTGGGGATCTTCGGGCAAAAGCGGAAGGAGGCCGGGGTTTCTTCGACCCAGCGCTGCAAGGTGGCCTGCGCCGGGACGGCGTAGAAGGTGGTATTGCCTTCTACGGTAGTCAATTGCTGCGAGTACAGCCGCAGGTAATTGGAGGGTTTGGTGCCTGCCGGATACAAGGAACCGACCCACCCCTTTTCCGTCCAGATCGGACAGCCGATGTAAAATCCCATACCACCCTCCTAAAAAACACAACTAGCAAATAATACAGTTATTATCTTATTAATATTATAACAAATCACGTTCGTCCACTTGGGAACGGGTCGGTGCGCATCTGAATCCCGCTTGTTCAGAGCGTAGACCCGCCCCGGCGCCAATGCAACTTGCCTGACCTTTCTCGCTCCGCCAGGGGTCTGCGACCCCGGCCTCTCCCCGGAGACCTACAATTTCTTCTTCTCTGCCCACTCCATACTTCACGTTTGCCACCGCCCAAATACCGCGGTAAACTTACTGCCAAATGCCGAAATTCCACCGCAACAATTCGGAGTCTCTCCCATGAAACAAGTTACCCGCGACGTCGACCTTGCCGCCAACCGCGACCTGCTGGAGCGCGTGCGGCGCGCCTGCCTTTCCTTCGCCGGCGCGGACGGGCCGCAGCTCCTGCCGGTGAGCATGATCTGGCAAGACGGCCGCTTTTGGGTCGGCCTGCTCGTGGAAACCCCGAACCCGCCGCTTCCGGGGCAGGAGGCCGTGTTGCTGTCCGACGCCGGAATCTACTATTTCGAGCTGCGCGCCGTCTACCTGCGCGGCCAGGTACAGCCGGCCGAAGCTCCCCCGGGCGCCGCAGCCGGACGAGCGTGGTTCGAGCTGGTCGCCCAGAAGACGGTCGCCTGGGATTACGGTTCGATGCGCAAGGTGGAACATGAACGCTGAGGACCCCGCCGTCCGGCAGATTCTGAGCCGCGCCATGGTCGCCCGCATTGCCACCCTGTCCCGCAGCGGGCGGCCGAGCGTCAACCCCCTCTACTTCATCCTCGCCGGTGGCAAGATCTGGCTCGGCACGCCCGAATGGACTCTGGCGGCGCGCAACGTTTCAGCCGACCCGCGGGTGAGTTTGCTGTTCAATGTCGAGCGCGATGCCGGCGACCGCCGCGTGCTGCGCATCACCGGCCGGGCCACCGTGCGCGTCGATGCGCGGGTCAACCGCGCCTACGGCCTGGCCGTCGTGCGTAAATACATCCTCACCCCCGGCGGCGTGCTCAACTGGCTGGCGCACCCGCGCCAGCTCTGGCGGCGCCGTTACTACACCGCCCAAAGCCACGCCAAAGGCCGCACCGGGGTGATCGAGGTCACGCCAGAACACTTCGAGCTGCTCGAAAATAATTGGTAGGGGCTTCGCCACTACCGATGCATCAAGGCAGCAAATACCCTGGTCATATTCTTGCAACCGGGTTAATCAGGCCATAATGCCCGGCTCTGGCCCGGGCTGATGTCAAAAATTTTAAGCAAAATTTATTATCGCCTGGCAATCCAGGAAGATATAATATAAGTACCAATACTCAAGGGGACCGTTATCGATCATGTGGATTCTCACCATCCGCTCGCCATCGAACAGCCCGGTCGTGTATAAGATCAAGCCCGGTAAGAACACGCTGGGACGCAAACCGGATAACGACATCGTCATATCCGACCAATCTGCCTCGCGCCGGCATGCTGAGATCTATTTCGAAGACAATTCCCTCGTTATTTCCGATTTAAAGAGCACCAACGGCACGTTTGTAAACCGCGAGCGCCTGTCGGACCCGCGCGTCCTGCGCAGCGGCGACCAGATTCGCATCGGCCAGCAGGTGGCCAGCGTGACCTACCAGGAAGAGGATCATTCCGCCGACCTCATTTCTGCCCTGGCCAACACTCGCCCGCTGACCCGCGACCTGCTGCTCGAATCGGTCGACCAGCACGCCGTCCTGCTCTACGAGGTTTCCAGCCGCCTGAATACCATCCTGGACCTCAAGACCGCCATGCAGGAGGTCTCCAAGCTGCTCAAAGTGTCCATGGGAGCCGACAAGTGCGAAGTGATCCTGGCCGAGGCCTTCGGCCAGTTGAGCGAGCTGGGCTTTCCCACCTCCATCGCCCAGCAGGCTATCGACCAGCGTTCTGTCGTCATCATCCCCGACCTTTCCGCCCAGCCGGACCAGCCTCCCAGCCAGAGCGCCACGCTTCTGCGTATTCGTTCCATCCTGTGCGTGCCGGTTTTAATTGAAGAGGAAGTGGACGCGCTGATCTACGTCTACAAGACCGATCCCGAATCGCGACCTTTCGACCAGAACGACGTCCAACTGGCGGTGGCCATCAGCCACCAGACCGCCCTCACCATCCAGCGCTCCATGCTCATCGAGCGCTCGCGCATCCTCGAACAGAGCGCTAACATCGACAGCCTGACCGGCCTGCACACCCGCAAGAACTTCCTCAACCTGGCCGAACACGAATTCCAACGCGCCCGGCGCTTCGGCCATTCGCTCACCGCCATCATGCTGGATATCGACCAGTTCAAGCCGGTGAACGATACCTACGGCCACATCGCCGGCGACCAGGTGCTGCAGGAGGTGGCGGCGCGCTGCATGAAGCACGTGCGTGTTATGGACCTCATCGGCCGCTACGGCGGGGACGAATTCGTGTTTCTGCTGGTGGAGACCACCGCCGCTGACGCCAGCAGAGTCGCCGACCGCATCTGCAAGAGCATCAACGCCCGTCCGGTGGACACCGACAGCGGCCCGCTGGATATCACGGTCAGCATGGGCGTTGCCACCCTTTTCCCCGAAAACCCCAACCTGACTTCGCTGCTCAACCGCGCCGACAACGCCCTGTACGTCGCCAAAAAAGGCGGCCGGAATCAGGTCATCGTCGCAGAATAACCTGAACCAGGGATTTGACCCCTCCCCTTATGAATTTTAACAAAATAGCACCGTAACTTAAGCGATTTATCCGACGGACACGCCTGGGGTTGAAAACCCCAGGCTACCCAAAATTCAAGTCGGCCAAGGCCGACTTATTCGGCGCCGGCCTTTCCAGCCCGCCTCGGCGGGCTTGTGTTCTCGTAGCCTGGCGGCTTTAGCCCCAGGCGGTGCAAGCAAGCAGAAAATGTTTGGTTACGGTATTTATTTGAAAAAATTCATCAGGGGAGGGGAGGTATTGATACTGCAGATTCTGCTCCCCCTTCCCTTCGCGAAGCACCCTGAAAGGGTCAGGGAAGGGGGCCGGGGGTTAGGTCAATAACCAGGCAACAAATCGATATAGCTACCAAAACTCTAGAAAATTTTTTGCTCCTGTCGGAAAAAATGGGCTTTAATTAAACAGGAGGGAAATCCCATGGGACCGTCCTTTACGTTCGCGCTTGAATCGAATCCATCTCCCGAGGAAGTCCAGGCCGTCCAGGAGGGCCTGCGGACTTTCAACCGCCAGAAAGCCTCCGACGACAACCATCAGCCGCTGACCATATTCCTGCGCGGCCCCGACGGGGCCATTGCCGGCGGCCTGCTGGGGGGAACGTACTGGGGCTGGCTGCACGTGGATATCCTCTGGCTGTCCGAGGAAGCCCGCGGCCAGGGGCTCGGCAGCCGCCTGCTGGCTGCCGCCGAAGCCGAGGCTCTGCGCCGCGGCTGCCGCCACGCCCACCTGGACACGATGAGCTTCCAGGCCCGGGGCTTCTACGAAAAGCACGGCTATTCCGTCTTTGGCGTGCTGGAGCAACTTCCGCAGGGCCACCAACGTATATACATGAAGAAAGATCTGGATTAAAAATTTCAAAGGGTTTGCCCTGCCATGCGGGACAATACCCTAAAAGGTTGAGGGGTTATAAATGAGAAACTCGGGGCGGATACTGATCCTTTTGGCCTTCCTGGCCACGTTTGTGTTTGGTTCGGTTCCAGTTAATGCAGGCGCAGGACCGGCGCCGGCTGTTAACGCTTCAATCGATTCTGGCAAGCTTGCCACCCCACCCGGAGGATTGGACGCAAGGATAATCGAAAAATACCGCCAGAAAATCCCCGAGCTGATGGCCGAGCAGGGCGTCCCTGGCCTGGCCCTGGCTGTCGTCGACGATCAAGGCATCCTGTGGTCCGATGGCTTCGGCTACACCGACCGCGACCGGAAAACCGCTGTCACACCCGACACAATGTTTTCAATCCAGTCCACTTCCAAGACCGTCACCGCCACTGCGGTCATGCTCGCTGTCCAGGACGGCCTGGTTGCCCTGGACGAGCCCATCACCACCTATTTGCCGGATTTTACCGTCCACAGCATTTTCGAGGAGCATCCCGAGCGTAAGATCACCTTGCGTAGTCTGCTCGGCCACACCGCCGGCCTCACCCACGAGGCGCCGGTGGGCAACAATTACGATCTGGGTACGCCGACGTTCGAAGAGCACATCCGCAGTATTTCTGACACCTGGCTGAGGATACCGGTCGGTTCTGGATATACATATTCAAACCTGGGGCTCGACCTGGCGGCATACATCCTTCAAAAAGTGTCGGGCAAACCGTTTGCGCAGTACGTTAGCGAAAAGCTGCTCCAGCCGTTGGGCATGGCTAACAGTTCGTTTGACATGGCCGCCATCGCCACCAACCCGCACCGGGCCGTCGGACATTCGAATCCCCTGCCCAGCGTGCCGGTGTACATTCCGATCCCTGGATCCGGAGGATTTTACGCCAGCGCCAACGACATGGCCCGCTTCATCCAGTTCCACATCAACCTCGGCGCGGTCGACGGCAGGCAACTGCTCAACCCGGATCTGTTGAATGAGATGTACACCGTACCGGCTCCGAACGAAGGCAGTCCAGAAGGGTATGCCCTGGGGATCGCCCGCACGCGCCGCAATATCTACAAATATCCGGTCCTTTACATGCATGGCGGCGGGGGTTTCGGCTTCCTCTCAGATTTGTTCTGGTTGCCCGAGCTTAAGCTCGGCATCAGCCTGTTGATGAACAGCACCGATAATGACCTGCAAGGAACCCTGGCGCTGCAAATTCTGGATGACGTGCTCTCTACTCCGGGTTCTCCTTACCAGGATCGGCTGCAGAGATTGGATTCCAAATCTCCGGTTTCAGATGGTGATGGACATTTCCGGCCGCCGGCCGGCCTGAAGGATTTGATTGCCAGCCACGCCATGCCCGCCAGTCAGCAGGACGCGGCGCGTTGGGCCGGTTATACCGGCCAGTACAAAGCTCTCAACTGGAATGTGATGAACCCTGCTTCTCCTCCTTCCCGGGTCTATAGTTTATCCGGGAATTTGTACGTGGACATGCAGGACGTCAAGGCTTACGGCGAATACAAGCTCACTGAAGTCGCTCCGGGCCTGTTCTTCGCCGATAACGGTGAGGCGCTCGATTTCCGCGGCCCGGTCCTCACCTATGCCAACATCCGCCTGTACCGGGTCGAATCCGGCCTGATGCCCTGGCAAGTGGCCGTCCTGGGGCTGTGCGCGGCGATCTTCCTGGCCACATTGCTGACTCTGCCCGTCGCGCCTGTACTGCGCCGGCGGGCTAAATCCATGCTTACAGCCCCGGAAAACCAACCCGGGCGCTGGGGACTGGCGGCCTCGATTTTGGCAGCCCTGGGCAGTCTGTTCGGCATCCTCTCCATCGCCTTGCTGGTCATCTATCCAATGCTGATCTATTCCGGATTCCTGGGCTGGCTGGACGTGCCGGCCTGGCAGAGGCTCATCTTTCACGCGCCGTTTGCGTTGGCGGTCTGCGTCCTGGGGCTGGTGGGCTTGAGCCTGCCCCTCTGGCGCCGGCGTTGGTGGACTCTGGCTGCCCGGGTTCACTACACCGCTCTCAGCCTGGCCGGGTTGGCACTGGTTTTTCTGTTATTATTGTGGCGGCTGGTTGGGCTGAATCTTGGATAGGCAGACACAGAAACAGACTCTTTTCCTCGTTGGATTTGCGCTGCTGGCGGTCCTGCTGATCGCCGCCGGGCTGCCCTATTTAAAACTGGAACCCGGCCTGCCCATTCCGGGCGCCGCAAGCCAACCAGACACACCCACCCAAGCACAGTCTGCCGCGCCTGCCGTTGAATCCGTGGGGCTGCCGCTGCTCAAGGGCAGCCTGGCGCTGGCCATCTGCCTGCTCTTGCCCTATATCCTTTACCTCCTCTTATGCCGCGCTGACTGGAAGAAGATTGCCCGGCTGGCGCTCATCCTGGTCGCCTGCGTGGCGGTGTTCCTGCTCATACCATCCTTTCTCCCGGCGGCCCCAACCACGCTGCCGCCCGAGCAGGGGAAAGCCGGTCAAACCGGCCTCACGTACAGCATTGCTCCGATCGGCAGTCCGCCCCCCAGCCTGATCTGGCTGGTGGGCGCCGGGTTGCTTGTGCTGCTGGCTGCCGGCGGAGTGTACTTCTACCGCCGCTCCCTGCGCCTTCCGGCCATCGACCCGCTTTTAGACGAGGCCGAGCAGGCTGTCCGGGCGCTCCAGGCAGGCCAGGACCTGAAGAGCGTCATCCTGCGCTGCTACCTGCAGATGAGCCTGGCCCTGCAGGCGCAGGCCGGCCTGGAACGCGGGCCGGACATGACCCCACGTGAATTTGAAAGCCTGCTTGCGGCAAGGGGTGTGCCGGCCGCGCCGGTCCGCCAGCTCACCCGCCTTTTCGAGGCGGTGCGCTACGGCCACGTTCCCCTGGGCGCGCCGGAAGAAGAGGCCGCCGTAGACAGCCTCACCGCCATCACCCGCTTCTTGGGCCAGGGAGTCCGGCAGAATGATTAAACCTGGAAAGACCTCAATCATCATCGCCATTTTGGCCGGGCTGCTCGTCCTGGGAATCGTTTTCCGTGATTTCCTTATTTCTTCGATCCTGGAACCGCTCACCATCGTGTTCTGGCTGCTGCTGCGCATCCTGATGAGCGTGGACCAGGGCGTCTATTGGGGCCTGGCGCTCCTGCTGGCTGTAATCCTGGTCGTGCGCCTCGTCCCCCCGCAGCGCGAAGAATATCTGCGCCGCCCGGTGATCGAAAAAGACCTGCCCGTCGACCGGGTGAAATACTGGCGCCAGTTGGTCGCCCTCTCTCACCGGGATGCGCACTCGCAGGCGCTCAACACGGCCCTGCTCGACCTGCTGGTGTCGACCTATACCCTGGAAAACCGGGGCAGCCCGGCGGAAGTGCGCGAGGCCTTGCGCAGCGGGCAGATGCCTTTGCCGGCGCGGCTGCACGCCTTCCTGTTCCCCGCTGCGGCCCGGCCTGAACCCGCCTGGAAACGGCTCGCTGGCTCGGCCCGGGCGGGATTGGCCAAACTGCAGGGTAAAAGCCTGTATGCATCCGATGAGATGATAAAAGAAATCCTCGATTATATCGAGTCGAGGTATTTTCCCACGCAGTAGGCGCAAATTCTGGCGCGCCGCATTTGAAAAGATCTGCATCAAGATGGAGATGAAAGATGACAATTGAAACTGAGCCTGCCCTCACCATCGACCAGGTAGCCGGTTTATCTGCGCGCATCCTCGATGAAGTGGAAAAAGCCATTGTCGGCAAAAGAGAGGCGCTGAGCAAGATGCTGGCTGTGTTCCTTTCCTCCGGCGGGCACATCCTGCTCGAGGATTACCCGGGGCTGGCGAAGACCCTCATCGCCACCAGCTTTGCAGCCGCCCTGGGATTGGAGTTCAAACGCGTCCAGTTCACCCCCGACCTGCTCCCAGGCGACATTACCGGCGGCTACATCTTTGACAGCAGCCAGAACCGCTTTGAGCTGCGCAAAGGCCCCATCTTTACCCATATCCTGCTGGCGGACGAGATCAACCGCGCCTCGCCCAAGACCCAGTCCGCCCTGCTCGAGGCCATGCAGGAATACCAGGTGACCATCGAGGGCGAAACCCGGCCGTTGCCGAGCCCCTTTATCGTCATCGCCACCCAAAACCCGATCGAATACGAGGGCACTTTCCCGCTCCCCGAGGCTCAGCTCGACCGCTTCATGGTCAAACTGTCGATCGGTTATCCCAGTCCGGAGGAAGAACACGAAATCCTCAAGCGCCGCCGCGCCCGCAAGCAGGACGCCTTCGCTCTGCAAGCCGTCCTCACCCCGCCCGATTTTCTGGCCATGCGCCAGGCGGTGGAAGAGGTCTTCGTGGACCCAGATATCGAGCGCTATATCGTCGACCTGGCCGTAAAGACCCGCCGCCATCGCCAGGTGGTGGTTGGGGCCAGCCCGCGCGGCTCGCTGGCCCTGCTCAAGTTATCCCGCGCCTGGGCCGCCATGCAGGGCCGGGGCTACGTCCTGCCGGACGACGTCAAGCTGTTTGCCGAAGCAGCCCTGGGGCACCGCCTGATCCTGGAGCCCGACCTGTGGGGCACGCAGAAGGCGGACACCTCCCTGGTCGAGCAGATTGTCCAGTCGGTCGCCGTGCCGGTGATCAATACAGAGCATGAGTAACCGGGGGCTGTTCACCGCATTGCTGGCCTGCGCCCTGGTGCTGGCTGCGCTGATGTTGCGCAGCGGGGACCTGGCGCTGCTGGCCCTGCCCCTGCTGGCTTACCTGGGGGTTGGAATCCTCCAATCCCCTAGCGCGCCGCGTCTGCGCGCCGAGCGCACCGTTTCCAGGAACCGGGTTGCGGCCTCCTTGCCGGTGGAGGTCCAGGTCAGCCTTGCCAACGAAGGCGGCCTCATCCGCAGCCTGCGCGTCGCCGACCAGCTGCCGCCATCTGCCCAGGTCGTCGAAGGCGATGCGGAGCTGCTAGCGGCTCTGCCCGCCGGAGGAGTTGCCCGGCTGAGCTACGTCTTCCGGGCGCCCCGCGGGCGCTATGCCTGGCAGTCCATCCCGGTCGTTACCGGCGACCCGTTCGACCTGTTCCCCGTCCGGTTCGAGATCCCGGCGCCGGGCGAGGTGCTGGCGCGGCCCACTGCGCCCCGGCTGCGCCATATTTCCCTCCGCCCGGCGGATACCCTGCCCTCGCCTGGCTCCACCCCCGCCCGGCTGGCCGGCCCGGGCACCGATTTCTGGGGCGTGCGCCCCTACCAGCCGGGCGATTCGCTGCGCTGGATTAACTGGCGCCTGAGCGCCCGCCATTCCAACCATTTTTTTACCAAGGAATTCGAGCGCGAGGAGATCGTCGACATCGGCCTGATCCTGGACGCCCGCCCGCTGGCCGAGCAGGTCCCCGGGGAGGACGGCCTGTTCGAGCACTCCGTGCGCGCCACCGCCGCCCTGGCCGAATCCTTTCTGCGCGAGGGCAACCGGGTCAGCCTGCTGGTGAGCGGTGAAACTCTCACCCGCCTGTTCCCGGGCTACGGCAAAGTGCAGCTCAACCGTATTTTGCGCTGCCTGGCCCAGACCCGGTGCGGTTTAAACTTCTCGCTGGAGAGTATCAAATACCTGCCGGTGCGCCTGTTCCCCAGCCATTCTCAGATCGTGGTCATCAGCCCGCTGGCGCCGGATGACGGGCGCATTTACCATTTGCTCAAGTCGTCTGGCTACTCTATCCTGCTAGTCAGCCCCGACCCCGTGTCCTGGGCGGCGCTCCGCGCCGCGCCCGGCGCAGCGGAAGCCCTGTCGCAGCGAGCGGCGCGCCTGGAACGCCGGCTTTCGCTCACCCGGCTGCTGCGCATGGGCGTGCAGGTGATCGATTGGCAGGTGGACCAGCCGCTTTCCAGTGCCATTTCCGCCGGGTTGGTGCGCGCAAACCTGCGCGCCCGGCGCAGCGGAGGCCCGGCATGACCCCGCGCAGCATCCTTTGCTTCGCCAGTCTGATCGTAGCCGCGGCCTGCCTGGCAGGCGGCTACGCCCTGGTTGGCCAGTGGGCCGGGCTGCTGGCCTGCCTGGTCGTTTTAGCCGCCGGGGTCATCGTTTCTGCGGGTGTACTGCATTGGAAAAATAAAGTGACCGGCAGGCTGGCGAGCGGCGTGTACGCCGCCTTCCTCGTGCTGGCCGCGGCCGGCATGCTGTCCAGCGCCTCCCCGTTCTTCATGCTCGCCGGCTCGGTGGCCGCCCTGGCGTACTGGGACCTGGACCACTTCCGGCGCCAGGCCCGGCACAGCTCCCCTTCAGACTCAATGTCGCTCTTGGAAAGCCAGCATTTCCTCTCCCTGGCGCTGGCGCTTGGCCTGGGGCTGTCGCTGGCTGGTGCCGGGCTGGTCCTGCGCTTCCCAATCCCCTTCGCCGTCCTGCTGCTGCTGGTCGTTGCGTTTTTCCTGAGCCTGGAGCGGGCGGTTAAACTGCTCAAGCGTAATTGAATTTTCATAAGCGA
>DBMK01000207.1 GCA_002298885.1 Anaerolineaceae bacterium UBA700
TTCCCTTCAGGGAAGGGGGCCGGGGGGTTAGGTCTGAAGCGGCAGCGTGCGTAATGTAGTAAAATTACGCCATCGTTCGCATGATGGAGCAGAATTTACCCCATACGGGCTGGGCTCAATCATTGCTCCTGGGAGGATAAACAGTGCAAATTTGTTCGAAGTGCCATACCCAATCGGCGGATGCCGCCCTGGTTTGCCCTGGCTGCGGCGCGGACCTGCGCCAGTTCTCGACGACTGCCGTTGCCCTCAAGAAGTTCCAGGAAAACCCGCGCGTGGTCAATGTGCGGCTGGTGGTGCCGGATGATTCTTGCCCGGCCTGCCGGGCCGTGGAAGGCACCTACCCCAAGACCGAGGTGCCCGCGCTGCCCATCTCCGGCTGCTCCGAGCCCAACGGCTGCCGCTGCTTCTACGAACCCATGCTCAACGAAATCTATCCATAAGAGGTTTTAATTTGTGGTGTTTTTGTCCCGGTTACGGGATAAAAACACCACAAACTAAAACCTCTTATTTTTTAAATTCCAGCCAGACTGACGGGCGGCCGCGGCGGTCGGAGCTGTTGGCGCGGGAGGCGAGGCGCAGGGCGGTGGCAATCCCCGCAATTTCGGCCTCTCTCAGGCCGTAAAGCGCGGCCGGGCTGGCGCAGTGGGCATAGACCAGCCACGTCCCACCCGGGCGCAGCAGCCGCAGCAAGCCGGATAAATAATCCCGGCGCCCATCCTCGCCCAGCGAATGGAAGCAGCCGATATCCAGCGCCAGGTCGAACGGACCGCTCAGCGCTTCCAGGTGGGTCACGTCGCCCACGTGCAGGTCCGCTTGCAGGCCGGCCCGGGCAAAGCGCCGGCGCGCCCGGCGGATGGCCTCGGCGGCAAAATCGATCCCCGTCACCTGCCAGCCGGCCTGGGCCAGGGTGAGCAAATTGGTGCCGGTGCCGCAGCCCAAATCCAGCGCCCGCCCCGCCGTATTCTCAGCTATGTATTTTATCAGCTCAGGGGGAGAAACACCCGTATCCCATGGGGGGCGACTGAAATAATAGCGTAAATTATATGAAAGCCACGAGCGGAAATTATTCATCCGGAAGGAAAAGAATTTTCGATTTTCGATTTTAGATTTTCGATTTCAAGAATCACCCGGGCAACACTCTCCTCCCTACTCTCTACTCTCTACTCCCTACTCTCCATTCTCTTTCCTCTATCCTCTACTCTCGTCCCCCCTCTCTTCTGGACAATATCGTCTCTTTCCTTTAAAATACACTATTGCCATAACCTAGCAGGATCAGAAGGATTCTTTCATGAAAGAGTATACCACTCCGTTCATCCGCAATATCGCGCTTGCTTCACATTCCAGCTCGGGTAAAACCATGCTCACTGAGGCGTTCCTGCATACCACGGGCGCAACCACGCGCCTGGGCAAGATCGACGACGCCACTACCGTTTCCGACTTCGACGAAGAAGAGATCCGGCGTAAGATTTCATTATATACGTCCGTCGTCCCGGTCGAATACAAGGACACCAAGATCAATTTCCTCGACACGCCGGGTTACACCGACTTCGTCGGCGAAGTTATTTCGGCCCTGCGTGTGGCCGACGGTGTGATCGTGCTGATCGATTCGGTTGCCGGCCTGGAAGTTGGCACCGAGCTGGCCTTCCGCTACATCGACCAGTTCAAGCTGCCCACCTTCCTGGTGATCAACAAGATGGAACGGGAAAACGCCAATTTCCAAAAGGCGTTGGACTCAGTTCAAGAATTCCTCGACACCCGCCTGCTGCCGCTCCAGCTTCCCTGGGGAGAAAAATCGGCATTCAAGGGCGTGATCGACCTGCTCTCGATGAAGGCCCTCAAAGGCGATGGCAAGACCGCCTCTGAGATTCCACCTGAATTCAAGGAAGCCGCCGATAAGGGCCGCACCGCCCTGGTAGAAGCTGCCGCCGAGGCCGAAGACGCCTTGATGGAAAAGTATTTCGAAAACGGAGACCTGTCCCCCGAGGAGACTCTGGCCGGCCTGCGCAAGATCGTGCGCAGCGGCGGGTTCATCCCCGTGTTCGCCAGCTCCGGCGCGGGTGAAATCGGCATAATCCCCCTGCTGGACGCCATCGTCAGCCTGATGCCCTCCCCCGCCGACGCCCCCGCCCCGGTTGCTAAAAACAAGGACGGTGAGGTTACACTGACCACGGCCGACTCCGGACCGCTGGCCGCCTACGTCTGGAAGACCACCGCCGACCCGTTCGTGGGCAAGCAGACCTATTTCCGCATTTATTCCGGCATGCTCAACTCGGACAGCCGCATTTGGAACCAGACCAAGGGCGTTGAAGAGCGCCTGGGCACGCTCAGCATCCCGCGCGGCAAGGAGACATTCGCAGTCAAAACCGTGCACGCCGGCGACCTGTGTGTGGTTCCCAAGTTGAACGAGACTTCGACCACCAACACGATTACCGACCGGGCCCACCCGCTAACCCTGCCGATCCCGGTTTATCCCTCCGCGCTCTACCAGGTTGCGATCCTGCCTAAGACGATGGGCGATTCGACCAAGATCAGCCCCACCCTCACCCGCCTGTGCGAGGAAGATATGACCCTCACCTGGCACCAGGAATCGGCCACGCTGCAGACCATCCTGCAGGGCATGGGCGACCAGCACATCGACGTCGCCATCCGCCGGGCCGAAAGCAAATTCCAGGTGGGCCTGACCACCGAAGAACCCAAGGTGCCCTACAAAGAGACGATCACCAAGAAAGGCGAGGGCATGCACCGCCACAAGAAACAGACCGGCGGTTCCGGCCAGTTTGGCGAGGTGTGGCTGCGCGTCGAGCCCAGCCAGGAGGATTTCGAGTTCGATTGGGACGTATTTGGCGGCTCCATCTCCCAAAGCTACTCCACATCGATCCAGAAGGGCATCCTGGCAGTCATGAAGGAAGGCATTCTGGCCGGTTACCCCATCTCCGGGGTCAAGGTCTCGGTCTACGACGGCAAAGAGCACCCGGTCGATTCCAAGCCAATCGCCTTTGAAATTGCCGGGCGCGAGGCCTTCAAGAATGCCTTCATGGAATCCAACCCGGTGCTGTACGAGCCGATCATGAACGTCAAGGTGATCGTCCCCGAATCGAACATGGGCGACGTGCTGGGCGATATGAACACCCGCCGGGCGCGCGTCCAGGGCATGGACAGCGAGAAGGGCCACTCGACCATCACCGTCCAGGTTCCGCTGGTCGAGATGCTGCGCTACACCACCCAACTGCGTTCCTTCACCGGCGGCCGGGGGTATTTCACGATGGAGTTCGACCACTACGAGGTCGTACCCTCCTTCATCACCCAGGAAATCATCGACGCTCGCAAGAAAGAGCTCGAAGCCAAAAAAGAATAAATTTTTTACGGATTTCCGCCTGGCGAAGCCAGGC
>DBMK01000208.1 GCA_002298885.1 Anaerolineaceae bacterium UBA700
TCCACTGATTCGGGGGAAGGTCAAATAACCCCAGGGAAAACGAAGTGGGATGACGCGGGTGGTTTATTTTCCTATCTAGGAAAAGAAATTCCTATCGCCTTTCCCTACCCAAAGTATAGCCTCGAGGCATATGGTTATTTGTTTTCAACAATGGGACAATCAGTTGATATTGGGATAAGGGTTTATATTCATGATAATGAAATAAAACTATTATCGTTTGGTTTTAATAATTGGCTGAAGGATGCAATTGTTGCTAAACAGTTTTCACCGAAAGCGATTTTATCCACATTGGGGGTGCCAACGCAGGTTAACATTGGAGTCATCCTTTCTCCTTATTCATCGGATCTCTATCCTTATATTTTAGATTTTAATTATCATATCGACGATTTGTGGTTTATCGCTAATTACGAAGGAAATGCCCTCCTGAAAGGGAATGATCTCTTAGAGTTTTGCCCTACAGACCTTCGTCAGGGATATCAAGGTAATAGGATTAGTGATAATCCTAATTTTCTTATCCAGCAAAGTGATAATCTATACTCAACCAATGATTACGTCGATTTAGGGATAAGTGTTACCACAAGTTCACTCACATTAATGTCCGCGAGTGGAATTGATGAAGAAACCTTTTACAAAAAGATGATTGGATCGGGTGGCAAAGTTTGTTTCACGACTCCACTCGCTACATGGCAGAAATTTCAGCATTGATTTAGAAAACAAATTAGTTCCTCCCTTTTGCAACTTTGCACAAGTAGTATTTCATTTAAATGTGATTACAATATTTGTTTTTCAAATTCAATTCCTAATCTGAAATTTTCATAAGGACCGCTGATTTTAACTCTAAAAAATGATATGATTTCCCCTAACAGACCCAAATCGAAAATCTAAAATCGAAAATAAAAATCCAATGTTCCCTAATTTTCAATCTGTCGTTCGAAATTTCCCTCCCTCATTCCGCCATATCTTCCCCCTCCTCTTCCTCCCCCTCCTCCTCGCCGCCTGCCAGACGCAAAACACCGCAGTGCCGCGCTTCGATAAGGGCGACTGTCCTTTCACCCCGCCCTCCGGCATCAGCGTGGAATGCGGTTTCCTGGTGGTGCCTGAAATTCGGTCGGCGCAGGCGGGTCAGGGGGCCGCTACCCCTGCCCCCGGCGCTGCCGGCGGCAACACCCTGCGCCTGGCGGTGGCCATCTACAAGACCAAGGCCGCCAACCCCGCCCCCGACCCGATCGTCTACCTGGAGGGCGGCCCCGGCGGCAGCGCCCTGCGCGCCTACGGCGACGTAGCCGACAAGGTCTTTGGACCCTTCATGGCCCAGCGCGACCTGATCCTGGTGGACCAGCGCGGCACCGGCTACTCTCAGCCCGCCCTCGACTGCCCCGAAGTGATCCAGGAGGAGGTGGACGTGCTGCCGCTTGACCTCTCGGCGGCCGATGCCGACCAACGCTCCAATACGGCCTTCGAGGCCTGCCGCGACCGGTTGGTCAAGGCCGGCGTGAACCTGGCTGCCTACAATTCCGCCGAGAGCGCCGCCGATTTCGAGGACCTGCGCCAGGTGTTGGGCTACAAACAGTGGAACCTGTACGGCGTGTCTTACGGCACCCGCCTGGCGCTCGAGATCCTGCGCCAGTTCCCCCAGGGCGTGCGCTCCACGGTGATCGACGGCAACCTCCCGCCCCAGGTGGATAAGTTCGCCGAGCAGCCGGGTAACACGGTGCGCGCCCTCAATGAGCTGTTCGATTCGTGCGCCGCCGACACGGGCTGCAATGCCACCTACCCCAACCTCAAGACCGTCTTCTACGACACGGTCAAAAAGCTCAACCAGACCCCGGTCAAGGTCCAGACCACCCTGCCGGATATGGGCATCCAGGGCCTCAGCGGCAAGCAGGTCGATTTCCTCATCAACGGCGATTCGCTGGTGGGGGTGATCTTCCAGGCCCTCTACGTCACCAGCTTCCTGCCCGAACTGCCGCAGGTCATATACCAGGCCAGCCAGGGCGACCTGAGCCCGGTGGCCCAGCTCAACACCTTCTTCATGGCCTCCGACAAGGACACCAGTTGGGGCATGTACATGTCGGTCAACTGCGCCGAAGAGGTGCCTTTCTCGAACGAGGCCGCCTTTGCGGCGGCTCTGAAGCAGTACCCCGAGCTGGGCGACTCTCAGGGCACGCCCCAGGGGCCCTTCGACCTGTGCAAGGCCTGGGGCGTCCCGGCGGCTCCGGCCAGCCAGGACCAGCCGGTGAAGAGCGACGTGCCCACCCTGGTGATCTCCGAGCAGTTCGACCCGGTGACCCCTCCGGCGTGGGGTAAGCTGGTGGCCAGCACGCTCAGCAAGAGCACTTTCATCGAGTTCCCCGACACCAGCCACGGCGCCAGCGTGAGCGAGGACTGTCCCCGCCGGGCGGCGCTGACGTTCTTCGACAACCCCGCCGCGGCTCCCAGCCCCACCTGCATCAAGGATATGACCCTGCCGTTTTCCGGGCCCGGCCAGAGCGTGAAGGTCGACCTGGTGCCATTCGATAACAGCACCCTGGGCATCTCCGGCCTGGTGCCGAACAACTGGCGTCCGGTGAGCGGCGTGCCCGGCCTGTACAGCCCCACCGGCGACGCCACCGATCCCTCCTATCTAATGCTCCTGAGCCAGCCAGTTACAGCCGAGCAGTACCTCCAATTCATGAAAAGCCAATTCCAGTCGATGGGTATTGTCCTCAACTCCACCGGCCAGACTCGCGCCACGCCCAACGGCCTGACTTTCACGCTCTATTCGGGCGGCTACGCCCTATCGCAGATGGACCTGGCCATCGCCGAGAGCAACAACCACGCCTACGTGGTGCTGATGCAGTCGCCCTTCTCGCAGCACGACGCCCTGTATGCGTCCATCTTCCAGCCGGCCATCGACTCGCTGAAACCGCGCTAGGTATATGGAAACAGCCGCCTCAAAAATCGGAGAACCTGCAAAAATTCTCGGCGGGGGAATCTTTTTTGCAGGGTTGTCCGTTTTATTGATCCGGATTCTTTTATTGAATAATCCCAACCTGCTGCTGGACGACGCTTTCATCAGCTTCCGTTACGCGCATAATTTAGCCGGCGGGTTGGGCCTGGTTTTTAACCCCGGCGAAAGAGTGGAGGGCTATACCAATTTTCTGTGGACCGTTTTACTGGCGGGGTCGATCAAGCTGGGGCTGGACGTGGGCCCGAGCTCGGTGGTGCTGGGCGGCCTGAGCGCGGTGGGGACGCTGTACCTGGTCCTGACGCTTGCCGACCGCGCCCTGGAGGGGGCCCCCCACAAATGGTGGGCTGTTGCCGGGGCCGTGCTGGCCTTCACGGCAATGGGATCGCAGGCGCGCTTTGTGGTCTCGGGCATGGAGACGATGCTGTTTGTTTTCCTGGTCACGCTTTCTGCATACGCTTACCTCTTTAGCGGAAAACCATTTATTACGGGCCTGCTGTTCGCTTTGGCCGCCTTATGCCGGCCGGAGGGCGTCCTGTATTTCGGGTTTGCTGCGCTTTTGACGCTGGCTTCTGCCGAAAGGCGCAAGAAGGATTTGGTACGCTTGATCGGCGGTTTCCTGGCGCTGTATCTGCCCTATTTTATCTGGCGCTACGCCTATTATGGTTACCTTTTTCCCAATACGTACTATGCCAAGGCCTCCGGTTTCAGCTTGCAGAGGCTGGGGCGCGGCCTGAGCGAGTTAAAGTGGATTCTGGATGAATGGTTTTATTGGCCGGTGCTGGGGTTGAGCTTATTCTCGATCCCGTCCTTGCGCAGCTCCCGCATCGTGCGGTTTGGGTGGGGGATTACCCTCATTACGTTCGCATATTTTATTTATGTTGGAGGCGATTTTGTGATCTGGTTCGGCCCGCGCTTCTTGATGCCGGCGCTGGCGTTCAATCTACTCCTGGCCATCCAGGGCCTGTGGGCGATTACCGGGTGGATCCGTTCCGCAGAGTGGATTATTTTTGCCGGGCGCATTTTGGGGTTGGCCGCCCTGTTGGGCCTTATTTTAGGCCTTTCGGGGCCCGTACTTGCAGATACGATGAGCGCCTTTGCGAACCAGATGCAATCCTGGAAGGAATTGGCCCTGTGGATGAAGGCCAACCTCCCGGCGAAGACGACCCTGGCCGCCGATGCGGCCGGAATTATCCCCTTCTACACCAACTTTTACACCCTGGATATGTTTGGGCTGACCGATGCGCACATCGCCCACCTGGATATTCCCACCGGCGTGGGCACGATCGGGCATGAAAAATTCGATCCGGCCTATATCCTGTCCAAACACCCGGATTGTATTCTATCCACCGGGATAGATGCGGCCGGCGAGCCAGTTATGGCCGGGCTGCTCGACTTTAAAGAGCAAATCAAGCAGCAGTATGCCTTGGTTGCGGTTTCAAGATCGAAGGCCCCCTGGCAGCCCGAGGGGCCGTGGGTAATCCGCACCCAAGCTTATTCAGCGGACCTGGGTAAGGCCGGGTACGGTACCGGGTTGTATTGTAATTCCAGCATCCAACCATGACCGAAACACCCGTCACCCGCCACCTCGACGCCCTGGGCATTCCCTACCGCCTGTTCCAGCATGCCGGGCCGGTCGAATCGCTCGAACAGGCTGCCGCCGAGCGCGGCGAGCGGCCGGAGCAGGTGGTGCGCTCTATCCTTTTCCGCCTGCCCGATGACGTGTACGTGATGGCGCTGGTCGCCGGCCCGCGCCAGATCTCCTGGCCGGCTCTGCGCGCCCACCTGGGCCAGCGCCGCCTCACCCTGGCCACGCCCGAAGAGGTGCTGCAGGTCACCGGCTACAAGATCGGCTCGGTATCTCCCTTTGGGCTGCCGGCCCCGGTGCGCATCCTGCTCGACCGCAGCGTCCTGGCCGAGGAAGAGGTCTCGCTCGGCTCCGGCCAGCGCGGCCTGGCCGTCATCCTGCTCTCCGCCGACCTCCAGCGCGGCCTGCCCGAGGCGGAGGTGGTATCGATTTAGACCTAACCCCCGGCCCCCTTCCCTTATGATTTTTAACAAATAAATACCGTAACCTAATCTTTCGTGCATGCTTATACCGCCTGGGGCTAACCCACAGGGTGCTTCGCGAAGCCGCCAGGCTAAGAGAACCCAAGCCCGCCAAGGCGGGCTGAATAGGCGCGTGACCTTTAAGTCGGCCTTGGCCGACTTGGATTTTGGGCAGCCTGGGGTTTTTAACCCCAGGCGTCTCAGGTGGACAAAACTGAAGTTACGGTGCTGTTTTGTTAATGTTCATCAGGGAAGGGGAGAAAAGAAAAATTCCCAAATTGTAAATATGCTGTCAAGTACGGCCTGGATAAATTATGCTAAGATATTGAAGGAACGAGGTGGTATTCACGTTTCACGCCGTTGATGGGTTTCGCTGCGCTCAACCCAACCTACTGTAAACTGTGAACTGTAAACTTTAAACTTCCTATGCCCGACTTCGACGTAACCCGTGATCTGCTGGTGCGCGGCATGGCCGCCATCAAAGACAAAGATTTTTCCATGGGCCGGCGCTACCTGAAAAGGATGCTGAACCTGGACCCGCCATACGACCAGCGCGTGGACGCCCTGGTGTACCTGGCCGAAATCGCCGAGACCCCTGAGGAGAAGCGCGAGCTGATCGCCCAGGTGCTGGCGATCGATCCCAGCGAGCCGCGCGTCCGGCGCCAAATGGCCATACTCGACGGCAAGCTCGACCCCACCAAAATCGTCGACCCCGACCGCCTGGCGGCCCGCCCGGCGCCGGTGGGCGCAGCCGCCGCCGACGCCAAACGCTTCATCTGCCCCAACTGCGGCGGGCGCATGGTCTACACCCCGGACGGGCAGGGCCTGTTTTGCGAATACTGCTCGGGGCGCGAGCGGGCCGAAAAAGCCAAAAAGGCGGCCGAAACGGCCGCCGGCGGCGGACTGGCCGAGGAAGATTTCACCGTGGCCATGGCCAACGGGCGCGGCCACCTGAAGCCGGTACAGCAGCAGGTGTTCGCCTGCCAGGGCTGCGGCGCCACCTTCCTTATGCCGCCGCAGCAGCTCACCCTCACCTGCCCTTACTGCGAGTCGGCCTATGTGGTCAAGGAAAGCCAGGCCCGCGAGCTGGTGGCCCCCGAGGGCGTCATTCCCTTCGTTATCGGCGAAAAAGAGGCCCAGCAGGCCCTGCGCGGGTGGTTCCAGCAACAGCAGTTCGCTTCCCCCGTGCGCGTGGCGAACGGGCGCGGCCTGTACCTGCCGGCCTGGACTTTCGACCTGGGCGGCCAGGTGGACTGGCGCTGCTGGATGAAGGTGGGCCGGGACCAGTTGACCGGCAAGGATATTTGGGAGAAGCGGGTGGACCTGGAACTGGTGTATTACAACGACCTGCTCATCCCGGCCAGCCAGCGCCTGTCAGAAGTGTGCCGGGCCGAGTTGTCGTGCTACGACCTGGCCGGGCTGGTGCCCTACGAAGAGAAGTACCTGGCCGACTGGCCGGCCGAGACCTACCAGAAAACGGTCGGGGACGCCTCACTGGAAGCGCGCCAGTCCGCCTACCAAAAGGAGCAGGCCAAGGTCAAGAACAAGCTGCTGTACGACAAGGTGCGCGACCTCAATTTCAGCTCGCTGGGCATCCTGGTCGAGTCGTTCAAGCTGGTGCTGCTGCCGGCCTGGCTCACCCATTACACCCTTGAGGAGAAGCGCTACGAGGTCGTCGTCAACGGCCAGACCGGCCACGTCACCGGCTCCCGCCCAGTGGGAAAGCTGCAAGGGTTGTTCAATAAAATAATGAAGTAATACTTTTCCACGAATTACGCGAATTTTAACGAATGGTCACGA
>DBMK01000297.1 GCA_002298885.1 Anaerolineaceae bacterium UBA700
CGTGAATTTTTGGCCGTCCGCCCGTTTGCGGGCGGACGGCTAAAAATTCACGATTTATTTATAAAGCCATTGCTTTTAACTGCCCGGTTAACACATTCGGACGATGCGCTTAACATGCCCAAGCCGGTATCCTGAAGCCAGAAAGAACGATACGGTCTCGATAATAAAGGACAAATATTTATGAAAGATAAAGCGACTTACGAAATCAGCGTGCTGGGAACTTTAGGCGGACATTGGTCAGAGTGGTTCCCGGAGATACAAATTCAAAATGGATCGGAACAGGATCAACCGATTACGCGGTTATACGGAGAAATTCCGGACCAATCCAGCCTGATCGGCATGCTGCAAACCCTGGTGAACCTTGGCCTGCCGATCCTGCTGGTCAAGCGGATTGACTGGGAATAACGGCTCATCCGGTCTACTTTGATAGGAGAAAAATGCGATGACACTCAAAGAATCTCTAAATACGCTATTGAAATACACCCGGTTCATTGCGAAAAACACCCGCGCCTTCCGAGCCTCGAAACAGCTTTACGCCGTCCGAACCAATCTTGCTTTAGCCAATATGGAGTTGGGCAAACGAACCGTGGGCGATCCGATGTACGCCCCCCGGGTGAAAGAATTCAACCAGGTGATGGTCGAGCTGGTCCAGGGGAAATGGCTTGCCGCGTGCGCGATGGAGGCGAAAACAAAAGACGAAGTAAACAAGAACTGGAAAAATGCTTTCGCTATGATCCAGGAGAGTAAAACGCACAGCGAACAGCTTCTCGAAGCCGTAAAGGCCTGGTCGCAGACACCGCTGAATCTTGCCGAGACGCCGCTGACTATAAACGGCGCGGAAATCCAATTCGCCAACGGCGCGCCCCTGGTTCCCGAGATCAATCCGGTCGTCATCCTGCAAGGCTCCGACTTTGAGATGGGCGTCCAATATGCCCAGCAATTGGTGGAAATTTACGGCTCCTGGATCCTGGAGCGGAAAGCCGGCAAGCTGTTCACGGACGAGGAGCTGTCCTGCCTGCACAAATGGGAGGAGCAGCTTCAAATCTACGCCCCCGAAATCCTGACCCTGTGCCGGGGCTGGGCCTCAGGCGCCCAGGCGCTGGGCATCCCGATGAGCTACGAGGACGTCGTGGATATCTGGACCGGCCACAGACCTCCCTCCCAAACCTATCTGGGCCTGAGCGATGGAGAGCCATTCATGGCGCCGCCCTACTGCTCCGGAGCGGCAGCCTGGGGACGCGCCACAACGGACGGGCAACTGGTGACCGTCTCGACCGGCGACCACGACTGCCACCACATGGCTACGATCATCGCCTTCCCCGAGACGGGCAACCCGTTCATCATCACCCCATTCGGCGCCACTGGAGATGTTCCCAAGCTGGGCGGCATTTACATGTTCGGCCACCCGGGGATGAACAGCCAGGGACTGGCCTACGTGGAGCACGGCGGCATGCCCAAGATGGTAGAGCCGAAATCCACCTGGGGGTACGGCGTGCGCATGGGACCGGCAGTCTTCCACATCCTGCGCTTCGCCAACAGCGCCCGGGAAGCGCAGAAGATGGAGCTGGCTATGCCGGTGGGCGACGTCGGCAGCGGCGGTTTCGGCTCCCTGGGCGGATTCTGGGCGGACGGCACCTATGGATATATCGTCGACAGCCGCAAGGACCCGCTCATCATCCACGAAGCCGGCGACTGCGGAGAAACGGATTTCCTGTACGCAGCCAACCACCCTCTCCACCCGGATTCCGGCCGGGCTCCGTGGATCCAGAAGGATAAAGCCCACTGGCATTACGATCCCCACGGCGGCTGGTATGGCGATTATCGCCCGGTCAAAAAGATCGGAATTGATGAAGAAGTGATCATCCAATCGCTGGGCAACGGCTTTATCGGCTCGCGCGACCGCAGCCTGTATTTGTGGGACGTGCTCAGCCGGGCAGTGGGTGAGATCGACTACGAATACATGAAGATGGTCAACCGTAAGGGCTGCACGTTGCCGGCGGAAACCTGGAAAGAGTCGGTGGCCTATTTCAAGCGGACCGGCGAATGGACGAACGTGACCACCGGGCACGCCTCCAACGCCGACGTGGTGGTGATGAAGCCGGGCAAGAATGGTGAAGGATTGTATGCCATGTGCGTCGGAACTGCGAAACGCGGGCTGGCCCCCTGCATGCCCACCTGGTGCTCGCCGATTTATAACGAGACCAACACCTTCTGGGAATTGAAGCTGGCCGAAAACCCGGCCAGGGTTGCTGAATACGCCCGCCAAAAGGCGCAGCAGGATATCCAACGCGCCTGTACCCTGATTGAAACGCTGCCCCAACAGACCAAAGCCGGTCAATACTTGACCTCGCTGCTCGAACAGGCACAGCGCGAGTACAACACGGGCATGGCGGTTGAACAGCAGGCCGCAGGACAGGCCGGGCCTGCAGGCTGGGCCAAAGCAACCCGCTTTTTTACCCGCGCTGAGGTCCGGGCCATGCAGGTAGTTGAAGCCATAGAGCCTCCGCCGGCCAATCCCGAGCAGATTCACCTGGAAAGAGCGATGGCATAGGAATCTAGGAACAACAGGAATAACAATGAAAAAACCCTCTTCTTTTGACCTGTACCGGATGACCTGGAATGCAAGGAAAGCCGAGCCCGAAGAAATTCACAGCCTGCAAATGCAGCGGCTGAACGAGATCGTCCAATACGCCCGGGAGCACTCGAAAATCTATGCTGAACTGTATCGAAGCCTGCCTAATACGATAACCGGTCTCTCTCAACTGCCCATCGTGTCCAAGGCTGAGCTGATGCCGCGCTTCGAGGATTGGGTGACCGACCCGGCCGTCCGGCTGGCGGACCTGGAAAATTTTATCCACGACCCCGAGAAGATCGGCCAGCAGTACCTGGGAAAATACACAGTCTGTACCACCTCCGGAACCACCGGCCAGCCGGCGATCCTGCTGCAGGACCAGGCCACGATGACCTTGATGGGCTCGCTCAACATCCTGCGCGCCATGCCGGCCTGGATCAACGGCGGGCAGCTCATGAAGATTATCGGCGCGGGGATGAAGACGGCCGCGGTTTGGGCCACCGGCGGTCACTTCCTGGGGATCACCATGATGAAGCGCCAGATCCTGCAAAAGCCTGCCCGGGCGCGGTCGATGAAAATTTTTTCCGTGCTCACCCCCCTGCCGGAAATTGTTGCCGGCCTGAACAAATTCCAGCCGGCAATGCTCAATGGATATGCCACCGCCGTGCTGCTGCTAGCCCAGGAGCAGGAAGCCGGGCGGCTCAACATCCATCCGGTGTTGGTCATGACCTCCAGCGAATCGCTAGCAGAGGAGGACCGCCAGCGAATCCGGCAGGCTTTTGGCTGCACGGTGGCCGATAATTACGGCTGCTCGGAATTTGTGGCGGTTGCGACGGGCTGCCGGCACGGCTGGCTGCACGTAAATGCGGACTGGGTCATCCTGGAGCCGGTTGATGAAAACATGAAACCGGCAAAGCCCGGACAGCCCTCTCATTCCGTCCTGCTGACGAACCTCGTCAACCGCATTCAGCCCATCATCCGCTACAACCTGGGCGACCGCATTACGCTGCGCCCCGACGCCTGCCCGTGCGGCAGCCCATTCCCGGCGATCCGCGTGGATGGGCGCACGGATGAGATCCTGCACCTGCAAGGAGCGAACGGGGAGTCCGTTCCGGTGCTTCCCCTGGCGCTGTGGGCGGTGATAAAAGGGACGCCGGGTGTGCAGCGTTTCCAGATCGTCCAGGTGGAGGCGGCAAAGCTGAAAATCAGGCTGGAAACAACCGCGGACGACGGCCAGCCTGCGAGTGCAAGCCGGTCGAAGTCCTGGGAACAGGTCAAAACAAATGTACGGGCTTTTCTGGAACAACAGCATCTGCCCGGAGTAGAGGTAACGCTGGCAGAGGAACCTCCGATCCGAGATTTTAGGAGTGGCAAGTTCCGCCACGTTTGGTCGGAGGTCCCAAAAATATAGACGGCACATTATAATGGAGCGCACATTCATTGATGCTGGAGCAATCATGGAAGTGCTGCCTAATATTTACCAACTGAGGATCCCGATCCCCGATAATCCGCTGGGGTTTATCAACTCTTACCTGGTGAAGACCGCCGAGGGAAGCCTTTTAATCGATACCGGTTGGAACACCGACCAGGCCTTCGAGGCGCTCGAAAACCAGCTCGGGGAGGCCGGGGTGGCGTTCAAGGACTTGAAATACATCGCCATTACCCACATCCATCCGGACCATTACGGCCTGGTGGGGCGCCTGGAAAAGCACACCCAGGCCAGGCTGGTCATCCACGAAATCGAACGCTCGCTGCTTGACTCACGCTACGTTAAAACTGACGGCCTGCTCGGTGAAATGGACCAATGGCTGGAGATCAACGGCGTGCCGGAGAAAGACCGCTCCACCCTTAATATGGCCTCGATGGAAATGCTGGGGCTGGTAGCAGTGGCGATGCCCGACCAGGCGGTGCGCGGGGGCGAGCATATCACCCTCGGGGAGCTCGACCTGGAGATCATCTGGACTCCCGGCCATTCGCCCGGCCACATCTGTTTCTACGACCGGGCGCGCAAGGTGCTGTTCTCCGGCGACCATGTCCTGCAAAACACGACGCCCAACGTGAGCATGAACAGCCAGAGCATCAGCAACCCGCTGGTGAATTACCTCAATTCGCTGCACCAGATTGAACACCTGGCAGTCGACACCGTCATGCCCGGCCACGGCAAACCGTTCAACCAGTTTTCGCAGAGGCTGGCTGAAATCCGGCAGCACCACGAGGACCGCCTGAAAGAAATGCTGGCAATGTTCAACAGCGAGCCGAAAACGGCCTACACGGTGGCCATTGCCACGAAATGGTACCTGCCCTGGGAACAGCTTCCGCCGTTCAGCAAGCGCATGGCCGTCACCGAAACCCTGTCCCACCTGGAACTGCTGCTGGCCAGGGGCCGGCTCTCAAAAACCATGCAAAACGGCGTCGTCTGGTATATGGCGGACGAACATGTGGACTGATAGCCTGTCCAAATCCGGGAATAAAGCCCACGCCGAAATACCCTGCACGCGCTTATGATCAAAGACTTAATCCTTAAAAACCGCAGCTACCGGCGCTTTCAGGCAGAATATCCGGTCGAAGAACAGACCCTTCTGGAACTGGTGGACCTGGCGCGCTGCGTGGCGTCGGCCCGCAACCTCCAACCTTTGAGGTATATCGTTTCGTGCGAGGCAGAGAAGAATGCCATTATCTTCCCCTGCCTGGACTGGCCGAAACTGGGCGAATGGACACAGCCCTCGGCGGAAGAAATGCCGTCCGCCTACATCGTCCTGCTGGGCGATAAGACCATCCCCACAGCCGTCGGGATCGACGCTGGGATCGCGGCGCAAACCATCCTGCTGGCGGCCGTGGAGCGCGGATTGGGCGGGTGCATCATGGGCAGCCTGCAGCACGAACCGCTGCGCTCCGGGTTGCACATCCCCGAGCGCTACCGCATCCTGCTGGTCATCGCTCTCGGTAAACCGGCCGAAACAGTAGTGATCGAGGAAGGCGAACCGGACGAAGCCGCGGCATTCTGGCGCGACGAACACAGCGTGCACCACGTGCGCAAGCGGAAACTGCGGGATATTTTGCTTAGAGAATGAAGCGGGCGTCCACGGCGATGACGCCGGAGGCGGAAGCCATCACCGGGTTCAGGTCGATTTCCTTCACCACCGGAAGGTCGATCATCATCTGGGAAAGCTTCAGCAGCGTGTCCTGAAGCGCCGGGATATCCACCCCGGCCTCGCCGCGTACCCCGTGCAGGAGCTTGCTGCCCTGGATTTCCTCTATCATCGAAGCCGCCTCGTGGCGGGTAAGTGGAGCCAGGCGCAAGGCGACGTCCTTGAAGGCTTCCACGTAAATGCCACCCAGGCCAAAAAGCATGACCGGGCCGAAGGATGGGTCGCGCTTGGCGCCCAATATGACCTCGCGGCCGCCGGGGACCATCTTCTGCACCAGGAACTGGAACGCAGCCCCTGGCGCCGTGGCACGGATGCGGCCCTGCATAGTCTGTATGCAGTTGAGGAGCTCGTCTTCATCCCGAATGTTCAGCATCACACCGCCAATGTCCGATTTGTGGACAATTTCGGTGCTGACTGCCTTCAAAACCAGGGGATACCCCACCCGGGCGGCCACTTGAACGGCCTCAGGCGCATTTTTCGCCAGGGCGTACGGCGCCACCGGGATACAGTAGGCGTCGCAGATTGCCAGGGCGTCCGAAATCACAGGCTGACTACCCTTGCAATTAGACAATATCTTTTCGGCCATATGGCGAGCATCCGGTGGAATGATCGGGACGGCAGAGTCTACGCGGGCTTCGGATTTAATCCGCTGCTGCCGGAGCGTATAGTCGCGTGAAGCGGCCAACGCCTGGATGGTGTCATAAACTTCCAGGAAGACGGGATACCCCAGGCTGCGCTCCAGGTAAGCCAGCTCATCCATTTCAGTAAAATAGCACAGGGCGATCGGGGTTTGATACTGCCAGCTCATGGCTTTTAGTTTGGCGGCAATCTGGCGCGCCAGTGGAATGGTCTCGCGGCGGTAGTTGAAGATCAGGACCACCGCGTCCGGCTTGACCGTGCGCAGGCATTCTTCGATCAGGATGGGGTAGGAATTGAAATCGAAAACCGTGCCCAGGTCGATTGGATTGGTGGAATCGATGATGTCCGCCCGGAAATAGGGCCTGGCCTTCTCCAGCAGTTCCGGCGGAAACGGGGCCAGCTCGAACCCGAACTCGGTTGCTGCATCGGTGGCGATGATGGCGTGCCCGCCCGACCGGGTGAAGACGCACAGTTTATTGCCGCGCACTGGCGGCATGGCAAAGCCCTTGGTATAGAGCATCATCTCGCGGAACGAATGGGCGCGGGTAATGCCGGACTGGCGGAAGGCCGCATTCACGATTTGATCGTCGTTCGCCAGGGCGGCGGTGTGCGATTGGGCGACCCGGTGGCTGGCCTGGCCTGTGTTCGATTTCAAAATGATGACCGGTTTTTCGCCACGCCCGGCCAGCTCGGCCAGACCACGACCGTCATCAATGCTTTCCAGGTACATCAGGCAGGTGTCGGTGTCTTTATCCCTGAGGAAATATTCCAGGTAATCCGATTCTTTCAAATTGAGCTTGTTTCCCGCGCTGACCTGCTTGGCGACTCCCAACCCGCAGGCTGTCAGCATGTCCGCCACGGTCAGAACGACCCCGCCGCTTTGGGAAATGAACGAAACCCGGCCCGGTGCGATTTCGGATTTCTCCTCGCGCACGAAAACGGTGCAGATCCCGCTGGCGGTGTTGACGATCCCGATACAGTTGGGGCCGATGATGCGGATGCCATACTGCCGAGCAATCTCGCCAACTTTGTGTTCCAGGGCTTTCCCATCCTCCGAAAACTCGCTGAAACCGGCCGTCTCGATGACCACCTGGAGGATGCCCTTTTTGCCGCACAGGTCAAGGTAAGCAGGCGTGGTGGCCGCCGGCGTGAGGATGATCGCCAGGTCGATTCCCTCGGGCAGATCGAGCATTGAATCGAGAATAGGAATGCCGTGCAGCTCGCCCCGCTGCCGCCCCACAAAATACAGCTTACCCTTGTACTCGAAGCGCATGAGGTTCTCGGCGATATTCCTACCCAGGTTGTCAGGCTTATCGGAAACCCCAATGACGACGATCGAATCGGGATAAAAGAATTTATGCATGGCTTTCTTCCTCCTTGACGCGCCGCACGTCGAAGCGCACCAGGTTCTCGGCGTCCGGGCAGGCAATCTGGACGCCGTCTTCATCGCCCCACGGGAATTTGCCCCGGAAGCGCAGAACCTGGACGAACGGCCACAGGGAATGCAGAGCCTCCGGGCACAGATACCCGGAAAGCGAAAGGTTGTCGACGACGATGGACTGGCCTACGCAGTGGCCTGCCTGGCACTCCCCAGCGATGCTCTGGACGGTGATCTTGACTTTATCCATGCCGGAATCACTCATCGTCAATCCTCCTCGAGAGTATTACCTACAGTAGTCTAGCCTTTGCCATAATTCACCGCAGCAAAGGCCGCTCTGAAGATATTTTTTTGACCAGACTCTTATCCGTACCGGTAAATGACGCCGAAACCGCCCCGCGGATAAACCCATTTTAACGCTTCGCCCGGGCAGGCCGCCTTGCAGGTGCCGCATTCCAGGCAGCCGGCCCAATCGGCGACAATTTTCCCGTCCTGTTCCGAATAAACCCCCGCCGGGCAGACGAACAGGCAGGCCTTATCCTTGCAGATTTTCTGGCACAGCTCGCTATCTACTTCGATGTGGGCGTGGCCTTCATCCAGCTCATATTTATTGATTGCCAGTTTTTCGGGGATGCTCATGTTGTTCATAGGGACCGGCCTCCGCTCCATCCATCTTTTATTATATCCAGTAAGGAAATTTTGCTCGCCTTAAAGCCGTTTATTGCCTCGTTGAGGATATGGGCTTTGGGTTTGGCCTCCTGGGTGTATACGGAGGTCAGGATGCTGGTGAGCATTTCAGGGTAAGCCTCATACATGCGCGGCGACTTCATGAAATGCGGCGCACCGGCGTAGGTCTTCATATCCTTCATAACGAAGGATTCTTCCATTTTTTGCTGGTACACGCTCAACCCCTGGGCGCTGAAATCATTTTTCGCTTTGGCAGCCAGCACCGCCTCGGCGGCGGCGATGCCTGAGCCGATCGCCAGGTCCATGCCGCGCACTACCAGGCCGTTGTTCACCGAGAGGCCGGCTGCGTCGCCCACGACCAACATTCCGCCCATGTACAGGCGCGGCATCATTTCCAGGCCGCCCTCCGGAACCATGTGGGCGCCGTATTCCAGCAGTTTGCCACCCCGAATCAGCGGCTGGATCATAGGGTGCGCCAGGAAGGATTCGATCAGCTCAGCGGGCTTTACCCCGGTCTCGATCAGCTTATCCAGGTGAGCCACCACCCCAATCGAAATGCTTTCTTTATTCGTGTACAGGAAACCGCCGCCGGGCACCCCGCGGGTGGCAAACCCGACGATGCCGTAAGCCCGACCTTCGTCGCCGGTCAGATTGAAGCGCTCTTCGATGGTCTCGGCCGGCAGGCCGATCAGCTCTTTGACGCCGACCGCCAGGTGATGGGTCTCGATTCGGCCGCGCAGGCCGGCCTCCTGGGCCAGGAAAGAATTGGCGCCATCGGCGGCGATGATGACGTTGGCAAACATTTCATCCTCGCCGGCCACAACGCCCACCACGTTTTCGCCCTCTTTCAGCAGCCGGTCCACCCGGATGCCCGGGACGAGCATCACGCCGGCTTCCTCGGCTTTTTCACCCAGCCAGCGGTCGAATTTGCCGCGCAGCACTGAGAAACCGTTATACGGCGGTTCGGAAAATTTTTGCGATTTAAAATCGATGTTGAACGAGGCATCTCCGGTCATGAAAGTGACCACCTGGTTGGTGATATAGCGCTCGATGGGAGCTTCCTTCCAATATTCCGGGATCAGGTCGCCCAGCACCCGCCCATATAAGACTCCCCCGCTCAGATTTTTACTGCCGGGGTAGGGCCCGCGTTCGATCAACACCACCTGCAAACCCTCGCGGGCCAGCTTAATGGCTGCTGAAAGTCCGGCCAGCCCCGCTCCAACGATAATTGCATCAAACTTATCTTCCATAGGTAACTCCAGATTTTCCCTCAATGTCCATCTGAAAACATATCAAGGGCCTTCTAAAACGTAGGGGCACGGGGGATTCCCCCAGTACCTGTATTATTAGTGAATCCCCCGCGCCTCAACCAGCCGTCGGCCTAACGCTGATCGCCCTATTTGCGCGATTTCAAGGCAGCGATCAGCGCCGGGATCACCGCGTAAAGGTCGCCAACAATCCCGTAATCGGCCTGGTGAAAGATGGGGGCGTTCTTGTCTTTGTTAATGGCAACGATGACCCGCGAATCGGTTACGCCCACGGTATGCTGCACCTGCCCGGAAACGCCGATGCCGAGGTAAAGTTCCGGCTTGATAAAAGCGCCCGATACGCCGATATAGCGCTCGCGCGGCAGCCACTCCAGGCCTTCGGCCAGCGGCCGGGTGCAGCCAACTTCTGCTTCCAACACCCGAGCGAGCTCATTGATCATGGCCATGTCTTCCTGCTTGCCAACCCCGCGCCCGGGGCACACCACCCGTTTGGCAGCCGCCAGGTTCACGGCAGTGACCTTCTTCTCGCGGTGCTCGACGAATTTCAGGCGCCAGGCCGGTTCGACGAAAGCCACGTCCACGATCTCGCCCTTACGGCCTTTATCCTCCGCAGGTACTTCATACACGCCCAGGCCCACCGTCGCCAGGGCGACCGGCGACAAAGGCTTTTCAATGCGCACCGCGCCGCCGCCAAAGATCATATGCCGGACGGAAAGACCGCCTTCCGCGGCGACAAATTCCTTGGCGTCGGTGACCACGCTGGCTTCGAGCTTTGCCGCGGCGCGCCCGGCGACCGCCTTGCCGCGTTTGGTCGCTCCCACCAGGACCAGGGTTGGCTTTTGGTCTTCCAACAGCTTGCAAATAGTAGGCACGTAATCATCGACCAGGGTGTTTTCTTTTTTCTCACCCAGCCAGTACACCTTATCAGCCCCAAGCGCAGCGGCTTTTTCCGCTTCCGAGCGCGGACCCAGCACCACCGCAGCCGTAGATCCTCCCAACTTTTCCGCCAGCAGGCGCGCCCCACCGATCAATTCGGCCAGGAAAGCCGGTTTTTCTGAATAAGCCCAAACTTGTTTATCCGTCATGGTCTGCCTCCTAAACCGCGCCTTCTTTGCTCAGGTAGCCAACCAGGGCAGCCACGGCTTCTTCCGGTTTGGCTTCGATAAGGATCTGCTTGCGCTGCACCTGGCGCGGGGCACTGATGCTGAGCACTTCCACGCCGGAACTACTCGCCGGTAGTGCCAGGTCAGACAGCTTCCATTCCGCCACCGGTTTTTGCCCGGCCTTGAGGATTTCCTTCATGGTGGGCAGGCGCGGCTGGTTAATGTCGGTGGTCACGGAGATGACCGCCGGCAGAGGCACTTCGAGCACTTCGACCTCATCCTCGAGGTTGCGTTCGACGATTACTTTTCCGCCTGCAGCCTCAATTTTGCCGATCGCGTTGACCGTCGGCCAGCCCAACAGTTCGCCGACCTGTAAGCCTACCTGTTGGAAGTAAAGGTCGGACGAGCCTTCACCGCAAATGACCAGGTCGACTGCGCCCAATTTGCGAATAGCTTGCGCCAGGACCAGAGCGGTCGTGTGAGTATCATTCTTCCCCAGACTTTCATCCACAACCAGGGTAAGCTCGTTGGGGCCCCGCGAAAGGATGTCCTTCTTCAGTTTCGAGTTGCTGATTTTCGAGGGCCCGGCGCTTAGTGCAGTCACTTTTCCGGCGGCGGCCTCGACAAGCTTCACCCCGGCCTCCACCGCTTGAAGATCATACTCGCTGATGATCCATTCCGCCTTTTCGAGCGAAATCGAGCCGTCGCTTCTTACCTCGATGTCTTTCGAATCGGGCGTGAATTTAAAACAGGTAACAATATTCATCATGCCTCCATTTCGTGGATGGACTGGTTGGACAATCCACTATTATGATACTCTAACTGGCAAGAATAAATCCATTTGGTTTGCCAGTTACGATCATTTTCCTTTGTAGACCGGCGGACGCTTCTCGACGAAGGCGGCGCAGCCCTCCTTGAAATCATCGCTCTTCATCACCGTATCCAGGGCCAGGGCTTCCAGGTCGTAGAATTGTTCCAACGACATACCCCAACCGCGGTCGACGAAGGTCTTGATATATTGGTAGGCGAGAAGCGGACCTGCAGCCAGGCGTTTGCAGAATTCGAGCGCCTTGGGCATCAGTTCTTCGGGTGTAAACAGCTTTTGGACAATCCCCAGCCGATACATCTCCTGGGCGTCGATAATTTCAGCCGTAAAACACAGTTCCTTGGCCTTGTGCGGGCCAACCACCCGCGGCAGAAGCCACAGGTTCCCGCAGTCGGGCACCATGCCGATATTGCCATAGATTTCCGAGAAGCGGGCCTTTTCCGAAGCGTAAATTACGTCACAGGCCAGGGCCACACCGGCGCCACCGCCTGCGGCGATGCCGTTGAGCGCGCAGACGACCGGTTTTTCGATGCCCTGGATAGCCTGAATCGTCTTCCCCAGGGTCCGCCCGGCCACGTAGTCCAGCTTGAGCTTGCCGCCGAGCATATCATTGATGTCGCCTCCGGCGCAGAAAGCCTTGCCTGAGCCAGTCAGCAGGACCACCTTTACCTCAGGATCAGACCGGAGAGTCGTAAAGGCTTCGAGCAGTTCGGCCAGCATTTGCATACTTAATGGATTGTATTTTTCAGGGCGGTTGAGCGATAGAACGGCAACTCCCGCGTCGACTTCGACCTTAAGCGTTTCAAATGCGTACATTTTTCCTCCCGCTGAAAATCTATCCGCCAGAAGATAGAAATGGCCAGCGGTATCCCGACCCCCCTTGGGAACGAGTCACGCTGGCCACTTCGATGCTTCAGTTCAATGGTTTCAGTTTAGTGGCAGCCTTCGCCAGCTTTCAAAACGCCCTTTTCGTACAGATCATCGATCTCTTCGGGGGTATAACCGAACTCACTCAGGACGTCGCTGTTATCCTGCCCGTAGAGCGGGGCGCCGCGCCAGATCTTGGCTTTTTCATTCTTGTAGCGGGGCATGACGTTCACGCCCTTCACCTTGCCGTATTGCGGGTCGTCCCACTCGGCGAAGACTTCGCGGGCGACGAAATGCGAATTGTGTTCGGCCAACTGCAGGTTGTTGATGGTGCTGCAGGGAACATCATTTTCCATGAACAGGTGGTCCACTTCAACTGCATCGTGCGCATCGCAGAATGCCTGAATGGCAGCATCCATCTTAATGCCAGCCGGGGTCCCTCTCAACGCAAGCTGCATCTTGGGCGGGAAGTCCGGATCGCCTTCCAGGCCGAGCATGGGCAGGGCGCGCTTGATGGGGCCGCCACCGACCAGGCCGATGAAGACGTAGTTGCCGTCCTTGCACTTATAGGCACTGTAGCCGGCAAACTTGGGATCGGCATTGCCCATACGCTGGAGGAGCTGCTTGTCCTGGAAGTAGGTCATCGGGTAATGCAGCATGATCTTGGTCATCATCTCGAACTGGGCCAGGTCAACGCTTTCGCCTTTGCCGGTCTGCTGGGCGCGATAGAAAGCGGCCAGGGCGGCCCACGCCGCATTCAGAGCGGTTACGTAGTCGCAGGTATACGGGACGGCGCGCGTCGGGGGATTCGGCTCGGGGAAACCGTTAATGAACATGTAGCCACCGAAAGCCTGGCCGATGGCATCGTAAGAGGCCCGGCAAACATAATCCGGATCGCCTTCCTGGCCGAAACCGGAAACGTGGACGATGACCAGCTTCGGGTTCTGCGTCCACAGGAATTCGTCGGTCAGCCCCCACTTGCTAAAGGTTCCGCCCTTCGATGATTCGATCCAGATGTCGGCCCATTTGATCATGCGAATGAAGATCTCCCGGCCTTCGGGGGTCGGGATGTTGAGCGCCAGCCCCAGCTCGTTGCGGTGTTCCTGGTTCCAGGCGTACTTGATGGAACGGCAGGTATCGGGAGCCAGCGAGCTCTCTGCGTGGATCACCGTGGCGCCGTTCTCGGCAAACAGGCTGGTCGCAAAAGGAGCCGCGACGACCGTACCAGTGCTTAAAACTTTAACCCCTGCAAGCTGACCAAATTTTGGAACATCGGTAGTCCTAGCCATTTTCCCTCCAACATTACTTTTGATGTGTTATGTGAAGAATAATTTTTGGGACTGCCGGGTTCATAGACGGACGGCAGTCCCAATCAGCCAAATCTATTTGGCGCGGTACTTCTTGAGGATCTGTGGGCCGGCGATGTTATACATAATCTCGTCGGTTCCGCCGCCGATGCGCATCACGCGCACGTCGCGCCACAACCGTTCCACGCGGTGGGCCTTCATATAGCCCAGCCCGCCCATAATCTGCATAGCATCGTCGAGCACTTGGAACGAGCCCTGCGTGCCGTACAGTTTGCACATGGCATGTTCGTAGCGCACGGGGATCTTATTGTCCATCATCCAGGCAACCTTCATGCAGTAGTTGTGCATGTTCTCGATGGTGATTGCCATGTCGGTCAGCTTGTGCTGGATGGCCTGGTTGTTGCCAACCGGGGCGCCGAACTGGACGCGCTGGTTGGCGTAGGTGGCGGCATCTTCGAACCCGGCCTGGGCGGCGCCGACGCAGACCGCAGTCAGTGCCAGGCGCTCGATTTCAAAGTTGGCCATCAACTGTGGCCAGCCGGCGTTTTCCTTGCCGACCAGGTTCTTGCGGTCGATCACGGCGTGGTCGATGAAGACTTCGTAGGTTGGAATGCTGTACCAGCCCAGCTTGGGCAGGTTGTTGAAGCGCACCCCTGGGGTGTCGGTGGGCAGCAGCCACATCGACATCGACTTATAGGGGCTTTCGCCCTGCGGGTCGCGGGTCATGAGCAGGATATATTTGGCCAGCTTAGAAAGGGTGCAGTAAATTTTCTGGCCGTTAAGGATGACCTTGTCGCCGTCATAAGTGGCGGTAGTCGCCAACCCGGCTGCGTCCGAACCCGCCTGGGGCTCGCTGATGCCCAGGGCAACCGGCAGGCCGCCCTTCACAAATCCGCCCAGGACGTCTTTCTTGATTTCTTCAGAGCCGAACTGCAAAATGTCAAGAATTGTGATCACGCCCAGCCCGTAGGCCACACCCAGGGGAAATGCATATTTGCCCAGGGTCTCGCAAACCAGCGTCAGGGTCTGGACATCGGTGGGGGTGCCGCCGTATTCCTCGGGGATGCCGAGGCCAAGGATGCCGTTATCGGCCAGGGCCTGCCAGGGTTTGTAGGGGAATTCGTGCTTTTCATCGATCTCGGAGGTCAGGCTTTCTGGCACCTCACGCTGTAACAGCTCGGTGAGGCTCTTGATTAACAACTCTTGCTCTTCAGTCAATCGAAAATCCATTTTGTTTTATCCTTTCACTGGTGGGATTTAAGCGCACGAGCGGTTCGGTTCCTGCGCTTTGGGTGGTTAAGGCTTGCAAATCCACTCTGGTCGGGCGCTCTCGGCGATCCTGAACGCCCGGCTTGTGAAGTTAATCACGAAGCCATTATCATTATGGCTTTTCGATCCGCCTGGTTCAAGGATAAAAGGATCATCTGCTCTGAAAAAAGGATCAATCGAAACCCACCATTTTAATTGTAGAGTTTTCTTAGATCAGCCCATCCCGGATAGCAATTGCCACCGCCTGGGCGCGATTATTGGCATCCATCTTGGATAAGATAGTGGCCACCATGCGTTTAATCGTGGGCTCGCTCAAGAAAAATGCCTTGCTGATGTCCTCGTACGTTTCCCCCTGGGCGATGGAGGAGAGAATCTTTACCTCCATCTCGGATAAATGGTAACGGTCGGTTTTATCCTTCTGGTTTCGTTCCTCCATTTCGTTCAAAACCAGGTTGATCTGGTTCGGATTCAGCAATTTCTGGCCCGAATGGACCATGCGAATGGCCTTGATGAGGATTTCATTCGAACTATTCTTGTATAAATAGGCGTAGACCCCGGCAGCTAATGCTTTGATCAAATAATCTTCGTCCTCGAAGGCGGTTAAAATCATCACTTTGATTTCCGGGTGCGAGATGCGCAGTTGCTGCGAAAGTGTAATTCCGGACGGCCCCGGCATACGGATATCCAGCAAGACAATTTCAGGGTGATTTTGCTCGATAGCCAGGATTGCGGACGCCGCATTTTTTGCCTCACCCACAACCTCAATCGACGGGTCCTGTACCAACATGGTGCGCAGTCCGAAGCGGAACACCGGGTGATCGTCTACGATTAATATTTTGATTTTGTCCGTCATTAAGTTTTTCCTGAATTTCCGGCAGGCTCAGAGTGGACGGGGTATGTCCAGGATGGCGCGCGTCCCGTGATTCGGCTGGGTGATGATTCTGAAGGAGGCGCCGATGCTTTCTGCCCGTTCGCGCATCCCCACCAGGCCGAAATGATTGGCGTCTTGCAGTGTTTCCTCTGTTAAGATAAATCCCACGCCATCATCTTCAACTTCGACAACTACATCCTTCTCTAGAAATTGAATCCGCACGTTTACTTTATTGGCGTGGGAATGCGTGGTGACATTCTGCAAAGCTTCCTGGACGATCCGGTAGACTGCCACCTCGTAATCCTCGGGCAATCGAGAAGGGGTTCCCGTTATTTGAAATTCGCACTTCAGGTTGGCAATCACGGCAACGCGGTCCACGTATTGCTTTAGGGCGATGACGATGCCTTCCTGGTCGAGAATGATCGGCCGCAAATTGCGAATGGTCTCGCGGATCTCGATTTCAATCTGGTGGAGCAGGATCTGGATCGTTTGAAGTTGGACCCGGGATCGCTCGGGGTTTGCGTCCATGCCGTTCATCACCGCCTGGGTGGCGTATACCGCTGCAAGGATCAATTGGGTGGTGGAGTCGTGCATGTCGTGCGAGATACGGGCGCGCTCCGTTTCCTGAATCTGGGTTACGCGCTTAAGCTGCCTTTGCAGTTGGACCGTTTTTTGGATCAGCTCTTCCTGGGTTTGAGCTAACTGGACGGTTTTGACCACGTCGCGCTTCTCCAATTCCTTGGTAAGCTGCTTGACCTCGCCGAACATCCTCGAATTGTTGATCGCAATCGAGGCCAGGTCAGCGAAAGGTTGCAACTGCCAGGCGTCTGCCTCGGTGAACGAGCGCCGCGTCAATTCATCCCCGATCGACAGCGTGCCGATCACCTGGCCCTTCCACTTCAATGGGACGCCGATAAAAGCATCCAGCGGTAAAAGGCTTGTTGAGATGTGATGTTCCCACTTACTGTATCCATTCACGATGATGGGCTTTGCTGTTTCAAGAACGACACCGGCTACGCCTTCACCCCTTTTAAAGATGCTGCCGGTCAGGTCGAATTTATAGGGCGTTTGCGCGACCATGCGAACTCCATCAAGGTCTTTATCATATAATAACAGGCTGCCGAACGGCGCAGCTACGAGGTCCGCCGACCGTTGAGCGATGTTCTGCAATACCTTGTCTTCATCCAGCTCGGATACAATATCCAGGGTGATATTGATCAACTCCCGCATCGCCAGCAGCCGCTGGTCGATCTGCTCCCCCTGGCTTTGCACCCCTTTTGCCCACCGGGTTGCCAGTAAAAAGGTAATCAGGCCGACGCCAAAAATCAGCCCGATCCGCAACGTCCATTGCACCGCCGGTTGAAAAGCAGAAACGTCGACGAACTGCTCAAACAGAACAGAAGCAACTGCCACACAGCCAAAGAAAACCGGCAACAGCCAGGGAATCTTGCCAATGATTGATAATCCCGGATTCCTTTGGGCCTTGTCATCCATTTTCCAAACTACCCATTGCGTTATAAACTTCTACGTGCTGAGATTGGTATTTTTTGAGTATAACATGTTCGCCAAAGATTATTCAAAGAATCGTTTACTTTATCCTTCAAGCAAAGAAGTCCTTGATAAATTTTGATAATTAAGATATAATAAGTATTAAATAGTATAAATCTTAATCTTTATCCGGCACGCATGGCATTCTTCTTCACATCTTAAAGGTCAAGCTTTATCGCCAATCCATTCAGGAGACTATCGGTGAAAGAAAAAGACCAAGTAAAATCAAACAGTTCCACCCTGGCAGGCCGGTCCAATCCCGGCCAACAGTCAAAACGAGGCAGCGGTACAGTTCGGACGGCGCTTGGTATTTGCGCCCTTATCATTAGCATAGGCCTCGCGGCTTGCAGCCCCGCAACCAGCACGCCCAACCCGACGTCCGCCCCAGCCGACACAGTTGCGCCGCAGCCTACCGCGACCGAAGCCCCAACAGACACTCCGGAACCTACGCAGGCGCCCGCCCCATCGGCTACCAGCCTGCCGCAATCTTCAGCAGTGAATACAGCCTTAGATCCTTGCCAGCTTATCGACAGCCAGGAGGCATCAACGCTTGCCGGCGCCAAATTTGGCAAAGGACTTGAAAAGACCACTCCAGGGGGCTTGAAGGTCTGCACCTATGGGTCCCAGGCAACCAACATCTTTACTGTTGAGGTCGTCCAGGAGCCAGACGTCGCCACCGCACAGGCCGACAAGGCACAGTTCCTGGCAGACCTGCAGGCGAATCTGAAGCAGTTGTCAGACGAGGGGCTGACCCTCACCCAGTTGCCAACCTTCGCCGATGGGGCCACGATGGCCACTGCCAGCCTCAACGCCGGCGGACAAAGCGTCAACGGCAGTGCCATTGGCTTCCTCAAGGGAACGGTTTTCTTCGGCTTTAGCGATATTGTTTTGAACAAACCCGCCCCCAGCAGCGAAGCAGTGCAGGCCGAGGCACAGGTCGTGCTCGGACGGTTACCTTAAGTCCAACCGGCATTAATTGTATTTGGGGAGATTCTCTATTCAGGCAAGCCTGAAATGAGAATCTCCCCTAATCATTTTTGTACTCATGGTCGTGCCCCAGGCCGTGCAGGTGAGGGTGTGAGTGTTCGGCGTGGGTCTCGGGATGGTAATGGCGGTGCTGGTGGACCAGGTTACACGCCAGCAACAGATCCGAATCGGAAAGGATCTCTTCCGGCTTGCCCTCGGCAACCAGGCGATGGTCCTCATTAAAAACCACCACGCGGTCGGCGAAAGATTCGGCCAGGGCCAGGTCATGGGTGGCGGTGATGACGGTCTTGCCGATTTGTCCCTGGTCGTAGATGAAATCCTCCAACCAGGACTGGCTGCGCGGATCCAGGCCGGCAGTGGGCTCGTCCAGCAGCCAGACCTGCGGGTCGAGGCTCAGCACGGAGGCCAGGGCGACCCGCTTCTTTTCGCCCCCCGAAAGATGGTGCGGCGGGCGTTCGGACAGCTTCTCGATGCGCAGGGCGACAAGGGCCTGCTCTACCCGCCGGTGCACGTCGTCCCGGTCGAGCCCCATCTGCAGCGGCGCAAAGGCAACCTCGTCCCACACCGAGGGGCAGAACAACTGCACGTCGCTGTCCTGGAATACGAAACCCACCTTACGGCGGAAGGCAAAATTGAAATCGTCGTCCCGGAAGGCTGACTCGGTCAGGGGCTGGCCCTCGAAGCACACCTGCCCTTCGGTCGGATAATACAGCCCGTCCATCAGCTTGAGCAGGGTGCTTTTGCCGGAGCCATTGGCTCCCAGGATGGCCAGCCGCTCTCCCTTTTTGACAGTCAACCCAACTTTGTCCAGGGCAGGCACGTCCTGGCTGTAGGCATACGACGCATCTCGGATCTCAAAAACAATTTCGTCCATAGTCGTGTCCGGCGCGGCTGCGCGGTCCTTATCCATCTATCGCCCCAGCCAGATGGCGGCCGCGCTGGCAATAACGAACGCCGCTCCCACGGCCCAATCCAGCGTCTGCATCTTGAAGCTGTCCATCGTGCGAGGGTAGCTGCGAAACCCGCGCGACTGCATCGCCAGGTAGACTTCTCCGCTCATCTCCAGGCTCCTGGATAGTAAGACTCCGGCGCTGGAAGCCACAAGGCGCCGTTCTGCCGGTCCCGTCAGGCGCCCGGCCAGGCGGCTCTTGCGCGAGAGAAACAGATCGTTGGCCAGATGCAGAAACAAGTAGATATAGCGGTAAGTCATCCCCAGGATCAAAACCACCACGTCCGGAATGCGCAGAACACCCAGCGCCTTGAGCACACTGTTCCAGGGAGTGGTCAGGACCAGCAGCACTACAAGCGAAACCGAGGAACCTACCCGCAGTAGCAGGAACAAAGCGGTCATCAGCCCGGTGCGGGTCACGGCAATCCCCAGCGGCAGTGCAATTAAAACAGGGCCGGGCGTGATAAAAAGGGCGGGGATGGCGATGATCAGGGTGAAAAAGGGCAGGAACAGCCACACTCGCTTGACGAAAAACCCCATTGGCACTGCCGAGGCCCACGCCAATAACAGGACGACAGCGTACAACCCCAGGAGAACAAACAGGCTGCGCGACAGTCCCACGGCTAACAGAAAGGCCAGGGTAACCACAATCTTCAGGCGCGGGTCCAGCCGCTGAAACAGCCCGGCCTTGCGGGCAATCTGCTCGGCAAAGAGGGATTGTTCGAGCGACTCGCTGATGCTTGCCAGGGCATGTTCAACCACATTTGACCGCTGGCGCTTTTTGATGGATGGGAAGTGAGGATCCTTATTCACTTTTAGAAGGCTTTATCGGGTTAAGCAGGGAGGTTAATAACCAGACCAGGATGGAAACCAGGACGATCCCCAGCACGGCAGAAAGCACGTATCCCAGCGTGGCGTTGCCCAGAACGGGCAGGTTGTAACCGGCCAATGGGGCTCCCCACAGGTTCTCCAGCCGGGCCAGGCCCTGGGGCACGAATCCCAGTCCGCGTTGGGATAATTCTTGCGCCCCCCATTCACCCCAGGCCGTGCCTGGGGCGAGAAGGCCCAGCGGAGCGGCCAGCGCCAAGGCCGCCAGGAGCGCCCACCTCTTGCGCCAGCCGGTAGGCCCGGACAGCCCCGCCTCGGAGCCCGCCTCAACGGCCGGGGATATCTGCAGAGCAGACAGTTTTGAGCGCTGAAGGTAAGCCAAAACCAGGGCCGTCACCAGCCCTTCGACAACCGACGCGACCAGGGCGTGCGGAATGACCATGGCAGGAATTGAAATGGAAAGCGGGTACGGGGCATAGAGTGGGGTGCCGTCCGCGGCATGGAAGAGCAGGGGCTGCAGGCCAAACTCGATAGCGGCGAAAAAAGCAGCCGCGGTCAGGCCGGCCCAGCCGCCCGCCGCCGCGCCGGCGAGGCTGCGCTTTGAACCGGTCGGCGCGCTGCGGGCGATGGCCCGGTAGACGGCATAACTGACGTAGGGCAGCACGACCGCCATATTGAAGCAGTTTGCGCCAAAGGCCAGGATGCCGCCATCGCCGAAGAACAAGGCCTGGATGAGCAAGGCAATGGAGACTGCGATTGTGGCAATTTCGGGCCCCAGGACGATCGCGATCAGCGCCCCGCCCACGGCATGCCCTGTGGTCCCACCCGGCAGGGGCACGTTGAACATCATGATCACGAAAGAAAACGCCGCCAGGAGGGCGATGAGGGGCACATTTTTAGCGTTGATCTTCTGGCGCAGCCGCTGGACTCCACGCGCCCAGAAGGGCAGGGTGAGCAGATACAGGACAATCGACGTGGCCGGGCTGAGGTAACCATCCGGAATGTGCATGCCCGTGGTAACCAGCCAGGCTACTAGAAGAACATAGTACAATAATGTGAAACGTGGAATTCTTTGGATGCACTGCCGGAAGGACATGGCTGCTCCTGGTTAAAAAGGGTGCCCCGTTCAACCAGGATTATATCAGATAAATTGCATTTGCAAAAACTTGCGTTATAATTTGGCTGCAGGGAAACGAATGAAAACTTCTTCCGTCGATTTGATCATCCTGGAATCTCTCTCAAAAGAACACGCCCACCTGACCTCCAACGCAATCTACGAGCAGATCCGCAGCCGACTGCCGGCTGTCAACCCCTCCACGGTCTACCGCTCGCTGGAACGGCTGGCGAACAGCGGAAAAGTCTCGGTCTCAGATATGGGCACCGGTTCCGCCGTGTATGAGAAAGTGACGGAAGGCCTGCACCACCACCTGGTCTGCCAAAGCTGCGGCAAGGTGGTTACCGTGGAACACGAAGAGGTCAGCGCCTTCTTTTCCGAAATCCAGAAAACGTACAATTTTCAGGTCATAACCAACCACCTGATCCTGTTCGGCTTATGCGCCGAATGCAAAGCGAAGCCATGAAACTTAATGGTGTTTACGGCTGGCAAAGCCAGCCGTAAACACCGTTGATTTTCTATTCCCACCTGAACGATTTAGCCGAGATGACGATCCCCAGCAGGAGCATCAGCACCAGGACGCGGATGTCCAGCAGGTGCGCCCCCCAGGCCTCGCCCAGCCACAGGCCGCGCAGCAGGTTGACCACGTAGGTCAGCGGCACGAAAGCCGAGACTTGTTGTACTGCAGCGGGCATCAGCTCGCGCGGCCAGGCAGCCCCGGAAAGAATCAGCATCGGGTACATCAGCACCATCGCAATGATCTGGGCGGTGCGCGCCGTGGGCATGGTGCCCGCCAGGATGAATCCGATCCCGAAGAAGCTCAGGCTGCTCAAGATGAATCCACCCAGCAGGCTGAAGACGTTTCCCGCGAAGCTCACGTGGTAGATCAGACTCCCGGCGGCGATCAGCAAGAGCACGCCCAGTCCGGTCATGCAGAAGACCACGACGACCTGGGCGGTCATCACCACCAGGGGGCTGACCGGGGTGGTGCGAAGGCGGCGCAGGACGCCCTTCTCCCGGTAGGTGGCCATTGTGATGGTGGTGGACATCAGCCCGGTGATTCCGATGACCATTGCGGTAAAGGCAGGAATTAATGCGTTGATTGCTCCCTGGCTGTTGGAACCCGGCGGGGGAGTATTACCATAGATTATCCCGAACAGTAACAACATCATCAAGGGGAAAACCAGTGTGAAAAAGGCGCCAACCGGCTCGCGCAGAAACAGCTTTGTTTCCATCCAGGTCATTTTCAACAAGCTTTTCATCGCCCACCTCACTCGCGCATCTTGCGCCCGGTCAGGCTTAAAAAGACATCTTCCAGGGTCGGCTGCTCGGTCCGCAGGTTGCGGAAAGCGATCCCCTGCCCGCTCAACTGACCGACCACTTCGCTCACCAGCGGAACCTGGCGACAGTTCTTGCCGCGGATGACCACCCATTCTCCCTGGACCTCGGCCTGGACCTCGGCCTGGACCTCGCCGGAAAGTGATTTTTCGAAACCCGGTGGCAGCCTTCCATCCAGCGCGAAGACAACGCGCTCCTCCGCGCCCAGGCTGCGGACGAGCGCCGCCGGGGTATCCAGGGCCACGATCCGGCCGTGATCGAGGATGGCTACCCGGTCGCACAGGCGCTCCGCCTCTTCCATAAAGTGGGTGGTCAGGACGACCGTTTTACCCCTGGCGCGCACGTCGCGCACCAGGTTCCAGATGGCGTGCCGCGCCTGGGGATCGAGTCCGGTGGTCAGCTCGTCCAGGAAGACCAGCTGCGGGTCCAGCAGGAGCGCCAGGGCGATAAACAGGCGCTGTTTCTGGCCGCCCGAGAGCTTTGCAAAGGGGGCATCAAGCTTCTCCTCCAGCCCCAACTGGGCCAGTAAAATTCTCCAGTCGACCGCCCTGGGATAGAACGATGCATACAGGTCCAGCGCCTCCCAGACGCGCATGCGGTCCGGCAGGTTCGACTGCTGCAGCTGCATCCCGGTGCGCTGGCGCAGGGCGCCGCCATCCTTCTGCGGATCCAGGCCCAGGACGCGCAGCGTCCCGGCATCCGGCTTTCGCAGTCCCTCCAGACATTCGATGGTGGTGGTCTTGCCGGCGCCGTTCGGGCCGACCATGCCAAAGATCTCGCCCTGGTGGACCTCGAACGAGATTTCATCCACGGCGATGGTGCTGCCGTAGGTTTTACGCAATCCATCAACGTGCACGATGGTTTCCATTTCGGACCTCATTTCCTTTTCAAAATCGCTTCGAGCGCCGCTACATGCTCTTGAAAGACCTTGCGCCCCTCGGCGGTGGCGGCGACGTAGGTGCGCGGCTTGCGGTCGACGAAGGTCTTGTTGACGGCGATGTAGCCGGCCTCCTCGAGTTTGCGCAGGTGGGCGCCCAGGTTGCCGTCGGTGACCTCGAGCAGGTCGCGCAGATAAGTGAAATCTACCTCATCTGCCGGCTCCAGGGCTACCAGGGCGGCCATGATTTGCAGGCGCACCGGTTGGTGAATGGTTTCATTCAGCTCGGCCATAGCCTACCACCTCGAACGGATATACAGGCCGTAGGCGATCATCCCGCCGCCCACCAGTATGCCCATCCACAGATAGAACAGGTCGGGCAGAAGGAAATAACCTGCCAACGCCAGGGCAGTGATCGGCAGCGCCCACCAGGTGGAGGAAAAAGAAATCAGCAGGCCCATGGATAACTGGCCAATCATGATGAACAGGATGATGAACATGGTCACTTGTTTCCCGTCCGTGGGCCGGGCGATGGCGATGGCGGCAATGCAGAAGAAGACCAGAAACAGCCAGAAGAGGCCGGCGCGCTTTGCTGTGGGACCTGCCGAAGGGCTGCGGACGCGCCTGCCCAGGCGCGAGCCGAGCATGATCGAGAGCGCACTGCCCACCAGGCTGATCCCAATCCAGATCGATAGGACAATTTCACCGGATAGGAACTGGGTGGATACGAAACCGACCAGCCAGACGATGCCCGTGACGATCAAAAAAATGTAAGCGCCGCTGCTGGCAACCGAGTGGCGCGTCTTCTGGGTCATCTTTTGGATGGCCGCCAGCGATTCTTCAGCTTCGTCAGGCGAAATGTTCATTGGGCAACTCCTTTAGAGTACTCTGTACTACAGAGTATTCTACATCGATTTACGCGAAATGTCAATAGAGCCGATCAACGGTTTATTTAAAGAAATACCAAAGTTGCTGTTTGGTTAAAAACCTCACCCCCCGGCCCCCTCTCCATGGAATGGAGAGGGGGAAAAATCAAATTCCCTACCTGTTGAATAGGTCTGACATCTTTTTAAACTGCGCGCTCCCCTCTCCACCCCGTGGAGAGGGGCCGGGGGTGAGGTCAGGTTTTGACCCTGAACTGGATTCACCCATCATGTGTTTCGCCGCGCAATCGGCCCCAAAAAAGAATCGAGAATTGCGTCCATCTGCTCGAAGGACTCGCAGACGAAGAAAATGGGATTGAAGGCGTAGACGGTTTTGGGAAGCCGGGCGATCATTTCCACGTCGAACGGTGCCAGGATCACTTCACCCCCCAGGTATCCCGAGTGGTCGATCTCCAGACTACGGTACAGTGTCTGGACGACATTCCACCCCTGGGCCTGGGAGGACATTTGCCCGCGTTGGTGCAGCGCATCCACCCCATCAATGATGCGCAGGATATCGGCGTTGTGCGCCCGGGCGAGCCGGGTGAGCTGGGCAAATACGTCGCCGCCATAATCGATCACCCCGTCGCGGTCGAGCCGGTAGAATTCCATGATCGTGTTGGCCAGCTCGCTGCGACCCGAAATCGTGCCGGCGCCGAAGACCTTGAAACGGCTGTCTTCCACCACAACCCCGAACTCGGTGCTGTACCACGCCAGGCGCTTGATCACTTCCTTCTCCGCCGGCGTTGCTTTGAGATATGCCGGCGCGAACAAGTCCTCGATGCGGGCGTAGAAGCCCTGGGTCAGATAGGGTAAATGGCCGAATATATCGTGGAACATGTCCGGTTCCGGCGTGAACTCCATCTGATCCCGCGTGCGCAGGTAATCCGTAATCAGGAAGATGCGCTGAGCAAACTTTTTATACCAGTCATCCGCCAGGGTGTAACGCACGGCGGTACGCTCGATGCGCCAGCCGGTGCGCGGCTGGATCTGCCGGTTGAGGTAGGCCACCGTCGGAATGCGGCGCGGATCGAGCTGCAATAAGGCCAACCCCTCGCTATATGCCTTACAGATATGTTCCAGGAAATAGGGGCGGTAGATCGCGGCGAAGAGGTCCGCCCAGATGGCGTGTTGTTCAGGAGTAAAGTCAATTTCCTGGTTTTCGAGGGTATATTCCCGGGCGCGGCTTCTGCCCTCATCGGCAATATCTCCGGTATAAGTAATTGGCTTTTGTTTCTTGTCCATACCAAAATCCTTACAGGTCCAGGCCGCAGGCCCGGCAAAGCAGGGCCGCGAGTTCGGCAGGTTGGGCGTTGCGGCGGCGGGCAGAGATGTGCCCATCGGGGCGGATAAGGTAAAGCGAGCCCGGTCGGGCTGCAAAGGCCTGCTGCAGCGCGCCGCTTTCATCAACCAGCAGCGTTCCTTGAACGGACTCCTGAGGCAAGTGGGCTACGACGGTGAACACCTGGATGGGAAGGCCGGGCAGGCGTGGAGGGCCGGCTTGTAAAAAAGGCTGCCCATCTACCGGGCGAGCAGCAAAATAGAGAACGACGAACCCCGAACCGAACAGAGTACGCAGGAAGGTGAGCCGGCAATCCCTTTCACCCTCGGGCAGCACAGCGCAAGGGGCGTCCGGCACCTGGCTGCCTGGAATCGGCGCGCCCTGCCAGTCTGCGGCAGGCGCATCGTCCGGGGTAAGGAGAGGGCTGGCGGTGTAGGTAAACGGCTCGACCATTTTGCCCGAGTCCACCCAGCGGCGGGCGGGGGGATAAAACCCGCTCAGGCGCAAGATCAGGTTGCGCAGAGCGCGGCGATAACGGGTAGGAGGCGCCATGAACAGCATGGTTGTGTTGGTCACCGCCTGGTTTCGCTGCTGGGCCGGCCAACGCTCGGCGTTGTAAGTATCCAGCAAACCTTCCGGCGCGCCGTGCTGAATCACCAGGGCCAGCTTCCAGGCCAGGTTCTCGACGTCGGCCACGGCGCTGTTGAGGCCGCGGGCGCCGAACGGGGCCACCAGGTGGGCGGAATCCCCCAGGAAAAAGACCTGCCCGTGCCGCAGGCGGCCGAGCAGGCGTTGATGGAAGCGGTAATCACTGAGCCAGACAATCTCGTAGGGCAGGTCGCCGATTAAGGGACGGATGCGGCGGTCCATGCGCGCCGGGTCGCGCTCGACCTGGATATTCACCTCCGCGCCCACCTGCCAGTCCATGCGCCAGATGCCATCCGGCTGCGGGTGGATCAGGACGGTTTGCCCCGGGTTGGTCGGGTGGTCGAAGTAGAAGCGCGGTTCGGGCGGCGACTGCAGATCGACGCGCACGTCGGCGATAAGGAAGTGATCGAGGTGGGTCACGCCGGGGAAAGGCAGGTCGAGCAGCTTACGCAGGCTGCTGCGGGCGCCGTCGCAGGCCAGGACGTACCGGCCGCTGAACTCGCGCTCACCTTGGGGCGCTCTCACCTGCAGTACGGCCGAACCGGCGTTCTCCCGGTAGCCGGTGACTTTGTGGTCCAGGCGCAAGTCGATCAGCGGGGTGGTCTCGACGCGGTCCAGCAGGTAGCGCTCGACGTAATACTGTTGCAAATTGAAGAAACGCGGCAGAAACCCCGGGCCGGGCTGCCTAAAGTTCTGGGTATAGAGCTCTCGCTCCCGAAAGTAGGTATGGCGGATGGACCAGGCCACGCCTTTGGCCAGCATGGGTCCGGCTGCGCCCAGCTTTTCCCAGACCGCCAGGGTGGCCGAGGAATAGGCGATGGCGCGCGACCCTTCGCTTAGGGAATGGTCTTCATCAAATAAGATGCTGGGGATGCCAAAATGGGCCAGGTCGAGGGCCGCGGTCATGCCGGTCGGCCCGGCGCCGACGATCAGGACGGGAGCGGCGTCCATTGTGAAGCTTCCAGTTCGGCCTGCACGCCGCGCTGCAACAGGCTCACGTCGCCGGCCACATTAACCAATAAGAAACCCTGGCGGATGCGCTCGGCGGCGGCTTTGCCGTTGGAACAGTAAATGCCGAGCGGCAGGCGGTGGGCCTGGGCGGCACGCTGGATCTCGCTCAGGGCTTCGAGGAAAATTGGGTGCGGTTCTTCGCTATACGGGTCGAGGCCCAGCGAAATCGCCAGGTCGAACGGGCCGACGAAGGCCAGGTCGACCCCCGGCACGCTGAACATGGCATCCAGGTTACCCAGGGCAGCCTGGCTCTCGACCTGGATGATGCACAGGGTCTGGTCATTGGCCTGGCGCAGGTAATCGGCCTTGCTCTGATCGAAAGCCAGGGGGGCATAGTCGCTGCCAAAGCTGCGCTGCCCCGCCGGCGGGAATTTTGTCCAGGCTACAAAACATTCTACTTCCTCACGGGTGTTCATCATCGGAGCGATGATCCCATACGCCCCGGCATCCAGAGCAAGCTTTACATTTTCGGTGGAAGATTGTGAGATGCGTACAAGGGGAGCCGGGCCGCCTGCCTCGGCGATGGCTGCCGTCATTCCAGCCAGCAGTTCCACGCCTATCGGGGCGTGTTCAGCATCCACTAATAGCCAATCGACCGGCAGGCGCGCCAGCAATCGAGCGCTGTGAATGGAAGGCAGCCCCAACCAGATGCCCCGGCAGGCCTCGCCCCGCTGCAGTTTTGCTTTAAGCAGGTTCGCGCGCATTTATGATAATTATACTATTTTTTGGCTTTTATCTAAACGATCTGGGGCGTGACTAATTATTCAGCCTGGATATCCGACAGCGATTCTTGCTCCTGAGTGGTCAGCACCCGGTCCAGATCCAGCAGGATCACCAGGCGCTCGTCAAACTTGGCAATACCGGTAATGAAGGTGGAGTCGACCGTGGTGGCGATCGCCGGAGCCGGCTCGACCGACCCTTCCGGGACGGTGAGCACTTCGCTCACGCCATCCACGATCATGCCGACCTCGGACCGGTTGACGCTGATGACAATGATGCGGCTGTCCTTGTCCGCCGGCTGAGCATCCATGCCGAAGCGCTTGCGCAGGTCGATTACCGGCAGCACCTTGCCGCGCAGGTTGGTCACGCCCTCAACAAAGCTTGGGGCGTGCGGCATTTTGGTGACCGCCTGCATTTTGATGATACTTTCAACAGAGCTGATGGACACACCGAACTGCTCCGAACCCAATTCAAACACGACGATCTGATTTTCCATTACCGGTTACTCCTTGAATTTTGGAGCCGGGCCGGATGAGATCCGGCCCGGCTCCGCGTGGTTTCAACGCTTATACGATTCCGTAGCCAGGGTGGAAACGGAATGCCCGTTCTTCCCGTTGGATGGAGCCGCCTCGGGGATTAATGACAGCGCAGGCCGGCTTGCTGGGGCAGACGCGGGATCGATCGGTCCTTCACCCGGCAGCTTGAACCGGGCAACGACCTGCTTGAGCGCTTCGGCCATTTCAGCCAGGGCCTGGGCCGAGGCGGTCACTTCCTCAACCTGGGCGCTCATCTCCTCCGCCGATGCGCTAACTTCTTCGACCGCGGCTGAGTTCTCCTCGCTGACCGAGGCGATATTCTCGATGGACTGGGTGACTTCCGTCGAGCCGGCGCTCATCTCTTCAGTGGCAGCCGTGTTTTCTTCTACCACCGCCGAAACTGTATCGGTAGCTGAAACCAGCTCATTGGACAACCCGCCCATGTGGCTGGCGGCCGCCGCAATTTCAACAACCTGGCGGTTAACCTCCTCGGAAGCCTTGAGAATCTCGCCCAGGGCCTGCCCGGCCTGCCTGGCCTGCGAGACCCCATTCTCTACTTCCGACGAACCCGCCTGCATCGCCGAAACTGCATCGGCGACCGTGCGCTGGATCTCCCGGACCAGTTCGCCGATCTCCTTCGTGGCTCCAGAGGCCCGTTCGGCCAACTTACGCACTTCGTCGGCCACCACTGCAAATCCCTTGCCGTGCTCGCCGGCGCGGGCGGCTTCGATGGCCGCGTTGAGCGCCAACAGATTGGTCTGCGAGGCGATGTCCTCGATGGTTTCCACGATCACCCCAATTTGCTGAGAGCGGGCGCCCATTTCCTGCACCTTTTGAGCCGACAGGGCCACCTTCTCCTGGATGGTCTCCATCCCGTGGATAGTAGCCGAAACGATTTGGGTGCCGCCTTTGGCAACCTGGGCGGCTTTTTCGGACACTTTGGCTCCCGCCTCTGCATTACCCGACACCTGCGAAATGGCCGCGCTGATCTGGGTGGTGAGTTCGGCAGCCCTGGTCACTGCCAGCGTCTGCTCATTAGCACCCTTGGCAACGCCGTCGATGGCTCGGCTCATCTGCTCGACGGAGGCCGCGGTGCGAGTGGTGCTTTCGGTCTGCTGGGAGGTGCCCCTGGCCACCTGCTGGATCGTGGATGCGATCTGGCTGGTGACCTGCTCGGCCTGCACGGCTGCGGAAGCCAACTGCCCGGAGGCGTTATTCAACAGCCCGGCATTGTCGGCAATGCTGCCTACTGCGACGCGCAGGCCGTCGACCATCTTTGCGAAAGCCAGGCCCAGCTCATCCATCTCCGATTTCGGGGTCACCTGGACGGTCAGGTCGCCGTCGGCGATGCGCCTGGCGGCTTCGCTCATCTCGGTCATGTAGCCGATCACGCTGGTAAGGGACCGGGCCACTGCGCCGACCTCATCGTTCAGCCGCCGGACGGTTTCTTTCTTGGCCTCCGACATGTTGCGGTTCAGGTCGCCGAGGGTTAGCCTGTCGGTAACGTCCTGAATGATCTTCAGCGGCGTCGAAATGCGCTTCGCCATGACGACGGCGATCCCCAGGCCGGCGAGGATGGCCAGGGCCAACACGCCCAGGATGATGTTGCGCGTTTGGGCAAAAGTAGCCGCGCTGTCATCATAGGCAGCTTTTGCCAACTGGTCGTTGTAATCCGAAATTTGATTCAATGCAGCTTCGGCGGTGGTAAATTTCGGCACGGCCTGATCGTAAAGGATCTTCAGGCCCTCAGCCTGGTTTCCGGCGTGCCCGGCAGCCATGGCCTGCTGCGACAGGGGCAGGTAGGCCGACCATCCCCGTTCGAACGCGGCCAGCAGATCTTTTTCCTTGGCGTCCGTATCCGTTTTTCGGTATTCATCGACATAAGCATTGACGCTCTTAACGTATCCATCCATCGTGGCGCCGATGACATCCTCTTTGGCGGGATCTGTTTCGATGAGGTAATCGCGCAAGGAGCGAGCATAATACATCATTTGCAGGCTGGCATAATTGACCAGCTTGAGCGGTGTCAGATGTTGTTCAAAGATATCTACGGTCAGCGAATTCAGGGTATTCGAGCCCGAAAAACCGGCGTACCCGACGATACCGGTCAGCACCAGGACTGCGGCAAAAGCCAACAACAGCTTATTACGGATATTGAGTTTCATTCCTAATTCTGAGCCTTTCAATTGATAAATAGTGACTGATGGTTATAGCAGGCTTATTTTACGGGGTTCAACAGGCGCGTTTCCAGAAATTAGGACTAAAAAACGGATAAAAACCTCATTAATGTTGCTCCGGTTTATGCGAGCGATTACTCAGGCTTCTTTAAAATGTAATATGAGTGGGAGTAACGGAAGAAGCCGGCGCGGACCGCGTATTGCTCCTTCCAGGCCTCCGGCGTGAAACGTCCTTCGGCTTCCTTAAGGAGATCCATCCAGGCAGCTAACGATATCTCCGCGGCTGCATCCGGAAGGTAGCGCACGTGTTTTTCCTTGACCAGGACCTCCCACACCGAGACCAGAGCGTCTGCCCGACTGTCATCGAACATGCTGTGCAGCACGTTGGTGCTTCCCCCCTCTTCCCCGTAGAATTCACCCGGCGCCCGCTCCTCGCCAAACAACGATCTCGGCCAGGTATCCGTGGAGATCACCCCCAGGAAGCATAACCCGCCCGGTTTTAGCACGCGATACATCTCGGCGACGGCGAGAGCCGTGTCCTCCCGGCTCAAATGGCACATCGAACAATGCTCGTAGACGTAATCGAAGTTCTCGCTGGCGAAAGGGATTTGGCGCATGTCGCCCGGGCGCAAATCCAAATCTATCCCATACTTGCTGCAATACTGGTTTGCCCTTTCCAGCTCTTCAGGCGAAATATCGATGCCGTACGTCTCGAATCCGAGCGTGTGAAACAGGGCCAGGGGTGGAACAGGGCCGCCGGCGCCGCAGTCCAGGATCTTTTTCGGCTCACCGGCGTCCCGGTGCGGATTCCGTGAATTGATGAGGCTTAAAAATCCATAGATGGGGGCCGCGTTGGGGTGCAGAATGAAGGGTTCCATGACCAGGCTGCCTTTCTTAGAATTATTGTGGTTGAAGCTGCACTGCTGTAATCACAAAATCAATCGCAAGACCTGGCGTAGGGCGGGCCTCCCGGCCCGCCAACCAGGCGCTGGTTAATTCAGTAATGTTCAGTAGATCAAGAATGTGCGGGGGCTGGTGTTTTAGGGGCGGAGTTCTTCCTGGGGAAAAAGACGTACACGGTTGTAAAGGCCAGGCCGATCACCAGGATCAGACGAAGCCAGGTGGGCCAGTCGGTATGCAAGATCCACATGCCGATTACCACCGGCAGGGTGAGCAGAGCCACGAGCGCCTGCCCGACCAGGGGCCAGCCGAGGAACGCAGCCCAGACTTTATCCAGCAGGGAGGGGTCAAAAACCAGGGCGGTCCCGAACACGAGCCATAATAGGGCCAGGACGATGAATGCTGTGCAATTGATCACTTTGTTTCCAGTTTGGTTTTTCATTACGGGTCTCCTGTTTCTCGAAAAGACTGAATTATCTTATGCCGCCGGCAGCGCCGGGAAGAAAGTGTAGATCGTGGCCCAGGCCAGCCCGATCACCAGGACCAGGCGAAGCCAGGCGGGCCAGCGGGTCTGCCATATCCACAGGCCGAGCGCCACGGGGAGCACCAGCAGCCCCAAGACAATCTGAATTAAGACCGGCAGCGTGCGAAACGAAGCCCAGGCCCGATCCAGGATTCCCCGGTTGAAGAGCAGGGCGGCTCCAAAACCGAGCCACAACAAGGTTAGGATGACAAAAGCAGCGATATTGATGATTTGATTCATGATTCCCTCGATTTTTTTGGATTCCCCCTGAAGGGGGTCTTGCCTTCTCGATCCGGATTTCACAACGCATCATTTTCTGATCATAGGATAGTGCGCGTTGAAGCGCCTTCCATCAACCATTTGGAGTAGATCAAAAGGTTATTTTTTTATGTGGAAATTGATCCCAGGGACGATGCCGATTAACCCTTTTAACCCTGATGTTGGCACGCCAAACATTTTACGCAGGGGCAAACCCCTGGGGATTTATTAATTGGAAAACGGCTCCAAATTGCGCGCCAGCCAGGTCGCTTGCGACCGGGAGAAACGGTGGGGATGGGGGAAAAGCGCCGGCGAGGTGTAGAAACTGGAGCAGGGCGACAGCTCAGGCTGCGTGGTGGACTAAAAAAAGCCGCTGCATCAAGGGGACAGCGCCTTGCGCGTCAGCCCCAGGTAAACCCGCAGGTTGGAGGGCATCAAGGTCACGCTTTCACTCATCAGCCGGGTCGACCCATCCATAGCGCTGACCGTGATGGTATAGCGCTGGTAGTTGGTCAGCCCGGTGAGCGTGTAGGTCCGTGTAGCAAGCGGAATGTTGCTGACCGGCGATGGCTGGTCGCCACCGGGTCCCAGGTATTCAATTAACCAGGTCGCAGCCGGGGGAAGGTCACTGTTCACCTGCCAGACGAGCGAAATGCTCCGGTCGTTTGCTGCCCCGCCCAAGACGAGCGCCGGGGTAAATTCGTAGGCGCCGATGTCCGCCCGCTTGCCCTGTGGGCGGGGCGCGCCGTCCCGGTCCACCAGCACGCCTACGTCCATGCCGGCGTCGATCGCCGGGCTGCCCGCCAGCAGGTGGTAATCATCTCCGGCGGCCGAGACAAATTTCGGATCAAGGTTCACCAGGTCGTCCGGAAAATCGCCGGCCGGGATCGTGCCGCCGGTTTCGAACAACAGGTTATGGCTGCCGGTGACCGTTCCGCCATCGGAGGCCCAATAGTTCGAGCCGGCATTGTAAAAGATATTGTTGCGCACCACCCCGCTGGCGCCGTCCCGAAACCCCATACCGTGGTATTGGATGTCGGCAAAAACGTTGTGGACGGCGACGACGTTCTTGATCTGCATGACGCACAGCCCCCAGGCTCCGCCGTGGGCGAAGATGTTGTTGCGGAAGGTGAGGTCGGAGATATTGTGGTAATACGCGGCTTCGCCCATCAATCCCTGGTGAAAGTCGTAGCACACGTTACCGTCGAACAGGATGCGGTGGGCGTACTCGCCGTTGTTGTCGAAGGTCTGGAAACAATCCACGTGGGCGCTGCCAATCTCGCTGAAAACAGTGCCGTGGAAGAAGTTGCGCCGGAAGACGTGGTCATCCCCAAAGAAGCGGGCGTAGTCGCTGTCCCCGCCGCCCAGGTCGAACAGCCGCTCGACCTCGTTCCCCTCCACCAGCCAGCCCGAGCCGGAGACGGCGATGCCCGCCTGGCTGTGATAAATGCGGTTACCGCTGACCAGCGCCCCGACGGACGTCCCGGAAATGGCCGTGCTGCGCAAGTTATACAGGTAGTTGTCCACTACCTGCACGTGGTCACTGGAAATGAACACGCCGTTTTGCTCCGTCCAGCCGGTTAAGGAGGCGTCGGTGGTGATGTTAAAGCCCTCGATGCGCAGGTAATGGGCAAATTGGGTATAGAACCCCCACATGGTTGCCGACCGCCTGGGCTGCGATTTGAAGGTGATCACCTGGCCTGGCGCGCCGCGAATGCCGCTGTTGAAGGTGATGCGCTCGTTGTACGTGCCCGCTTTTACGATTACTGTGTCGCCGGCGCGCACCGAATTGGCGGCCTTCTGGATCGTCTTCCAGGGCAGGCTCTCGGTGCCGGGGTTGGTGTCGTTAGCCTGGGGATGGCTCTTATCGACGTAATAGGTTACAGGCGTGTAAGGGTCCAGGACCATTCCGGAATAAATTTTCACGTTATCGCAGTAGAACCAGGGCGGCTCCGGAGTGCCGCCGGCGCTGAGCATGCCGACGCCGGTGTTCTTGAACGTCGCCACTGCGGTGGGGTTGGTGTCGACGATTTCGATATCATAATCCACGCCATCGCCGGCCTTATCCGCCCGCACGACCACAGCCTGTCCGGTGTTATGGGCGTAAACTTTAAATGCGCCCGTCGCCAGGCCGGCGTGGGGCAGGCGTACCAGGTCCTCGGGGTCCTCGTGGAGCTGCGTCTCGACCCCATTCAGCCGGCGGTAGATTCCGGTCTGGCTGCCCAGGCCAACCGAGTAATAGTTGTTGGCATCCTTGTAGAGCACCACGACCCGGCCTGGGGCGCTCCAGGTAATGGACCCGTCGAAACGCAGGGTGTAATCGTCGCTCGGGATGCGCTGATCGGTGACGATCAACGAGTCCCCCCGGTCCACGCCCAATTGGAGGCTTCCGCCGATGCTGTCCACGGTGGCGTGCCCGGCGACCACGCTCCAGGTCAGCCCGTTCGGCCCGCTGGCGTGGGTGAAATCGCCGTCCTGGAAGTCATCCTGGTAGAGAGGAACCGCCGCAGCAATAGCCGCACTGCCACCCGGCGATTGAGCCTCCGCAGACTCCGGCAGGACAGTGAGGCCTGCTAAAGCCAGGGATAGCATTGTTAACAACCGCAAGGATATCCATTTCAGATCCATATTCCCCATCCTTTATCTCACAAAATCCTGAGATTAGCTTTCAGTGTAGCCCATCCACCCTCCAAAATCCATGACGTGCGCTTTACAAAATAGAAATTGACAGGATGAACGTCAGCAAACGCCGGACACTTTTCCTATTTGCTTTGCCCACGGATCGGATACAATCATCTTAGCTTGACCTTCATTATCCGTTGATTTACCGATATGCGTGACAGCAGGAGCTGCGGCCAGAATGAAAAGCGATTCACAATCCATCCTTCCCGGATGGTTCATCCGGGCATTACCGGCGGGCATTCGAGCGCGACTTTTCCTCCTGATCACACTGGCGCTGCTGCCCCTGCTGCTCTTATTGGCATGGATTTTTTACCAGCAATATGAAACCCTGCGCGCCCAGGCTCTGCAGACCGAAATTGAGGTGGAGCGAGGCATCGCCACCAGCTTTGCAGCCTACGTCCAGGGCATCCGCCAGCAGAGTTTTGCCCTCGGCCGGGCCATCCTGGCGGATGCCTCGCCCGACGCGGCCGCAGCCACCCAGTTGCTCGTCCATTCCACTGCCCAATCTCCGGCTGTGCGCAACATAAGTCTGGTCAACCGGCAAGGGACGGCGATCTTATCCAGTCAAAGGGACATTGTAGGCCGTGATTTATCCGCCCGGGCCTATTTCCAACAGGTGATTTCCGGGCAAGATTGGGTTATCGGCGACCTCACTCCCAGCGGCATTGCTACCAATGCGCCAACCTTTGCCATCGCCACGGCAATCCGCGACGACCAGGGCGAGATGCTCGGCATCATCGTCGCCGGCATCGAACCCACCCGGCTGGGCGAGATGATCCTCACTCACCCGCGCCCCGAAGGCGGCGCCTACTCCCTTTTCGACCGCCAGGGCGTGCTGGTCTTCAACAGCCAGAACGGAAAACCGGCCTGGGAAGAACGGACTGCCTGGCAGAAGAACGACCCGGTGCTGCAAAATGTGCTGTCGACCGGACAGGAACAGTCCGGCGTTGCTGCGCTCGCCCTGCCGGGCGGGGAGTGGATCACGGCCGAGGCAGCCATTGCCGGGCTCGGCTGGGTAGCTGGCGCCCACAGCCCGGTGAGCGCGGTACTGGGTCCCGCGCAGCGAGACCTGCTGTTCGACACAATTCTGGCGGTATTGGTCGGCTCGCTGGCCTTCTTGTTCGCCTATCTGCTCTCCCGCACCATTTCATGGCCGCTCCACCGCCTGGAAGGCGACTCTCAGAAGATGAGTGCCGGCCATGTCGAGGCGCAGGACGATCCCCTGGCGCCGGTCGAGGTGCGCCGCCTGCGCAGCACGGTAGAATCCATGGCAGTCGACCTCATCCACCAATCCGAGGTCTTGAAGGAAAGCGAAGAGCACTACCGGATCCTGTTCGAAAACCAGCACACGCCCATGCTGGTCATCGATCCGTCCGGCGGCCAGATCGTCGACGCCAACCCGGCGGCGACCTCTTTTTATGGATGGAGCCGCGAGGAGCTGCTGGCTATGAAGATCACGGACATCAACACCCTGGAGCGGGACCAGACGTTCCAGAGAATGGGACAGGCCCAATCCAGCGGTACCAAAATGCTGTTCTTCTTTCGCCATCGCATTGCCAGCGGAGAAATCCGCGACGTCGAAGTCCACAGCGGTCCGATCGTGACCAACGGGAAGAAATACCTGTTCTCGATCGTCCAGGATATCACCGAGCGCAAGAGGGCCGAGGAAGCCTTGCGGGAAAGCGAAGCCCGCCTGGCGGACTACGCCGAGAAGCTCGAGCGCAGCAACCAGGACCTGGAACAGTTCGCCTTCGTGGCTTCGCATGACCTGCAAGAACCTCTGCGCAAGATCCGGTTTTTCAGCGATACCCTTTACAGCAGGCTGGATGACTCCCTCGACGACGAGTCGCGCGATGCTATTCGGCGCACTCAGAACGCTGCCCGGCGCATGCAGGAAATGATCAAGGACCTGTTGGAGTTATCCAGAGTCAATACCACCGGGGAGGCTTTTCAGGAAGTGGACCTTACGATGGTTGCGCAGGACGCTATTTCGGACCTGGAAGGCCGCATCCGTAAAGAAGCCGGGCAGGTGCTGCTGGACCCGCTACCGGTGGTAGAGGCAGACCCTATTCAGATGCAGCGCTTGCTGCAGAACTTAGTTGGAAACGCTTTGAAATATCACCGGCCGGACGCACCGCCGGTGGTAAAAGTATCCGGCAGCGTGAACCCGGCCCATGGGCGCCAGCCTGCCACCGCCACCCTGACAGTGGAGGATAACGGGATCGGTTTTGACGAGCAGCACGCGAGTCGCATCTTCCAGCCCTTCCAGCGCCTGCACGGGCGCAGCGAATACGAAGGCACCGGCATGGGATTGGCCATCTGCCAGAAAATCGCCGACCGCCATCACGGCAAGATCACTGCCCACAGCGTCCCCGGTAAGGGATCGACGTTTATCCTCACCCTCCCCGTCCGTCAGCCGTAGGGATGATCTCTGGTTTCAGTATTTTGCGGCATTTTATGCCGCAAAATACTGAAGCCAGATTATTTAAGGATTACCTGGTTGCGGCCCTTGTTCTTGGATGCATATAAGGCGGCGTCGGCCTGGGGGATCAGGTCGTCAAGTGTTTGCGTCTGCGACTCTGCCTGGGCTACCCCGAAGCTGGCTGTAAAGGAAAGGGATTTCCCATCCTCCGTATCGAACCTGAATGATTCGAAACACGCCCGGATACGCTCGGCCACCTGAACGGCGCGATCGGATTTTGTGTCTGGGAGCAGAATGATAAATTCATCCCCGCCGTAGCGCCCGATCAGGTCGATTTTACGGATATCTCTCAGGCAAATCATGGCCATCTCTTGCAGCACCTTATCACCGAAGGGATGGCCGTAGGTATCATTGACCTCTTTAAAGTGGTCGAGGTCCAGCATGATCAGCGAAAAAGCTTTGTTCACCCGCTTAAAGCGGGACAGTTCCCGTTCGGCATAATTGAAGAAGCCGCGCCGGTTCAGCAGCCCGGTCAGCGAATCGGTGATGGCCAACTGCTGGATCTTTTCGTGCAGGCGGGCGTTGTGCAGGGCGGCGGTGGTGGTGGCAGCGAAGCTTTCCAGAAATGTCAGGTCGTTATCCTCAAAGGAGCCCGGACGCAAGGACACCAGGGTAATTGCCCCGAACAATTCGCCTTCATGCATTAACGGCACCGTCAGAAGAGAACCGTTATCACCCACCGGGCCGCCAGCGGATGACCGCACAAAGGCGTCAACCTTAATCGGGCGCCCCTCGAGGACAGCGGCACGCGTGAGGCGGCTGACCGGGGTGTCTTCCTTTAGTGTAAAAAGTCGTGGGGGTAGGTTCTCGCGCTTGCTTGAAACACCTTGTCTACAGCAATCGCCCGAGGCGGGTACGGGAAAAAACAACAGCGATTCCTCGGCCGCGGGGATTGCATTCAGCACGGCGCCCAATACCCGCTCGGTCAATTTCTCAAAATCCAGCGTTTCCATCAAGACGCGGGTCGCCGCCTGCAGTGCTTCGAGCTGGCGCACGTGACGCGCCTCCTTAATGTACAACTGCTCGTAAGCAATTTCCTTTTGCTTGAGCGCTTGCTCAATCTGTTTTCGCTCGATGGCGTAACGGATAGTCCGTTCCAGCACCCGGGGAGAAATCTCATTCTTGTCCAGGTAGAAAAGCGCCCCGGCCTGCATGGCTTCCAGATCTATCTCGTAACTCCCAATCCCGGATAAAAGGATCATCGGCGCGGCCGATCCCGTCTGGATCAGGGATTGAATCACTTGCAGTCCGCTTTCCGCGCCCAGGTGATAATCGATCAGGATCACGTCATAGGGCTGCTCTTGGAGTGTCAGCACCGCACCTTGCGAATTCTTTTTCCAATTTAATTGGATTTTGCTGTTTTTAATTGAAGACAGGGTGGAACGGATAACGAAGTAGTCGTCTTCGTCGTCGTCGATGAGCAGCACTTTCCACTCAAGTTTGGAAGCCACTCCAATATTATAAAGGAATTTCGTATTCCTTCATTACTAACTGAGATTCGGATGTTGGGGTTAATTTGGGCAGCTTTGCTGCCCAAATTAACCCCAACAT
>DBMK01000317.1 GCA_002298885.1 Anaerolineaceae bacterium UBA700
GGCCCAATCAAAAAACCATTATTCTTCCTCCCCCTCAAACTCCCCCGTATACCAATGCTCTTCCTCGGGCAGGTTGTGGGCGGCCTGGTCCTCGGGGGTCAGCGGATCGTCCATGCGCACCTGAATAATGATGCCGGCGGTGCGCACCCCGTTGGGGGTCATCATGCGGCGCACCTTGTAGCGCAGGAAGTAGGTCTGCACCAGCTCGCCCGCCAGCACGTCCTTTACCGTGCGCACGCTCACCGCCGCCCGCCGGGCGATCTCGCCCATCTCGGTCTCCACCGTGTTGCGTAGCTCGCCAGTCATCGGGTTCCAGTAGCACATCGAGCGCGCCGCCAGGATCACCGTGGCGGCCGAGTGCCCCAGCAGTGGCAGCCAGTTGTTGAAGAAATACATGGTCAGGAACATGCCCCGTTCCGGCTGGATGACGGCGGCCCGGCGCGAGCCGTAAGCGCGCTGCAGCATGGCCTTGCGCCGCGAGGGCTCGGGGGCGGCCTGGGTTGGGGCGCCTTCGGATGGTTCAGAGTCAGATGCGGAGGTTTCCTCTGCGGCCAGCGGCGCCGGCTCTGCCGGCAGCTCTTCGCCGGGCTGGCCCGGGTAGAAGCCGTTGCTCACCGAAACCTGCACCGCCAGCGCCTCGTTGTACAGGCCCTCCAGCAGGTGATTGATGCGATTTTTGAGGCGGTTCTCGACCCAGTCGCGGGCGTAGGGATTGGCTGCCCCCAGCAGGAAGACGTGGTTGCGGTAGCCCAGGGCGCGCAGCGGCTCGACCCAGGTCTCGAACAGCGCCCGCGACATTTCGCTGCGCAGTTGGCTGAGCACCATCTGCCAGGCATCCTGGTGGTCCACTACCACCCTGGTTGTCTGGGTCTGCACCGACTCTTCCATTTTCAGCCTTGTTATAAAAACAACAGGTCTTATCCGCTAATTTCGCGAATTTCACTAATTATTTAAAATAAATTCGTGAAATTCGCGTAATTCGCGGTTAAGTTCTTCCCAGCCCGGAGTCCTTCGTCAGGGCGCGGACTTGCTTTTCAAGGAACTCGACCACCCCGGCGAAGTCTTCCTGGCGGATGTCTTCAGAGCGGCTGACGCCGGTCAGGCGGGTGATATCCATATAAATACCCGGGTAAGGCTTAGCGATGCCTTTTTCCTGCAGCAGGCTGCCCAGGGTAGCCACGACGTTGCGGAGTTGGCCCAACTGCTCGGGGTTGAGGCGGGCCTTGGGCCCGGCCACGCTCTCGAGCGTCACCACCTGCTGGCGCAGGTTGCTGAAGGCCTGGCGGATCTGTTCGACCTTCTCCTCGTGCGCCTGGCGGATCTCAGCCAGCTCCGCGTTTACTTTTTTTGAGAGGTTCTCCTCAAAGAATTCCTGCTCGGTCACCATGCGGGCCAGCGATTCGCGCATGAAGCGCAGCTCGCCGCGCTCGCTGATGCCGAAATGCTCGGCCAGCACCGTGTGCGCCTCGTCCAGGAAGGCCTTGAGCAGCTCGCGCGTCTCCTCGCTTTGGATGCGCTCCAGCTCCACGCCGGTGAGGAAGATGGGCACGGCCGAAGCCATCAGGCACAGCGCCGGCTGCGGCCCGCCCGGCGTGGTGATGGTGATGGTGGCAGTGAAGGTCTCGAAATAGCCCTGCTGGCGCAGCAGCCGCTTGCGCTGGGCGCGTGGATCGAGGCCAAACGCCTCGCACAGCGAGCGCACCGAGACGTAACCCCGGCCGTCCTTGAGGTCGGCGGTGGCAATTTCCTGTCCCCTGAAAGTCAGCTTGCGCTCGCGCTCGGGGTGAAAAACGGGTGATTCCTCAGGCATTAAGGCCCTCCAAAACAATTTTTTCTTCCATTAATGTTTGTAATATTTGGTAGAAAAAACTCTACTCACCGATCATCCGTTCTACCATTTCGACCAGAGTCCCCGGTTCGGACTGTTCGGTGAGGCGCACGAAGCGGGCAGTGCAGATGCGCGCCAGGATGCCGATGGTTTCCCCGGTGGATAATTTTCGGTTGAGCAGACGCGAAAAGCGTTCCTGCCAGGCCTCCAGTTCGCGTATTTCTCCCTGGGAAAGGGTGAATCCCACCTTGCGGCGTGGAATGGGAGCCGGCGGCCGGCCGGGAGTGCGCGGCTCGATCTCCATTTCCAGCCGCCGGGCTTCGTACAACTGGACCCAGGCGGGTTTGCTGTTTCCAGGATTGTTCGTCATAATATAAAGACCTCTCGGGCAATATCAATTCCAACCATGGTTGAGTCGCTTTGCAGCAGGTAATCGGTGGCCATGGCGCACAGTCGGATGATTTCACGCGGCACGCCCTGCGATTTCTCGTACAGGACTTCGAAGGCCTCGTCGTCGATGATCGGCTCGTTGCGCCCCGCCACGCGCAGACGGAAGAGCACCATCTGCAGGGCGCTGGCCAGGGTGAGGGGAGGCAGGGCCAGGCGCACGAAGACGCGTGAGTTGACCGCCTTGTTGGTCTCGAACAGCGGCACCATTTCGCTCTGTCCGAAGGCCAGGGTCTGCACCACCTTGGCATCGTAGTCAAAGTTGTACAGGCGGTGGATCACCTCCAGGGCTTCGCTCTCCATCAACTGGGCGTCGTCGAGCAGGATCACCACGTTGCGCCCGGCGGTGTAGGCGTCGGCCATCATGCGCTCCATGTTGTCCATCTGGCGTTGAAAGCTGCGCTGGGGGGCGATGCTGAAGGAGGCCGAGATCTGGCGGGCGGCGTCCATGGCCGACTTGAAGGCGGCGGTGTGGATGTAGCAGATGTCGACCGCATCCTCCGAGGCGTAAACGTCGTACAGGCGCCGGGCCAGAGAGCTTTTGCCCATGCCCATGTCGCCGGTGATCAGCGCCAGGCCGCGCCGGCGCGAGATAACGCCCTGAGCCTGGCGGTAAACTGCCAGGTGCTCCGGGCCCAGGTACAGGTAGCGCGGGTCGGCCGATAGCTTAAATGGATCTTCCTTCAGTCCCAGCCGCTCCAACCGCGCCAGACGCCATTCCTCATCGCTCAAAGAGTGCAACATGCGCGAATTCCTCCCGTTGAGAACAATTATGACATTAATTCTAGTTAAATTCAAGATATTTAGCGTAATTATTACCTGACTACCTCGAATTAAGCTTAACTAATTGCAATTCTACATTACTTGTGCTAATATAATCGAAATCATGAATAAAAAGCAATTATTCACCACAGAGTCACCGAGCTGATTGACTGACACATTTTAA
>DBMK01000300.1 GCA_002298885.1 Anaerolineaceae bacterium UBA700
CCCCTTCTCCTGGAGCACGTTTCACCGCTCCAGGAGAAGGGGCCGGGGGATGAGGCCTCTTAAAACGCCGGCCTGCACGAAATTCCGCCGTCCACCACCAGGTTGGCGCCGGTGATCCAGCCGGGGGATGAGGCCTCTTAAAACGCCGGCCTGCACGATACCCCGCCGTCCACGACCAGGTTGGCACCGGGGGATGAGGCCTCCTAAAACGCCGGCCTGCAGGATACCCCGCCGTCCACCACCAGGTTGGCGCCGGTGATCCAGCCGGCGGCGGGCGAGGCCAGGAAGAGGCAGGTATTGGCCACGTCCTGCGGGGTGCCGAGCCGCTTCAACGGCGCTGCGCTCATCCAGCGCGCCACCCCCTCCGGCCAGGCCTGCTCGATGCCCTCGCGCTCCACCAGCCCCGGGGAAATGGCATTCACCCGGATGCCGTCCGGCCCCAGTTCCAAGGCGCAGGAACGGGTAAGGGCCAGCACCCCGGCCTTGGCGGCGGCGTAATGGGCGTGGCCGCGGGCCGGGAAGGCAGCCTCGATCGTGGCAATATTGATAATCGCGCCTGGCCTGTGTTGGCGCAGCATGCTGCGGGCGGCCGCCCGGGTGGCCAGGAAAACGCTGCGCAGGTTGGCGTCGACCACCCGGTTCCACTCCGCCGCATCCATTTCCATGAAATCCGTGGCGGGATACAGGCCGGCATTGTTTACCAGCACGTCCGGGCCGCCCAGGTCCTGCTCCACACCGGCAAACAGCCGGTCGACTTCCTCCTCCAGGCTGAGGTCGGCCTGGAAGATCGAACGGGCCCCTCCGGCGCGGCGTATCATGGCCGCCGCCTCTTCCACTTCCGCCCGGCTGGAACGGTAGTGCAGCGCCAGCGCCGCCCCGGCCTCGGCAAAGGCCAGCGCAATGCCCCGGCCGATGCCCTTCCCGCTGCCGGTGACGAGCACCACCTTGCCTTTGAAATCGAACGGATTGGAGTTGATAGGCATGGCGGTTTAGATAGCCAGGGCAGAGCGCTTGCGCTTCTGGCGAGCGCGGATCAGCAGGAAGGCCAGCAGGGTCACCACGTAGGGCAGCATGCCCGTGAACTGGGAGGGCATGCCCAGCCCCTGCAGGCGGAAGCCCAGCGAATCGGCAAAGCCGAAGAAAATGCTGGCGGCAAAGACCCCCAGCGGGTTGGACTGGCCCAGCATGACCGCCACCACCGAGATCCAACCCCGCCCGGCCGCCATGTCCTGCACGAACAGGGTGACGATGCCGATGGAAAGCTGCGCCCCGGCCAGGCCGCAGAACACGCCCGAAAGGATTACCGCCAGGTAGCGCAGGGCATCCACCCGCACCCCCAGCGTCTCGGCGGCCACGGCCTGCTCGCCGATGCCGCGCATGCGCAGGCCGAGCGGAGTGTGGAACAGCACCACGTACACACCCGCCAGCAGCAGCAGCGACAGGTAGACCAGGATGGTGTGCCCCGAGAGCAGCGGCCCCAGCACCGGGATGCCGTCCAGGATAGGGATGTGGATATTGCCCAGGCCCACCAGGCGCGGGTCCTGGAAGGCGCCCTGGACGTGGAAAATGGCCCGCAGCAGGTAGGCCGTGAGACCCGACGCCAGCAGGTTGGTCGCAATCCCCAGCACCACCGGGTCGCCCTTGAGCGAGATGGACAGCACGCCGAACACTGCCGCCACCGCCGCCGAGGCCAGGCAGGCCGAAAGCACCCCCACCAGGGCGCTGCCTGAGAAATAATCGCCCACGATGGCGGCAAACGCCCCGACGAGGATCATGCCCTCCAGGGCAATGTTGAACAGGCCCACCCGGTCGCACAGGATGCCCCCCAGGGCAGCCAGCAGGATGGGCGTGGTGAAGCGCAGCAAGGAATTGAGCAGGCTGGCGTCGAAGGAAGCGAGAAAGGTATCCATATTATTGCCTGCCCGCCTTCCTGCGGAACTGGAAACTGCCGCGCACGGCGATGAACATGATGATCAGGGCCTGCAGCACCAGCGAGAGCTCGCGCGGGATGGCCGTATCGCGCTCCATGCCGTAGCCTCCGGTCTGGATGGCCGAAAAGACGAACCCGGCCAGGGCCACGCCGATGGGGTCTGCGCCGGAGAGCAGAGCGGCCATGATGCCCACCCAGGCATACAGCGGCGAGGTCAGGGCGTCGTCGATGTAGCGGTAGAGCACGCCCAGCACCAGAACCGCCCCCACCAGGCCGGCCACGGCGCCGCTGGCTGCCATCACCCGGTAGCCCACCTTGCGAATATCGACCCCGCCGTAGATGGCAAAGCGGCGGTTGGAGCCGGCCATGCGCAGGTTATAGCCCGGCACGGTGCGGTAAATGACCACCGCGCTGATGATGATCAACGCCAGGATCAGGAAGGAGCCAGTGTTGAGCTGCGAGCCGGGCACCAGGGTGGCAAACTGCACCCCTTCCGGCACCAGCAGGGTCTCGTTCATCCCGGAGGGCACGTCGCGGAAGGGAGAGGTGACCAGGTAAGAGGCCAGGTAGCGCGCCGGGTAGTTCAGGATCAGGGTGGTGATCAACAGGGGCACGTTGAAGCGGAACTCGCAGAACATGGCCAGCAGGGCGTACAGCGCGCCCGCCAGGGCCGCCAGCAGCAGCACCAACGGCAGAAGGATTGGCGCCGGCAGGGGAATGTAGATCGCCGCCAGGGCCGCTGTGATGCCGCCCAGCACCATCTGGCCCTCGCCGCCGATGTTGAAAAAGCCGGACTTGATCGAAATGGCCGCCGCCAGCCCCATGCCCACGATGGGGATGGCCCGGTTGAGGGTGGAGGCCAGGTTGACCAGGCCCTTGCCGGCGAAGGCGCCCTGGAGCATGGCCCCATAAGCACTCAGCGGGTTCTGGCCGCTGACCAGGATGATCACCGCCCCCACCAGGATGGCCCCCAGCACCGCCAGGCCGGGGGCCTGAACTGCGCCGAGAATCCGCTGCACCCAGGTCCACAACGGCACCCGGTCCGTGACCGCTCCGTCCGGTGTGGTCTCAGCCTTCATGCTTGTTTCCTTTCCAGGCGCCGGTCATCATCAACCCCAGCGTCCCTTCCTGGGCGGTCGCCGCCTCCACCTCGCCCGCAATTTTGCCCTCGTACATCACCAGGATGCGGTCGGACAGGCTCATGATCTCGTTGAGGTCGGCTGAGACCAGCAAAATGGCCTTGCCCTGGGCGCGGTAATCGATAAGCTGCTGGTAAATGAACTCGATCGAGCCCACGTCCACCCCGCGGGTGGGCTGGTCGGCCACCAGCAAGGGATAGCCGTGGGTGAGCTCGCGGGCCACGATGGCCTTCTGCATGTTCCCGCCCGAAAGGTCGGACATTTTGGCGCTGGCCCGGGAGACCTTGATCCCGAAGCGCTCGACCAGGCCGTTTACAAACCGCAGGATGCCGGCATCCTGCAAAAAGCGGTTGCGCGAAATGGGCGGCTGCGACTGGAAGCCCATCACCAGGTTCTCGGAGACGCGCGCATTCACGGCTGCGCCGACGCTGGTGCGGTCCTCGGGGATGTAGCTGATCTCCTTGCGCCGGTCGATCAGCGGCTGCCGGCTGATGTCGGCCCCGGCGAGGAAGATCTGCCCGCCGTCCAACGGGCGCAGGCCCACGATAGCCTCGACCAGCTCGGCCTGGCCATTGCCGGCCACCCCGGCGATGCCCACGATCTCGCCGCAGCGGATGGCGAAAGACACCCCCTGGATGAGAACGTGGCCCATTTCATCCTTGACCAGCAGGTCGGCCACCTTGAGCGCCTCGGCGCCGCCCGTAAAGGGCGCCTTGTCCACCGCCAGCATCACGTCCCGCCCCACCATGTAGCGCGTGATCTCCTCCGGGGTGGTATCTGCCGTGGTCAGGTTGGCGGTCACCCGCCCGTTGCGCAGCACGGTGGCGTGGGCCGAGACCTCCATCACCTCGTTCAGCTTGTGGGTGATGAACAGCACCGTCTTGCCCTGGGCGGTGAGGCTGCGCAGGATCTTGAACAGGCCATCGCGTTCCTGGGGGGTGAGCACGGCGGTCGGCTCGTCCAGGATGAGAATATTGGCCTTGCGGTAGAGAGTCTTGATGATCTCGACCTTCTGGCGCGTGCCGACCGCCAGATTGCCAACCTTTGCCGCCGGGTCCACGTCCAGCCCGTACAGCTCCGAAAGCTCCCGGATCTGACGGTAGGCCGTCTTGCGGTCGATGAATCCGTTGTGCGAGGGCTCGGAACCAAAGATCACGTTCTCGGCCACGCTGAGCGAGGGGAAGAGCATGAACTGCTGGTGCACCATGCCCAACCCGGCGCGGATCGAGTCGGCCGGGGATTTAAATTCAACCCGCCGGCCCTCCACGTAGATCTCGCCGCCGTCCGGCTGGTACAGGCCGTACAAAATATTCATCAGGGTCGTCTTGCCCGCCCCGTTCTCGCCCACGATGGCGTGGATCTCGCCGGGGTTGATCGCCAGGTCGATATGGTCGTTGGCAACCAGGCTGCCAAAGCGCTTGACGATGCCGCGGAATTCGAGTGCAAAGGTCATAGGATTTATGAATGCATGGTTTGCCCACCTTCGGTGGGCAAACCATGCATAAGATTATTTATTTGGTGAACATTGGATCTTGTAGCTTGATCTCGCCGCTGATGATCTTGGCGGCGACCTCATTCACCTTTTGGACCACGTCGGGATGGTCGGCAACCAGGCACTGGGTGGCCTTCAGGTCGCCGCCCAGTTGGGCGATGGTGCCGATGCCGCCCGACTTCAGGCCGTACACGAAGCTCTGGGTGGTCGAATTCTGCATGATGGCGTCGATGGACTGCTCCATCTCGACGTCGGCGTGCTTGAGCAGGTTATCGACCACGAAACCGGGCTGGGCCGTGCACTGGTTGACGTCAACACCGTAAGCATTGAAACCCTTTTCCTTGGCGGCCTCGAAGATGCCCAGGTTGCTGCCGGCGCCGGCCGCCAGCACCTGGTCAACGTTGGCGCTGGCCATGGCCAGGGCCTGCTGCTTGGCCCGCACCGGGTCCGAGAAGGCGTTGTCGCCGCCGATCCAGCGGATATCCACCTTGATATCCGGCTTGATGTACTTGGCGCCCTGGGCAAAGCCGTCGGTGTAGCGGTGCAGGAAGGGAATATCTAATGCGCCAATGGCGCCCACCGTGCCGGTCTTGGTCAGCATGGCCGCCTCGACCCCCAGCAGGAAGGCCGCCTCATATTCGGTGGAGGTGGCGCAGAAGACGTTGGGGCCGGGTTTATCGATGCACTGGTCGACGATCAGGAATTTGACGTTAGGCGCGGCGGCAGCGGCCTTTGGAATGATGTCGTTGAATTCGAAGCCGAAGACGATGACCAGGGTGGCGCCGTCATTGACCGCGGACTGGACAGCCTCCTGGCGCGAGGTGGGGTCGGTGGTTTCGAGCACCTTGGTCGTGGCCTTCCACTTGGCGCCGGATGCCTCCAGGCCCACCTTGCCCAGCTTGAGGAAATCGTTCACCCCCAGCGGGTTGGGCGAAACGTAGACGAAGCTCACGTTGCTTGTGGGAGCAGACGTGGGCGGGTTGGACGCCTGCGTGGGGACAGCGGTTGGCGCAACGGTTGCCGCCGGCGCACAGGCCGCGAGCAGCATGGACACGAGCATCAAAAGCGCAATGCCTTTCACTACAACGGGACTTTTCATCTCAAAACCTCCTTCGTTTTCCTTTTTAGCTTCTCAAAGCTCCGCTGCATCCAGGGCATGCCGGCACGAGCAATCCGGATGGTCGGGATAGGAGCGGATCAAAGTCGAGAACAGGTCGGAAATAATCGGGCCGATCTTACGGATGTTATCAGTCACCTCCTTTGCGGTCAGGGTAGATTGCATGCCGGCAGCCAGGTTGCTGACCACGCCCACCGTGGCGTAGCAGATCGCCAGCTCGCGCGCCAGCACGCATTCGGGATAATTGGTCTGGCCTACCAGTTGCCCGCCCAGGCGGCGGATCATCTCGATCTCGGCCCGGCTTTCGAAGCGCGGCCCGTTCAGGCAGGCGTAGGTGGCGCCGCGCTGCAGGTGGAGCCCCAACTTCTCGGCGCCGGCAAGCAGCATGCGCTGCAGGTTGGGGCAGTATGGGTCGGTGACGTCCACGTGGGCCAGTTTCCCATCCAGCGGGTAGAACGAGTCAACCCGGTTGAAAGTGAAATTGATGAACTGGTCGATCAGGACGAATGTGCCGGGACCCCAGGCGGGCACCAGCGAGCCGGACACGCTGGTCGCCAGGATGCGCTCCACCCCCAGCAGCTTCATCGCATAAATGTTGCCGCGGTAGTTGATGCCCTGCGGAGCGATGGAATGCTGCTTGCCGTGGCGCGGGATGAAGACGACCTCCTGGTCGCCCAGGCGGCCCGTCTCGACGTAGACGCCGCCGTAGGGAGTGTCCACTTCCTGAGTTTTCACTTCGGTGATCCCCGGCAGGGTGTAGAACCCTGTCCCGGTGATAAAGCCTGTTTTGGTCGGCATAGCTTGCTCCTTCTGCTACAAACCTCACCCCCCGGCCCCCTCTCCTGGAAAGAAAATCACTTTCCAGGAGAGGAGGAGCACCCACTGCACTGTCGTCCCCCCTCTCCTGACAAGTCTTCCGTCAGGAGAGGGGGCCGGGGGGTGAGGCTCAATTTAAGAACACCGTTTACTCCATCCCTTCCCGCATGGATGCAAAGGCCTCCCGGTACGGCGGGCGGGCAATGCCGTATTCGGTGACGATGGCGGTGATCAGTTCGTGCGGGGTGACGTCGAAGGCATAATTGGCTACATTGGCATCCGGCATGGTCACCCAGGTATCGTTCACCTTGCGCACCTCATCCGGGTCGCGCTCCTCGATCGGGATCTGGGCGCCGTTTTCGAGCTTCAGATCGATAGTCGAGGTCGGCGAGACGGCGTAAAAGGGGATGTGGTGGTATTGGGCCAGCACCGCCAGGCCGTAGACGCCGATCTTGGCGGCGGTATCCCCGTTGGCCGCCACCCGGTCCACCCCGATCATCACCAGGTCAACCTTGCCCTGGCTCATCACCCAGGCGGCAGTGTTGTCGGTGATCAGGGTATACGGCACGCCGGCCTGGGCCAGCTCCCAGGCGTTGAGCCGGGCGCCCTGCAGCCTGGGACGCGTTTCGTCGGTATACACGTGCACTTTCCGCCCCTGCTGGTGGGCGTAGATCACCGGGGCCATGGCCGTCCCCAGGTCCACGGCGCACAGCGGGCCGCAGTTGCAGTGAGTGAGCACGGTTGCGCCCTCCGGGATGAGCTGGGCGCCGATCTCGGCCAGGCGCTGGTTGATGGCCACGTCCTCATCCGCCATCCGCTCGGCCTCGGCGAGCATCGCCTGGCCCAGGTCGGCCGCCCCGCCCGCCAGGTGCTCGCCCAGGTGCTCGCTCAGGTGGGCGCGGGCAAATTCCAGCATGTGGTCCAACGCCCAGAACAGGTTGGTGGCGGTGGGGCGGGTTGCCGCCAGGAAGTCGTGCGCCTGCTGCAGCCTGACGAGCAGCGACTGCGGGCCCTGCGCCGGCGACTGCAGAGCCGCCAGGGCCATGGCGTAGGCCGCCGTGACCCCAATCGCTGGAGCCCCGCGCACCTCCAGGCGCCGGATGGCGGCAGCGATGCGTTCGATACTGTCCGTCTCGATCGTTTCCAGCCGCTGCGGCAGCCGGGTCTGATCGATGAGGACGACTTTACCATTTTTCCAGGAAACCGTGCGCATGTTCGATACCTTACCTGTTGGTTGGCAGTCTTCGCCCAATACATCCCAGGCGCATCCGAAGAAGACTATCCATGAAATATCAACTCAAACCGGGACGAGAGCGGCGGACCTTCAACTGCAGGCGGCTGTGCACAAAATAGTCGATGGAGCGGACCAGCAGCCGGCCATTCTGATTGTAATGGCGCTGGCGCATGATCAGGATCGGGGTGTGGATCGGGATGGCGAGCTTCTGGCTCACCTCCTCGTCGCTGACCCCGGCCTCGATGACGGAGCGCGCCTCGGCAATGAACTCGTTGCAGTGGTCCTGGAGGTACTCGTAGAGCGAGCCGAAATAAGCCTGCTCGTCCAGCACCAGGCCATTCAAAGCGCGCGGCAGGTAAGCTGCGGTATAAGCAAAGGGAAATCCATCGGCGGTGCGCACCCGGCGCAGGTAGATTAACTCGGTCTCCACTTCCTCGCCGCTGTCGCCGTCCGCCTCGAACAGGGCCCGCTCGACCGAGAGCTTCACCTCACTGGTGCCCGGCTCCATGCCCTGCTCGCGGATCATTTCGGTAATGCTCAGGTTCAACTCGGCGTTGGAGCGGATGACGGACAAATCCTCGGCCACGAACGTTCCAATGCCGTGCACCTGGCGGATGATGCCCTCGGAAGCCAGGCTGACCAGGGCCTCGCGCAGCGTGGCCCGGCTGATGTCAAGCTGTTCGGCAAATTCCTCCTGGGCTGGAAGCCGGTCCCCCTTCCCCAGGCGCTTGACGCGGATATAGTTGAGGATTGCTCGCAGAGTCTCGTCGTGCAGCCGGGTTGACCGGGAACCTCTGAACACCGCCATCGCCAAACCCTCCCCTTGCCGGTGAAGTCTTCAGACGTCTGAAGACTTATCCAGTATAGCACGGGGAGAGGGAAAGTCAATACACAAATAGGATCCCCGTCGTGAACCAGGATCGGGCGGAGAGACGGGGGTCGCAGACCCCCTGAGAGCATTGAGCATTTTCTGCTCTCAGTGGGTCTGCGACCCCCGTCTTGCGCCAGGTGCCTCCCACCCCGGGCTTCCTGGCCCGGGCGGGTCTGGAATCTGGCGTACTGGACAATCTGAATTTCACCGACCCGCCCCCTACAGCGCAATTAGAATAACCGCTCCCAAAACCAGCCCAACCAATACGAGCGTAAAACATCCCGGCAAGCAGCCCCAGCGGCGGCGGTAGAAGAAACGCCGGCGCAGCCAGGGGCGGCGCATGATGATGATCGGACGGCGGCGGAAGAACATAGCAAACCTCCAGATGTTTTTTCGTTTTTTTATTCTACGCCGGGAAAGATCAGAAACAGGTCAACAAATTGTAAAATCGATGTAATATGAGCTATGCCAGCATATCTGAGCTTCCAACCCGATTTTAACGACCCGCAGCAGGCAGCAAGCTACGACGAGCTGTCGCTATGGTCGGCCATGTTCGGCCTGCTGATGTTCAAACACCTGCCTCTGCGCCCGGGCCAGGTGGTGCTGGACGTCGGCTACGGCACCGGCTTCCCCCTGCTCGAGCTGGCCCTGCGCCTGGGCCCAACCTGCAAGGTCTACGGCATCGACCCGTGGGAGGCAGCCCGCCGGCGAGCCCGGGAGAAAGCCGGCCTCTGGCAGGTGCCCAACGCCTGGCCGCTGCCGGGCGACGCCGCCGCCCTGCCCTTCCCGGCCGAACGGTTCGACCTGGTGGTGAGCAACCTGGGGCTGAATAACTTCAGCGATCCGCTGGCCGCCCTCCAGGAATGCCGGCGGGTGTGCCGGCCTTCGGCTCGCCTGGTGCTGACCACCAACCTGCAGGGCACGATGCAGGAGTTCTACGCCGTCTTCGAGAACACGCTGCTGGAGTTGGAGCAGTTCCAGGCCGTGCAGGCCCTGCGCAAGCACGTCGCCCACCGGGCCACGCTCAAGGGCATGGCCGAGCTGTTCCAGCGCACCGGCTTCCAGCTCGCCGACGTCCACGAGGAGTCCGCCGTGCTGCGCTATGCAGACGGCAGTGCTTTCCTGAACCACTACTTCATCAAGCGAGGCTTTATGCCGGCCTGGAAGGAAATCCCCGCCCCGGCCAACCTGGAACCCGTCTTCACCCGCCTGGAAGCCGCCCTCAACCGCCTGGCCCAGGAGCGCGGCGAGCTGGCCCTGACCATCCCCATGGCGTACGTAGAAGCAGTTCGAATTTAATGACCTAACCCCCCGGCCCCCTTCCCTGAAGGGAAGGGGGAGCATTATTCCTTTTCAGGAGTTTTTGGCGGAAAAAATCCGCCAAAAACTCCTGAAAATTTCTT
>DBMK01000067.1 GCA_002298885.1 Anaerolineaceae bacterium UBA700
GGGCAAAAATTCACAGGTTTTAAGCAGGATTATTATTTTGATTCTTGGGGTTGCAGGTGCAGCAGCAGGCGTAATAGTCGACCACGCGGCCGCGGCGGTCGAGCACGAAATGGCAGCAGTCGAGGAGCATGTCGCGCAGCCTGTCACGCGCCCGCTGGACGCGCGACTTGGCCCCGGACAGGGAAAGGCCCTGGCGATTGGCCAGTTCCTTCTGGCTCAGGCCCTCGTACTCGGTCAGGAGCAGCGCCTGGCGGTAGGGCTCGGGCAGGTCGGCGATCATTTCCTTTAGCGAGAGGGCCAGCTCGGCCTCCGGATCGTCCTCGAGCAGGTCGGGCTCGTCCGCCAGGTCCTCCGGCAGCTCGGCGACAGTGCGCCGCTGGCGGTAGTGGTCGATGATTAAGTTGCGGGCGATCTGGTAGATCCAACCCTCGGGCTTGTTCCAGTCCGGCTGGCAGCATAAATTGCGGTGGACGCGGATGAAGACCTCCTGCAGGATGTCCTCCGCTTCGGCGTCATCCGCCACGCGACTGCGGATGAAGGCTAACAGCCGGCGGCTGTATTGCTCCCACATGCGTTCCAGGTGATCCGGCGCAGACTGGTCGTGGGTCATGACTGGATCAACCTCAATTCTCTAGCCCTGGCCAGGGCGCGGGTGCGCGTGTCCACTCCCAGCTTGCCAAAGATGTGGTTGACGTGGCGCTTGACTGTGCTCATGGCGACCACCAGGCGCAAGGCGATCTCGCCGTTGGAGAGGCCGGCGGCGATCAGGCCAAGCACCTCCAATTCGCGCTCCGTCAGCGGCTCGGGAAGCGCCTCAGCCGCTGGTACCGGATAATCCGCCGGCGCGGCCGCCAGGCGTCCGTCTCCCTGTGCCAGTGTCTTCGCGCCTTCGAAGGCGGAGAGCAGCCGCCCGGCGTAAGCCCGGCCTGGGGCGGAACCGGCGTGGACGAAGGCGGATAAAAGCGCGGCCATTGGCTGGCCGGCGTCGATAAACGTGCGTACGTATCCTTCCGGCTCCGCCAACGCCAGCGCTTCTTCAAGCAAGGTAAAGGAGGCGGACGAGTCGTTATCCGCCCAATGCGCCAGCGCAGCCAGGCTGCCGATCCCCACCAGGCTACCCTTTCGGTCCCGGGTGCGGGCGGCGTCGGCCAAACGCTGCAGCAACAGCGCGGCCTCCTTGCACGATCCTTGCGCCAGCAAGACGCGGGCGTGGTCAATTTCGTTGGATTCGCAAGAAAATGGTATTTCCCCTGTACCCGCATAGCGGTGTTCTGACACCAATTCTGCCGCTTGAGCTATCTCCCCTCGATCAAGCCACAACCTGACCTGCATGGACTGTATGGCCCAGAGCAGCGCCGGCCAGATATAGGCCTCATGAGTCAGGGATTTGGCCCGGTCGAGCGCGTCTTGAGCGCCGGAGAAGTCCCGCCGGCTAAGCCTGAGACGCCCCATCTCGTTGTAGCTGTAGACGCGCACATACGGGATTTCGGATGCATCGCCCGGCGCCAGGTTCTTCTCAAGCAGGCGTTCGGCATCTTCCACCCGGTTCCATTCGTAATACAGGCTGCCCAGGCGGCAGTGCAGCATGCTGGCAGCGAAGTAATCCGGTCGGCCGTGGCGCTCCAGGAAGGAGAGCGCGGCATGAAGGACCTCCTCGGCGCGGTGGAGCTGGCCCCTGACCTGGCACACGTGGGAAAGCTTGCTGGCGGCGTGGACGTAGCGCAGGAAGAACCCGCTTTCTCCGGCAACGCGCAGCGTCTCCAGGCAGACCCCTTCTGCTTTGGAAAGCTCGCCGGCGGCGTAATACAACGAGCTCAATCCGTGCAGGATATTGCAGCGAGCGAATATGGCCGACTTTTTCTCGCCTTCAGGTGGGTTTTCCAGGACAATCGCGCTGAGCGCCACGGCGCGGTCGTAGTCCTGCGCCAGGCAGGCAGCGAGCGCTTTGAGCGTAGTCAATTCGCGCTGCAGATCGGCGGCGCTGGCGGCAGGCAGCGCTTGCGATTGTTTTTGGACGGCTTGTTCCGCCAGATCGATCCAAACGAGCGCGTCCTGGAGCGTGCCGGCCTGCGTGTAAACCCAGGCCTGCCACATGCACAGCCAGGGCCGCGCCTGTACCAGGTCGGCGGGGAGGGTCCGGATCCAGCCCTGGAGGCGTCCATAATCCCCGTTCAGCCAGGTTTTTTCGGCCGCCAGCTCAATCAGCCTGGCCGCTTGCGGGTAATCAGCACCGGACAGGGCGTGCTGGATGGCCTCTTCAACGAGTCCGCTGCTCTCGTACCAGGCAGATGCCCGGCGGTGAAGGTCCTCTTTAGAAAAGCCGGCGGGCTTCCCCGTTTTGCTGGCGCTGAGATGCGCCAGCCTGGCTCGCAGCAGGTCTGCAAACAGGTGGTGGTAGCGGAACCACACCCGTTCCTGGTCCAGGGGCACGATAAACAGGTTGCTGCGTTCGAGGAATTCGAGCATGGCCTGGGAAGGCGCGCCGGCTCCCGGCGCGCTGGAACCACCTGGCTCTGCGAGGGGCAGTCCACCCGGGCTGCTTTCCGGCTGTACCACGGCATCGCACAACGGCCCGCACAGCCGGTCCAACAGGCAGGTTTGCAGCAGGAAGGCCTGGACGTGTTCCGGCTGCAAGTTCAACACTTCCTCCACGAGGTAATCCAGCACGTAGCGGTTGCTGCCTGAAAAGGCGCGGATAAAGGCCCCACTGTCCGGCAAATTTCTAAGCGAAAGCGCCGCCATCTGCAGGCTGGCGATCCAGCCTTCGGTGCGTTCCAGCAAGGCGCCCAGGTCGTCCTCAGACAGGCCCAGGCGCAGGATGCGGTTGAAGTATTGGGCGGTTTCCTCGGGGGTAAAGCGCATCTGTTCCATGCGCAGTTCGAAGATCTTGTTGCGGGCGCGCAGGCGAGCCAACGGCAGGCCCGGGTCCATGCGCGTGGCGATGACCAGGTGCATGCACGCCGGCATATGATCGATCAGGAAGGCGACGGCGCGCCGGATGCTCGTGCTGCGGATGAGGTGGTAATCATCCAGGACCAGCGCAAAATCCCCTGGCGCCTCACTGAGGTCGTTGATCAATCCGGTCAGGACGTAATCGACCGGCGGTGGTTCCGGGGATTGGAGGATTTCCAGGGCGGCCAAGCCGGCACCCGGCACGACCTGGCCCAGGGCAGCGCACAAATAGGCCAGGAAGCAGGGCAAATCGTTATCACCTTCGTCGATGGACAGCCAGGCAGACGGGACTTTAAGCTGGTCCACCCACTGCGCCAATGCAGTGGTTTTGCCCGAGCCCGCCTGCGACGACACCAGGACGAGCGGATAGCGCAGCCCTTCGTTCAAAGCTGTAATCAAGCGCGCCCGCCCGACCAGCTCCACCCGGACTTGCGGGGTGAACAGCTTGGTCTTGATCAGCGGGGGAGCAGCGGTCTCTGGCACATTTAAAATTATACAACGGTCATATATTTTGCCACGCTTATGGAGTGTTTTGTGCGTTC
>DBMK01000014.1 GCA_002298885.1 Anaerolineaceae bacterium UBA700
ACAACACCAGAATCTCCTATTATTATTTTCGTAATCGTGCCGGGAAGAGGGAAGCCGGGCGGCAGGCCCAGCTCGTCGAGCCGGGCGCGGGTCTCCACCGCAGGCGGGTATCCGGCAGTCCACAGGGTCACAAACTGGATCAGGTCCATGTGGGTCACTGCGACAACCTGACCGCCGGGGTGCAGTCCGGCAGCCCTGCGCAGGAAGCGCAAGACCCGCTTCAACACATCGCCAGGCTGCTCGTAAGGAGCGGACACGCCGGAGTATACGTCCCAGCCCCGCGCTGCCAGCTCGGCGCCCGGTAAGCCGTCGAACGGGCTGTAGACCTCGTCCAGGGACGCCGAGATCAATATCCGGCCGCAGTCTGCCGCGGCGGCGATAATTTGCGCGGTCTGGCGGGCGCGCAGCAGCGGGCTGGAGTAGACCGCCGCCAGCGCCTTGCCGCGCAGGAGATCGGCAGCCGCCCGGGCCTGCCGGCGGCCCTCGCCGCTCAGCCCAAAATGAGCCAGCCGCCCGTAATATACCCCCTGCGGGTTGTCGACCTCGCCGTGGCGGATGAAGTAGAAGGTGGTCTGCAAGGGGTTAAGTCATTCTCTCGTGAAACGTAAAACGTGAAGCGTGAAATCACGTTTCACGTTTCACGCTTCACGTTTTACGTTCTATCCCGTCACCAACTCCGCCGGCAAATGCTCGGTGCGATTCCAGAAGACGATCACCGGCTCGCCGTCGGGGCGGAAGAAGATGCGGCAGATGGCGGTGTTGTGCATGGCAAACCAGGCTGGCAGTCGCGCCTCCGAAGGAGTCGCCAGCACGGCGGCCAGAAAATAATTCAAAAAGTTGGCGTGGGTGAAGAAGACCACCCCATCCCGGCTGGCGGCGGGATGCTGCGCCAGCAGGCGGCCCAGCACGCGCCGGGCGCGCAGCATGCGCTCCTCCGGCAGCTCGGCCGGGCGGTCCCACCATGGGCCGTCGCCCATCTCGGCCGGCCACGCCAGGTCTGGGAAGCGGGCAGCCATGGCTGCCCGGTCGGGGCCGGGCTGGCCCACCAGTTCGCCCGTCTCCTCGTCCTCCAGGAACAGCCCGCCGCCCTCGTGCAGGTCCTTCCAGGCCGCCAGCGGCAGGCTCTCCAAACCGGTTTGCCGGGCCAGCGCCCGCGCCGACGGCAGCCCGGTGCCGATCGCCCGCACCATGGGCGAGGTGTAAAGATGGGTGATGGGGGTCAAAAGCGGGTCGTGCCCGCTGGCGAAGGTGGTTAAATACTCGCTCAGGCACTCGGCCTGCCTGCGCCCGGTCTCGGTCAGCTCGGGGTCGTAGACCCGCCCGCTCTCGGCGCCGGTGGTGGCCAGCAAGTGGTTGTTCGTTGATTGTCCGTGACGGATTAAGTATAAGTTCACAGTTTACAGTTCACAGTAGACAGTTTGCAGTTGACAGTTTAAAGATTAACCGCGAATTTCACGAATGGTTACGAATAAACACGAATGAATTATTTCTAGCTACCTGACAGTTTGTCAATTTCACACCCCGCCTGGGGCTAAAGCCACCAGGCTAACAAGCTCAAACCTGCTGAAGCAGGTTATTTTTCGACTTTTGGCCTTATCTAGCCCGATTTATCGGGCTTGATTCACCTAGCCTGATGGCTTTAGCCTCAGGCGATATCTCAAATGGCATAAAAACGATTACCAATTCAACCTTGTTTTGAAACTGTCAGGTAGCTAGAATTATTTATATTTTTTAGCATTTTTCTCGTCCATTCGTTCTAATTGGCGTAATTCGCGGACGATCTTTAAACTGCCCGCTTGCGGGCTGTCAACTGTTCACTTCTTTTATGTACTTCTCCCGGTTCGCCAGGCGGGCGGTTTTGCCGGAGCTGGTCTTGACGATCCAGGGCGGATTGACGATGTAGCAGTCGCGCAGCTTGATGGCCGAGCCGCGGTTCACGGCCTGCTCGATATCGCGGGCAATACGCTCGCGCTCCTCGGGGTCGGTGGTGTCCACCTCGGCCACGATGACCACGTCCTCGGTGCCGGCCTCCTCGTTGTAAATGCCGAAAGCGCTGACCCGCCCGGCGTGCACCCCCGGCGCTTCCATCGCCAGCAGTTCCAGGTCCTGCGGGTAGACGTTCTTGCCGCCCACGATGATCAAATCCTTCTTGCGCCCGGCCACGTACACCTCGCCGTCGGCCATGTAGCCGTAGTCGCCAGTCAGGTACCAGCCGTCCAGGAAGGCCTTTTCGGTGGCGTCCTGGCGGTGGTAATAACCGGTGAGCATACAGTCCGAGCGCAGGGCAATCTCGCCGATGGTGCGCTCGAGGGCGGGCTGGCCCTTATCGTCGACCACCTTGCACTCGGTGTTGGAGATCGGGCGCCCCGCCGAGAGCATCTTGATCGACGGGCGTCCGGCCACGGCCGGCTGCGCCAGCCGCTGCACCTGCATGGCCTCGCGGTCGATCTCGTCCACCGTCACCGGGCCGTCCACCCCGCCCTGGGTCACGGCGAAGACGTTCTCGGCCATGGCGTAGCACGTGTTGAGCGCCTCGTAGCGCAGCCCGTAGCGGGCAAAGCGGTTGTAAAAAGCCTGGTGGCTCTCGTAGCGCATCGGCTCGGAGCAGTTGCTGATCGAGCGCCAGGAGGACAGGTCGAGCCCCTCCAGGTCGCGCTCGCGGATCTTGGTGGCGCAGAAGTTGTAGGCGAAGTTGGGCAGCCAGGAGAGCGTGCCCCGGTAGCGCGTCACCGCCTGCAGCAGGCGCACCGGCGCCCGCACCCACTCGAAGGGCGACATGATCACCAGCCTGATCCCCGCCAGCATCGGCATCAGGAAGCCGGCGATCAGCCCCATGTCGTGATACAGCGGAAGCCAGGAGACGATCACGTCCTCGGGGGCCAAATGCAGGGTGGCCGAGTAGGCCGCAAGCTGGTTGAGCACCGCCTGGTGCGAAAGAGCCACGCCCTTCTGCAACCCGGTGGTGCCCGAGGAATGCTGCAGCAGCACCGTGTCCTCCGGCGCCCGGCGCAGCCCCGGCAGCCGGGCAAAATCCGGCTCCGAGGGCGGCTCCACCCGGTCGCACACAATCACGGCCCGCACCGGAGAGCCGCCGCTCTTCGCCTCCACCGGGGCAGGAGATTCCAGGGCCGCCCGCACCTCTCCCTCGAACTCGGGGTAGGTGACGATGGCAGCCGGGCGGGTCACGCTGACCAGGGCAGCCAGGTCGGCCCGGTAACGCTCGGGCAGCAGCTTCTCGGTCAGGAAGGGCATGATCGAGGGGATGGCGCCGTACAGTACTGCGCCGTAGAAGGCGCACACCAGGTCGAAGCTGTGCTGCAGGATCAGCACCACCACTTCGCCCGGCTGCAGCCCGGCCCCGGCGTAGGTCCTGGCGTAGGCATTGGCCCCCGCCAGGAGCTGGCGGTAGGTCACCGGGCGGTCCGGCTGGCCGGCCTGGAGCATTACCAGCGCCACTTGCTCCGGCCTGTGCAAATAATGTTCACCCAAAATTTCAGTCAAATTCGGCATTATTGTCTTGATTTAATCAGGTCGGCGAGCTGGGTGAGGGTGTCGAAGGTGTCGGCATTGAGCTCGGAATCATCGATGCGCACCCCGTAAGTATCCTCCACCAGCAGGGCCACGTCCACCAGGTTGAACGAGTCGATCAGGCCGCTCGAGATGAGGGCTTCGTCCGGCTTAATGGTGCGGCCAGGCCGCTTGAGGATCTTGGCAGCGATCAACTGCCCTAAATTGGTTGCAATTTCGTCAGTCATGCGTTCTCCATTTAATTTTCCCCTCCCCCAACCCCTCCCCTAAAGGGAGGGGAGAATCTTATTTTCGAGTTTTTGGGCGACAAAGTCGCCCAAAAACTCGAAAGAAAAGCTTTTCTCCCCCTTCCCTTTAGGAAGGGGGCCGGGGGGTTAGGTCTGATTTACGGCAGCCAGGATATGTTCGTCACGAACAGGTAATCCTGCCCTGCCGGGCTAATTTTACCATCAAGCAGGCTGGACTGGCCCGTGCCGGCGTTGACCAGGTACAGGCCCAGGCGGTAGCCCTTGTCCATGTCGATGTTGCGCACGTTAAGGTTCTCGGTGGCGGCCACCAGCAGGAATTTGCCGTCCGCCGACCAGGCCAGGCGCGGGCTCAGCCCGCTCATAGCCGGCAGTTCCACCTTGTCCAGCGTTTGCGGGTTGAGCAGATAGCCGCGCAGCGCGCCCGGCCGGCCGGAGTAGTCGCTGCGCTCGAGCGACAGCGCCGCCAGCCAGCGCCCGCTGGGTGACCAGGCGTAATCCATGGCGTAGCCGCTCTCCACCGGCAGCGGCGACCAGATCTTGGTGCGGTCCAGGGTGGTCACCGCCAGGGCGGCCCGGTCGGTTTCGTCCAGGTAGGTATAGGCGAAGGAATCGCCATTGGAGGAAAGGGCGGGGCGGATCACACCAGGCAGTTCGTGCAGATCCGTAAAGGCCGCACTTCCGGCGCTGCCCTGCCGCACGACTCCGGGCGTGCATACCCCGGGCGCCGCCGGACACTGTCCGGAGAGATAAAAAATGCCATCCGGGTTCTGGGCCGGGAACAGGGCGATCGGGCCGCTATCACCAGCCGCCAGGCCGCCGCCAGGCTGTAAAGGGGACCGGGCAGGATCGACCAGGCTGAGTACGCTGCCTGAGGGAGAAGTGCGGATGGCGGCAATCGTTTTTCCGTCTCCCAGCCATAATGCGCTGATCCCGTTGCCCTGGACCAGGTCGCCGGCAAGCTTTTCCGGCTGCGACCCATCCAGCGGCACCAGCCACAGCTCGCTGCCCCGGTTGGCTAAAATCGATCTTCCATCCGGCGACACTGCCTGCAAATTCCAGCCCGCCCCCAGCACCGGCTGGAACTGCGGCGCCTTCGTATTGGGGTCCAGGGCATACACGCCCAGGTACTCGTACCCCTCCCCCTTGCGCTGTGCCAGCCCGATCAAAGCGTGGCCGGAAGACAGGAGAGGCGAGATTCGAGAGTCGAAAGTCGGTATTTGGTCCTGGGAATCCGGATTTGGTGTGGCAGAACTCCCCTCTCCCTCAATAATTGAGGGGGCGGGCGTGACCGCCGCCGTCTGTGGTCCGTCGTCCGTGGTCTTCTCCTTGATCCCTCGCCAGATCGAGTCAATTGCCTCCAGCGCGGTGGCGCTGCGCACGCGCCAGGCGTCCACGCTGATGTGGAAACGGTCGGGGCGGGTGGGGTCCAGACCGTGGTTCGGCAGGGGCTGGGCCGCCCGCCACCAGTTCCACAGCGGCAGGTCGTACTCGTAGGCCAGGCTGGCGGTGGCCAGGTTGAGCGAGTTGTCGCCCTCGAAGTTGTCGGCCTTGGTCGCCAGAATCGGCAGCACGCCCTTGCCGACGTAGAAATCGATAATCTGGCGCATGTACTCGATGTAATTCTGGGTGGTGCGCCCGTCGTAGCCGAACTCCAGGCTGATCAGCACGATGCTCGGGCGGTGGACGCGGTACTCGCAGGCAATGGGCGTCTCGCCCGGCAGGCAGGCCGCCGGGTCGGCGAACTGCGGCTGGAGCACGGCGCGGGCGTTGAAGCCGCCCATGGTCGCCTCGCCATTGCGGTTGAACGAGCCTCTGAACCAGTCGATCGTATCCTGCAGCCCCGCGTTCTCCGGCGAGAGCTTGTAATAGCCCGCCAGGTCGTAGGCCCCCAGCAGCACCTCGCGGATGCCCTGGCAGTCGGCCACCTTAGAGAAGGCATGCGGGTCGTTGCCCAGCGCCAGCCCCTTGCGGTAAATTTCCAGCCCGCGCCCGGTGAGGGTGGGGATGATGGGCCACTGCTTCCACTGGTTCGGCAGCAGGCGCGTATCGGCGGTGGGGGAGGGTACCACGGTGGGCGATGGGGTGACTGTGGGCGGCGCCTGGGTTCCAGTAGGCGCCTGGGTAGGAGGCAGCGGGGTCGTGGTCGCGGCCGGCATCAGAGTGGCGCTCGGTAAGCTTGTTGTCGAGGGAACAGTTACAAGGAAAGTTGCAGTTGAGTTCGGCCCGGGCACAGTTGTGGTGCAGGCAGAAATAAGCATAATAACCACAGAGACACAGAGAACACAGAGGACTCGATTATGCAGGATGCGGCTTCGCCGCATCCTGCATAATCGAATGCTTTTCTCCGTGCTCTCAGTGTCTCCGTGGTTAATCCCGATCATTTTACTCCCCGCCAGACGGCGTCCAGCGCCTCGAGGCCAGTGAAGGAGCGCACGTTCCAGGCCTCAACGCTGATGTGGAACTTATCGTTGCGCACCATGTCCATGCCGTGGTCCGGCAAGGACTGCACCGCCCGCCAGAAGTTCCACAGCGGCAGGTCGTACTCGGCCGCCAGGCGGGCGGTGGTCAGGTTGATGGACTGGTCGCTCTCGAAATTATCGGCCTTGGTCGCCAGGATGGGGGCGGCCCCGTGGGCGATGACGAAATCCAGAATGCGGCGCATGTACTTCTCGTAGACCGCCGCCGTGCGCCCTTCGAAGCCGGTCTCCATGCTGATCAGCACGATGCTCGGCTTATGCAGCCGGAACTCACACTCCAGCGGATCCTCTCCGGCCTGGCAGGCCTTGGGGTCGGCCCACATCGAGGACAGCACCGAGGCCACGTTGAAGCCGCCGCGCACCGCCTGGCTCTCGCGCCCGAACGAACCTTTGAACCAATCGATGGTATCTTGAAGGGAAGCGTAACCGTTGGGCAGTTCGTAGGCGCCGGGCTGGTCGTAGATGCCGAAGAAGGAAGCCGTCACCGACTGGCAGTCGCCGATCTTGGAGAAGGCGTGCGGGTCGTTACCCAGGGCCAGGCCCTGCTGGTAGATCTGGCGGCTGCGGGCGGTGGCCTGCGGCACCACCGGCCATTCCTGCCACTTCTCGGGCGGCAGGCGCACGGTGGTCGGCAGCGGCGCGCCGGTGGCGGTCGGGGCCGGCCCGGCCGTGGGTCCGTCCGTCGCCGCCGGCAGGTTTAACGACGCGGTCGGGCTGGCCGCAGGGGCGGGCGAAAGGGTTGGGGCCAGGGTCACTTCTTGAGCGGCAGCCGTGGACTGCGGCTGAGCGCTCGGCGCGGCCGCCTGAACCGGCGCGCAGGCGGAGAGAATCAATACCAAGGATAAATAAAAAAGAATTTTAGATTTTAGATTTTTGATTTTAGATTTGTCGGTCGTCCGCATCATGTTCCCGTAATATTAATATTCATGTTTTACGTTTCACGTGTCACATATCATGCCGTTGGGTTTCGCTCCGCTCAACCCAACCTACGCCAACCGCCCGCATGCGGGCTGTAAACTGTATACTGTAGACTGTAGACTATTTTACTCCCTGCCATACCGCGTTCAGCGCCTCCAACGCGGTGATGTTGCGCACTGGCCAGCCGATCTGGGCGGCCTTGGGGTCGGACAGGCGCTGGTAGAGCAGCGGGTCAGCGGGGCTGGTGGGGTCGTGAGTCAGGTGAAAGCCGTCTACCTGCAGCCCGTGGTCGGGCAGGGGCTGGGCCGCACGCCAGAAGTTCCACAGCGGCAGGTCGAAGTCGTAGGCCACCTGGGCGATGGCCCGGTTGATGCTGTTGTCGCCCTCCAGATTATCGGCCTTGGTCGCCAGTACCGGCAGCACGTTCTGGCTGAGGGCGTAGGTCACGATCTGGCGCAGGTACTTCTCGTAATCGGCGGCCTTCTTGCCGGCCCACCAGGTCTCCATGCTCACCAGGGCAATGCTCGGGCGATACAGGCGCAGCTCGCACGCCAGGGGCGTCTCGGACGGGCCGCAGGCCTTGGGGTCGGCCTGGAAGGAAGTGAGCACCGCCGCCACGTTGAAGCCGCCGCGCACCGCCTGGCTCTCGCGGCTCCACGAACCCGCAAACCAATCGATCGCCGGCTGCAGGTCCTGGTAGCGGTCGCCCAGGGCGTATTCGCGCGGGTTGTCGAAGGCCGCCAGGAAGTGCGAGGTGATGTTCTGGCAGTCGCCCACCTTGGAGAAGCGCTGCGGGTAGTTCCCCGCCGCAATCCCCTTCTGGTAGATGGCCCGCGCCGCTGCGGATACAAGCGGAATGACCGGCCAATCCTGCCAGTCGTCGGGGGAGAGGCGCGTGTCCGCCGTGACAGTGGCTGCCGGCGGGACAGTGGGAGCCCGGGTGGCCGGGACGGGGGACGGAGGCAGCGTGGTGAATGAGGGGGCCGTAGTGGGGCTGGCGAGCGGAGTGGGCCTTAGGCTGGCAGTCGGCGCGACGGTCGGCGTCGCCGCCGCAACCGGCGCGCAGGCGGCGAGGAGGACGATCAAAAAGAAATAACAAAGAATTTTCGATTTTCGATTTTCGATTTTCGATTTCTCCGACATACACAGGCTATTCCCAAAAAGATATTCACGCTTCACGTTTTACGTTTCACGCTCCACACCGTTGGGTTTCGCTCCGCTCAACCCAACCTACGCCTACGCCAACCGCAAACTGTAAACTACTTTGCTCCCTGCCATACCGCCTGGATCACCTGCAAGGCGGTCAGGTTGCGCCAGGGCCAGGCGGCCTGCATCGCCTGGGGATCGTCGAAATGGTTGGGAGCGTGGGTCAGGTGGGCCCCGTCTTCCACCAGGCCGTGGCCTGGCAGATCCTGCACGGCCCGCCAGAAGTTCCACAGGGGCACGTCGTACTCGCGGGCTAGGCGGGCGATGGTGGCGTTGATGCTCTCGTCGCCCTCCAGGTTATCGGCCTTGGTGACCAGCACCGGCAGCACGTTCTGCGCCAGCGAGTACTCGATCACCTTGCGCAGGTTCTCCTCGAAGGTGGCTTTGTGGGGCACGTCGTTGGTTCCGAGCATGATCAGGGCAAAGCTGGGGCGCAGCAGGCGGTACTCGCAGGCCAGGGGCGTCTCGTTTGCCTTGCACTGGGTTGGGTCGGCCCAGAAGGAGGTCAGCAGGGCGGCAGCGTTGAAGCCGCGCCGGGCCGCCAGGCTGGAGCGTCCGAACGAGCCCTTGAAATAATCGATCACCGGCTGCAGATCCCCGTAGGTCCCCAGCGAGTAGTAGCGCGGCCCCAGGTCGAAGTCCACCAGGAACCAGTCCGTGATCGTCTCGCAGTCGCCCACCTTGGCAAAGGCGTGCGGGTCGTTGCCCTGGAGCAGCCCCAACTGGTAGACGTTGCGGGCGTGTTCCGAAATCTGGGGGATCACCGGCAGGTCGTGCCAGGATGCCGGATCTGGAGACGGGGCAGCCGGCGAGGGCTGCGGCGCGGTGGGGCTGGGGGTGGCGGAAGGCGCCTGAGTCGGCGTGCTGGTCGCCGTGGGGCTCGCGGTAGGACTCGCAGGAACGGCGGTTGGCGTCTGCGTGGAGAGCGCCGTCCGGGTAAACGCCGCCGTAGCGCTGGGCGTCGTCTGCAGCACTGCCGGTGCGGCGCATCCGGCAAGGATGAAGGAGGCCAGGGAAATAATTAACACAAGGGAACGAATCTTGAGGAAGAATGAATCGTTTAAGCGACGGAAAACCTCACCTCCCTTCCCCCTCTCTATGGGATGGAGAAGGGGAGGGGCTAATTTTATTAGGGGGGCACTCTTCTCAAATTTAATATTACAGTCCACCCCATTAATAGAATAGGCCTCTCCCCCTCTCCACTCCGTGGAGAGGGGGCCGGGGGGTGAGGTCTGCGCGGGGACCGCCATATTTTTCGGCCCTGAGTCAACCCACATGAAGAGTCTGCTCCTCATTTTCCGCATTGAGAAGTCATCCCCTCTCCCACTTTCTGCGCCAATAAATTTTCGCCGGCGGGGGTGAGGTGGATAGCGCTGTTGGTGAACTCCTTTTGGTCTACAAGGTTCCACAGGTCCAGGTAGCTCCAGCGGTTGATCTGCATGATGCCGTCCAGCGCCTGGCGGTACTGGTCGTAGGCCCAGCGCGGGTAGAAAAAGTTGTAGCGCAGGCTGCTGTTCTTGCCCTGGCTGACCAGGATCGGCTCGTTGACAAAGGTCACCGGCACGCTCCCAGCCATTGTCACCCCCGCCTTCAGCGCATCCAGCGCCAGGCTGGCGGTATCCAGGTCCGTGCCGGGCCTGCCGTGGAAGGAAACGTCGGTGTTGAAATCGCGCTGGGCCGGCTCGTATTTGGCGGGGTAGGTCTGGTCGATGCCGGTAGCGCCCCACAGCACGCCGTACATCTGCAAACGAACCAGGTCCGCCAGCGGGCGGCGGGCGCCGACGATGGTCCGGTCCAAGAAGGACGGGTGCACCAGGGCCGGGTCGGCCGGGTCCAGCTTCAGGCCGTAACTGCGGATCAGGCTCTCAGCCCGGTCGGCGTTGTTGGCCAGGATGGGCGAGCTGCTGATCTGCAGCTCGCGCGGCAGCCCCTCCAGCGTCACCAGCCACAGGATGCGGTCGGGCTGATAGCGCTGCAGCGCCTCCTGCAGGATCATCAGGTCCTTGGTGACCGAAAGGGTGGGGTAGCCCAGGTTGTAGAAGCGCGCCCGCTTGCTGCCGCAGACTAACCCCAGGCTGCTGAGCTGCCCGCTGAGCGTCTCCTGCGGGCGCAGCAGCGTGCCCCACACCGACGAATCGCCGATCACCAGCACGCGGTACTCGTCCGCCGCCTTGGGTACGCCGTTCAGGCGCAGCGAGGCGAACATGGCGTTCAGGTTATACAGGCTCAGGTTGTAGGCCACGGCCTGGTTCTCACCAAACGGCAGGCGCTCGCGCCCCGGGAAAAGGATATTGTAGAACGAAATACGCCCCAGCGCCCCCATCGGGTAGAGCAGCCCAAACAGCAAATTCAGGGCGACAAACAGCAGCGCCGCCTTGACCAGCACGCCGCCTAAAAAGCCGCCGCTGGCCTGCGCCGCGGAACCGGCTTCAGCCGGCGACGTTCCGTCGGGGCTACTTGTTCTGGTTTGAGTCATAGATCGGCTCCAGCTCGGTGCGCAGGCGGTCGAGCACCATCAGGGCGGTAAAATTGCGCGTGTCCCAGGCCTCGGTGGTCAGGTAGACGTCCTTGCGGTTGGGGTCCAGCCCGCCGTTGGGCAGGCTCTGCACCGCCCGCCACATGTTCCACAGCGGGATATCGTAATCGTGGGCCACCTGGGCGGTGACCATGTTGATGCGGTTGCCGCCCTCCACGTCGTCGGCCTTGGTCGAAAGCACCGGCAGCGCCCCGGCCTTAATGACCTGGTCGACGATCTGGCGCAGGTACTTCTCATAGGCCGCGCTCGAAGCGCTCGGCAGCCAGTTGGTGCCCAGGTTGATGAACACGATCGAGGGCTTGTGCACCCGCAGGTCGCAGGACACCGGGCTCTCGTTGGGGTTACACTGGTCCTTGTAGCTCCACAGCGGGTCGAGCGCCGAAGGGGCGCTCAGGCCGTTGCGCACCGCCAGCGACTGGCGGTTGAAGGAACTCTGGAAGAAATCGATCGTAGTCTGCAGATACTTGTAATCGCTGCCCAGCCAATAGCGGTTGGTTGCGTAGATCCCCAGGAAGACGTCCGGCTCCGACTGGCAGTCGCCGATGGTGGAATAGCCGTGTGGATCGTTGCCCAGCTCCAGGCCGCGCTGGTAGATGGCCTTTGCTACCCCGCTAACGGTGGGGATCACCGGCCACTGGTCCCAGCGCTGCGGGTTGAGGCGCGTGTCCGGGGTGGGCGTGCCAGTGGGCACGGTGGGCGTGACGGTGGGCGTGACCGAAGGGGTCAGGCTGGGCGCGGGGGTGGCGCTGGGCTGGGGTAAATTTGTATTGGAAGGCAGGGCGCCGGGCTGAGAGGGAGAGGGCGCGCCGGAAGTAAGAGAGGGTGTGCCGGCGGAAGCCTGGGAGCAGGCGGAAAGAAAGATTACTGCAAACAGGGCTAGAAGAAAAAGAATTTTAGATTTTAGATTTCCCCGAAGGGGTGCTTCGCGATCGATTTTCGATTTAGCTGGCATGCGCATGGTATTCCTATAAATAAAACAATCCGGTTTTACGTTTCACGCTTCACGCAGTTGGGTTTCGCTCCGCTCAACCCAACCTACGAAACTCTTTCTTCAAATCGAAAATCGAAATTTGGAAATCGAAAATTCCCCGTCCTTTCAATCTAAAATCTAAATTCTAAAATCTAAAATCCCTTTTCCATCTCCTTCAGCGGGTCTTTCGCCCGCACCACGCCCGCTTGCCCGGCCACGCACCACCCTTGCTCGTCCAGCACGCTCGCCAGCGCCGCCGAGACGATCAAATCGTCGTGAATAAGCTCGCCGTTTGCCGGGTCGCGCCGCCCGTCGGGCACCCCCCAGCGCATCGTGCGCCCCGGCCCGGCCAAAATCTCGAACTGGCAGAAGCGCGCCTGGCGGTAAAACTCGCCGCGCAGCGCTTCCTGGGTTTCCAGCCCGCCGGGGATTGGCTGAGGCGCATAATCCTTCCACCGCCCGCCGTCCACCATGGTAATGAAGCTCCAGCCCAGTTTCGACTTGGTGGCCTGGTTGAAAACGAAGGGGATCACCCGCCCCGGGAAAGCCGCCTTGAGAAAAGAAGCCAGTCCGGCGCCCACCCCGGTCGCATCCACCACCAGCCAGCGTGCCACCCAGGCTTTGGCCAGGGCCATCAGTTCGGCATACAGGGTGGTGTGGCGCACGCCCACCCACTGCCGCCGGTGGACGACCCTGTAGCTCGGCGCCCGTACCAGCGGGTCGCTCAGCGTGCCCAGGTTCACCTCCACGATGGTCAGTGCCGTTGCGTCCCGCCGGCCGCTGCCGGCTCCGCTCGCCGTCTCGCAGTCCGCCGCCGCCACCTCGTCCCCCACTCCCTGCTCCTCCCCACCCACGTCGATCAGCATGCAGTAAACAGGGCGCCCGCCGTTCGCGGTCCGTGGTCCGTCGTCCGTCGTCCGTGGTCCAAACAGCGGCCCTGCCTCCCCACCCCTCGGTCCCGCTTGCGCCGCATGCCCGCCCTGCATCAGCGCCACCCGCTCCGCCGGGAACATGCCCGCTTCGCCGTCGATCTCCTCGCTGAAGTACTGGGTGCGCACCATGGGGTGGCTTCGCCCCAGGCGTTCCACCTGCTCCGCCACGAACTTGCTGTAGGCCGGCACTTCGCGCCCCACGTCGTCCGCCGTCAGCACGAACACCCGCCGCAGCTCGTCCGACGCTTCGGCCTGGCGCGCCGCCCGCAGTTCGCGCCCCAGCAGGGTCTGGCTGGTCCAGGCCGTGCCCCAGAAAACGCGCGTGGCGTTGGTGCTGGCGGCCATCGGGGCGATTTCCTTGTCGAATTTCTCGATCTCCACGTCCTGCGCCTCGTCCACCTCCAGCAGCGTGCCGGCAGTGGCGCCGACGATGTTGCTCTCTGGCGAGCCCGAAAGAAAAATGATGCTGGCCTGGCCCAGGCGGTAGATGTAGCCGCTTTCCTTGATCCATGCATCCCGGGTCAGCACGTTCTTCTTCAACACCCGCTCCAGCCGGCGCATGGCGTTCATTGTCTGCGGCTTGAACGTGGGCGAGATTTTGACAATTTCAGCGCCGGCATGCTGCAGCACGTACATCAGGTAGGCCTCGATCTGCGCCTGGAGCTCGTTCTTCCCGCTCTGGCGCGGGAACATCACCACGAACGTCATCCCTTTGCGGTCCAGCACCGAATCGCAGATGCACTGCGCCACCTGGCGCTGGTAGCTGCGCAGCGTCAGCCTGCCGCTGTACTGGGTGAAGGCGGCAATATCCTGCAGGAATCCACGGTAGGGAGAAATGAGGTCGCTCATCAGGATCGTTCGAGGGTTCTGCCCGGCCGGCAGTCCGGCTGTCCCAGGGGTCCGCGCGCCGGGGTGAACCGATATCGTTTGCAGCGCTGGCAGAGGATGTCACCATTGGGAGGTTCCGGTATCTCACACGTTGTGTACTGCCGGCCGGGCCTGGGAGTTTAAGGCGGCTCCGGGTCGTCCTGCGCCGCGGCGCCGCCGCTTCCCTCGGGTTGGAAGATAGCCCGGTGCCCGAAGAGGTCGGCCACGGCCTGGTCGAAATCCTTGCTGGCCTGCGAGCTGTCGGCTAGCTGCATTTCCGCCTTGAGCAGGGTCGCCAGGCGCGTGCTCGATTTGCCGATCCCATCCAGCAGGTCCATCAGCTCAGCGAAGGTGAGGTTCTCGCCGGCCAGGTTCTTGACCCGGTCCATCACCGCCACCAGGTCCAGCACCGCTGGCCGCAGGATATCGATGGCGCGGGTCTTCTCGTCCGGCGGGGCGCTCTTTCTTCGAGTAGTTCGGGGTCTTTTATCAGTCATTTTTTAGAACCTATGTTCTATGAATTATGACCAGTATGACACACTTCCCCCCTTTTTCAACCCGTGCATTGTTGCAATTTACCCGTGCATCTTTGCAATTAAAAAAATCTGGATTTTTGTACGGCGTACGCCGCACAAAAATCCAGATTCAGATTTAATTTCTTTTTCGGTGCTGCGCACCGAAAAAGAAATTAAATTAAGTGATGCTTGCCGCCACTTCCTCGCCGAAGCCGAGCAGCGCCTTGACCATGGGCCCCGAGCGGCCTTCGGCGTACACCCGCAGCACCGGCTCGGTGCCCGAGGGCCGGATCAGCAGCCACGAATCGTCCGCCAGGATATATTTCACCCCGTCCAGCACGCTGACCTCAGTGATCGTCTCGCCGCCGATCCGGGCCGGCGCATCTTCCCGCAGGCGCCGGGTCATCTCGTCCTTAGCCACCGGGCGGCTCAGGCGCAGGTCGCGCCGCTCGTAAAAGGCCGGCCCAACCTCCGCCAGCAGGTTATCCACCAGGTCCACCAGCGGCGTGTTGGCGCAGGCTACGATTTCGATCAGCAGCAGCCCCATCAGCACCCCGTCCCCCTCGGGAATGTTGCCGCGGAACGAAATCCCGCCCGATTCCTCACCGCCGATCAGCACGTCTTCCTTGAGCATGTAATCCGCAATGTGGTTGAAGCCCACCGGCGTCTCGTAGCACGGCAGGTTGTACTTCTGGGCCAGGCGGTCGATCATGCGCGTCGTCGAAACCGTGCGCACCACCGCCCCGCGCATGCCGCGCTTCTCCACAAGGTGGCGCAGCCCCAGGGCCATGATCTTGTGCGGGTCCACGAAGTTGCCGCGTTCGTCCATCGCCCCAATGCGGTCGGCGTCTCCGTCCGTCACCAGGCCAAAGCTGCCCATCCCCGAGCCGACGGCGCGTTGCAGCGCCTGCAGGTAGCGGGCAATCGGTTCCGGGTGGATGCCGCCGAAGCCCGGGTTCATCTCGCCCCGGATCTCCTGCACCTCGCAGCCCGTGCCCTGTAAAATGCTGCGGATCACCCCCCGCCCGGCCCCGTACATCGAATCCACCACTACGTGCTGCGGGTTCTCGGCGATGGCGTCGAAATCGATCAGCTTGCGCAGGTGATCGTTGTAGGCCGGGATGGGGTTGAAGCGCACGATCTTGCCTTGCTGGCGCGCCTGGTCGAAATCCATCTGGTTCGGGCCGCGCCCTTTGCACTCGTTGTCATTGAGGAACACCTCAACCAGGCGGCACTGCTCCGGCAGCGCCGAGCCGCCGTAGGCCGATTTGAGCTTGACCCCGTTGTAGCGCGGCGCGTTGTGCGAGGCCGTGATCATCACCCCGGCGATGGCGTTCAAATGGCGCACCGCGTACGAGATCGCCGGAGTGGGCGCATCCGCCTGGGACAGGTATACCGTATAATCGTTGGCCGCCAGAACCCGCCCCACGTCCTGGGCGTAGCGGTCCGAGAGGAAACGGGTGTCGAACCCCACCACCACCTTGCGTGGGTCCGGCGCCGGGTCCAGCGCCGCCCCATTTGTCCACGAAAGGGATGCCACCGCATCCGCAATCGCCTGGGTCACCAAACGCAAATTATGGAAGGTGAAAGTGTCCGAGATTACGGCTCGCCAGCCGTCGGTTCCAAAATGAATCGTCATTAATAACTCCTGACAATATAGGGTTTAATTTTTGTTTTATTTCGGGGGGCTTTCCCCCGAAATAAAACAAAGAAATATTGTGCTACTTCGGCTTGGGCGTCGCCGTTAGAATCAGGGCGGCCTGCACCCAGCCCACCTTGCCGTCCGGCGTGCTCACGTGGACCCAGATCACCCCGGCCTTGTTCACCTGCTCGGGCAGGATCTGGATCAGGTTGCCGTTCAACAGCGAGGTGACCACCGTGTTCGAATTCGGCTCCGCCCGGATGATCACCCCGTTGGCCTCGCCGGCATTGACCAGGCCCCACACCGGCGTTGACGTTGGCGGCAAGGTGGCGCTGGCTGTCAGGCTGGGGACGATCGTTGCGGTCGCCGTGCGCGTGGCGTCCGGCGGCTGCGGGGTGTCGCTGGGCACCGCCAGCAGCGTCCAGGTCGGCGACGGGAACGGCTCCAGGGTGGGGGTGGCTGCTTCCACCTGCACCACCGGCGTCGGCTGCGGGGAAACGCTGGGAACGCCAGGCAGGATCAATAAATATGAAGCCGCCAGCATCAGCGCAAACAGCAGCAGCCCCACCGGATAACCGGTTGCCTGGGCCGGATGGATGCCCTGCAGAATGAAGGCAATCGTCCCCACCATCACGGCCACGGCCATGTAAGCGGCGAACAGGATCAACCCGCCCGGCCACAGCCCGGCCGTCCCGCCGCTCGCCGCCGCGCCGGCAACCAGTCCATACCCGGCCACGCCCAGCGGCAAAAACAGCTCGTAAGCCAACGCCACACTGGATACCAGCGGCTTGGAGCGCGGGTTGCGCACCAGCAGAATCACGGTGAAGAGGATGCCCAGCGTCAGCACGGCCAGGTCCGGCCAGGTAAATTGGGAGTGTAAAACCGCCTGGGCCGGCGGCGTCCCGGCGGCTTGCTGTCCCAGCACCCCGCCCAGCGCGCCCATCCCCACTACCAGCGCCCCGCCGACCGCCAGGCTGATCAGCGAGCGCAGGAAGAAGACCAGCGAGCCGGTGGCAGTCGCCAGCGCCATGCCAACCACCGGCGCCATGAACGGCGCCAGCAGCGCCGCCAGGATGTACAGCGCCGGCGAATCCAGCCAGATGGCCACCGCCAGCACCGCCCCGCACAGCAGGGCGAACAAATAGAAATCGAGCGTCGCCGACCCCTGGTGCGCCAGGTCGGCCATGAACTCAGCCCGCTCGCTCGAATCGCCCGAGGCCAGGATCTGGCGCGTCCGGCGCCGCCGCGAGCGCGGCAGGTGTTCTTCCGGCTGCGGCTCTTCCGGGGGCAGTTGTTCGCTCATCGGCATGGTCATGATCGCAAGCTCGCCACTATCCTCATGGGTTTTTCAAATAGTTCCAGCGCCGCCAGGATATCCGGCAGCACCAGGTCGGCCGCGTTCAAGGCGCTCAGCGCCAACCCTTCGCGGCTCAGCACCGCAATCCCGAGCCCGGCTGCCTGCAGCATCCCCGCATCGTTGGCGCCCTGCCCAATCGCCGCCACCCCTTGCGCCCCCAGGCGCTGCACAAAGGCCGCCTTTTGAGCAGCCTCGCCGCCCGGCGCGAGTCGCTCGGCCTTGAGCCCAAGCTGCTCGTCGATGGCTGCTTGCTGCCCGTGCGTGTCTGCGGTGATCAGGTGGATTTGAAGCCGGTCGCGCAGGTTGTTAATCGCTTCCGCCACCCCTTCGATCAGCCTGCCGTCCAGCGCCAGCGTCCCATTAACGTCCAGCACCAGGTGCTCCAATCGGAGCCCTCCCCGCCCTGGAATGGCAAGCTCGATCATGGTTTTATTATAATACACTCCTCTAATGGTAAAATAAATTTTGCGCTCATATACCCAACAGCATCCACCACAGAGGCACAGAGGCACAGAGAAAACCAATAAAAGCATTTAAAGGTTTTCTCAGTGTCTCTGTGTCTCAGTGGTGAAAAAAACACACCTTTCACCCGAGCCTTCATGAAACTAAAATTCATCGCCCTCCTCCTCGTCATTCTCCTTGCGGCCTGTACCAATACCACGCCGGTCCCGGTCACGCCAACGCCGCCCGTGGATGCCACGCCCACGTTGCCCGCTGACCCCACGCCCACCCTCACCCCCACCCCGCCGCCCGGCAAGGTGATCCTGTTTTCCCCGGACCCGGCTTCCGCCCTGGCAGCCGGCCTGCGTCCCGGGCTGGCCGACCTGGCATCCACCAGCCAGCTCGCCCTCGCCGAGAAGCCGTCGATCCAGCCCGCCGACCTGGCTCCCGAAGTGCGCATCGTCGTGCTGCTTTCCGCCCCGGATAACCTCAACGACCTGCTGGCCGCGGCTCCCAAAACCCAGTTTGTGCTCCTCTCCGCTTCAGCCCCCGACCCCAAATCCAACCTGAGCGTCATCCGCCAGGACCCCAACCGGGTGGCCTTCGTGGCCGGATTCGTCGCCACTGTCATTTCCGAGGATTGGCGATCCGCTGCCCTCCTGCCCGACAGCCCCGCCTCCCTGCCGGAAGCCTTCAAGAACGGCGGCGGCTACTTCTGCGGTCGCTGCACCCCCATCCACGGCCCGATCGTGCTCTTCCCCGTCACCGCCGCCCTGCCCGCCGGCAGCGGCCTCGACGCCTGGCAGACCGCCCTCACCGGCTTGAAGGCCAACCTCCTCGAGACTCTCTACGTGGATCCCACCATCGCCACCCCCGATCTGCTCAAGCTGCTCGGCGAGCAAACCTTCGTGTTGGTCGGCGGCGCTTCCCCCAGCGACGAGGCCCTGAAACAGCGCTGGGCCGCCACCGTCAGCTCCGACGCCCTCCCCGCGCTGCGGGCGCTCTGGCCCGGCCTGCTCGCCGGAACCGGCGGCCAATCCCTCGCCGCCGGCGTGTCCATCGGCGACGTCAACCCCGATTTCCTCACCCCCGGCAAGCAGCGCCTGGCCCAGGACGTCATCGACCGCCTCGCCGCCGGCACCCTCGACCCCCTGACCCCCGCCGCGCAGTAGATGGTTAAAAAATATGCG
>DBMK01000263.1 GCA_002298885.1 Anaerolineaceae bacterium UBA700
CGCCCGATTTTGGGGCGGGGGGCAAGGGGGGTGGGGCTTCTTTATGGCCTTTTGCGAAAAGGCCAATTTCAGCACCTATTCTGCTCGGCTAAGGGCGACTCTGAAGCCGACGAACTCGTCCCGGTCGTTGGGATCGTATCTCAGGCGCACTGCGCTGCGGCAGTGGTTAGGCGGCTCGTGCCACGAGCCGCCGCGCAGCACCCGGTGCGTGACCGCCCGCCCCTCCCAGGCCGAGCCGTCTACCGGGGCGCCAGTGTAATCGTCGTGCCAGGCGTCGGCGCACCATTCCCACAGGTTGGCGTGCATTTCGTACAGCCCAAAGGCGTTGGGCGGGAAGCTGCCCACCGGGCAGGTGGTGTGGCGGTAGACGCCTTTGGACTCGGCGGCGTAAACGTACTCCCCCACGTAGTTGGCCAGGTCCGTGGTGATGGTTGGACCGAAATGGAAGGGGGTGGCGGTGCCCGCCCGGCAGGCATATTCCCATTCCGCCTCGGACGGCAGCCGGTAGCCGCGCCCGCTGTGCTTTGAAAGCCGCCGGCAGAACTCCTGGGCGTCCTTCCAGGAGACCCGGTCCAGCGGCTGCCCCTTGCCCGGGAAGCGGCACGGCAGGCTCTTGCCCATCACCGCCAGCCACTGTTCCTGGGTGACTTCAAATTTGCCCATGAAAAAAGGCGCCAGCGAAACCGGGTGCTGCGGGCGTTCGTCATCAAAGCCGGCGCGCCCGTGCGAGCCCATCTGGAAGATCCCGCCCGGGATGGCCACCATCTCCAGCGAAATGCCGCCGCCCAGCTCCTGGGAAAACTGGCGGGCCGTGTACCGCACACGTTGGACGATCTGGCCGCGCTCGTCAACTGTGGGGGTTTCAAATTCAGAATCTTGCATATTGAACATTATCGCGCCGAAAAGGGAGAGAATTAAATTTTAGGGCTGTCGAGAAAGTAGGGGCTCTTGCTCCGGCCTGCGCCCTCGCAGGCCGATTTACCCAGCCTGCGAGGACGCAGGCTGGAGCAGGTTTGGATAACATCGGCTCAATTCATCCTCCAATACCTGCGAACCGTTTTATAATCAATTTCCGGGCCGCTTTGCGACCCAAAACCAATAACGCTAGAAAATGGTATTGACGTGAAATCCCTCAGTTTTATTATTACTTTTGCTCGCAAGTACACCCTGGCCCTGGTGATCACCATCGTGAGCATGCTCCTGCTTGTCGCAGCTCAGCTTGCCATCCCCTGGATTATCAAGGACCTGATTGCGGCGGTCACCGACACCACGCTTTCGACCGCTACCTTCCCATTCATCGACCAATTGGCTCTGATCGTGTTGGCGATCTTTATCGGGCGGGCCATCCTTTCCTTCCTGCGCTCTTACATGGCCCATATTGCAGGCTGGGGGGTGGTAGCGGACCTGCGCAAACACGTTTACGACCATGTCCAGCGTCTAAGCCTGCGCTTCTACGAAGACAAGCAAACCGGGCAGATGATGTCGCGTGTGGTCAACGATACCGATCTGTTCGAGCAGTTGATCGCCCATGCCGTCCCGGACGTGGTGGTGAACGTGCTCACCTTCATCGGGGTCGGCGTGGTGCTGCTGACCCTCAACTGGAAGCTGACCCTGCTGTCGATGCTGCCCATCCCGCTGGTGATCGTCTCGCTGCGGCTGTACGCCCGGCGGGTGCGCCCGGCATTCGTCCACCGCCAGCGTGAGTTGGGCGAGCTGAACGCTATCCTCAACGACAACATCTCCGGCATCCGCGAGATCAAGGCATTCACCCGCGAGGAAGAGTCCCTGGCCCAGGTCGGGCGCGGCATCGACCGCTACCGGACCTCCCTGTTGAGCGCCTTACGCTTAATGGCCACCTTCCAGCCCTTCGTCGAGTTCACCTCGTCGCTGGGACTGCTGGTGGTGATCTATTTCGGCGGGCGGCTGGCCTTCCAGGGCGCCCTGCCCGTGGCCGACCTGGTGGCTTTCTTCCTGTACCTGGACCTGTTCTACCAGCCGGTGCGCAACCTGGGCACGGCCTGGGAGGCTGTACAGAACAGCCTGGCCGGCGCCGACCGGGTTTCGGAGCTGCTGGCCGAACAGCCTGAGCCGCAGACAGCCCCCGGCGCCATCGAGCTGAACGCCAAGGCCCAGGGCCATATAGCCTTTGAGGGTGTAAGCTTTCAATACAACGAAGGTGACGCAGTCCTTGAAGATATCAACCTGGACATCCCGGCTCACAGCATGGTCGCCTTGGTCGGACCCACCGGGGTGGGCAAATCGACCCTGGTCAGCCTGATCCCCCGGTTTTACGACGTAAGCAGCGGCAGCATCCGCCTGGATGGGATCGACGTGCGCCAGCTCAGCCTGGAAGATCTGCGCCGCCAGATCAGTATCGTGCTGCAGGATGTGTTCCTGTTCCACGGCACCGTGCGCGAGAACATCCTTTTCGGCCAGCCGGGAGCAGGAGACGCGGAGATGTTCGCCGCCGCCGAGGCCGCTAACGCCGCCGAATTTATCGAGCGCCTGCCCGAAGGATACAACACGATGATCGGCGAGCGCGGCGTTAAGCTCTCCGGCGGGCAGAAGCAGCGCCTGTCGATTGCCCGGGCCGTGCTCAAGGATGCTCCTATCCTGATCCTGGACGAAGCCACCTCTTCGGTCGATACCGAGACGGAGCTGCTCATCCAGCAGGCTCTCGAACGCCTGATGGTGGGGCGAACGACCATTGTGATCGCCCACCGCCTCTCCACCATCCGGAATGCGGACCGCATTGTGGTGCTGGAGGGCAAGCAGATTGCCGAAATGGGGACCCACGAGGAATTGGTCAAGCAGGACGGCCTGTACCACCGCCTGGTCAGCGTCCAGCAGCATTTGGAGCCGGCTCCGCCGGTCTTACTCAAGAGCTTGAATTAATTAATTATTTGGTTTCTTTTAGGCTGNNCAGCCTAAAAGAAACCAAATAATCCATTCCATCAATATTTCTGCGCCTCCGGGCAGGGGCCAGACAGGCCGCGCTCCGGGCACAGCAGCAGCTTTAATTCCTGGATGCGGTCCATGGTAAGCTGTTTTGTGCACAACGAAAAAGCCAGTTGTGCGTCCGCTCCGTTCTGGAAGTTTCCCGTTTCCCAGGCGCACTGCTGCTTAGCCAGGGCTTTCCATTGGGTCTGGATCAACTTGAATTCGTCGCGCTGTTCGCCGGAGACCGTGGCTTCGATGTCTGCCAACAATTGATCGAGCTTCTGGTCGGCCCGGTTGGCGTCCGATTCGGCGCAGCGGCTGATTTCCAGTCGGCTGACGGCGGTGCTGGCGCAATCCGCAGGGAGGAAGGTTGAAGTGGGCTGGAGCGTAGCAATTTGACCCGAGGTAACCGGGATCTGGGGTGTGGCGGGACTGACGGCGGTCTCGGTCAGGAAATTAGGGGCGGCAGTGACCAGGTAACGGGTATCCGGCGTGAAAACCTGGGTGGCCGGAGAAGGCGCGCAAGAACTAAGCGATAACAAGACGATTCCGGCGATCCAAAGACGTATTTTCATACTCATTGGTGACTTTCAATGAAGTCTGTGCCTAATATCCCAGCGTCTCCTTGATCTCTTCCGGCAGCATTCTTTCGTCGTCGACCGTGATGGGGGCGCCACCATATTTATCCAGGGTGACCGGCCGCCCGCCCTGGGGCGTGACGCGCACGTATACCCCGCCGTAGCGCACCAGCCGGACCGGGATGCCTCCCTGGCGGACAAAGGTGACAAACTCGCCGGGATTAATCAGGTCAGGCATTTCGGCCTCCAAATTATTCAGTAAAGAAGATTGGGGTGAAGTTTAAGTAGTTTGTGTGAAAAACTTGTAATTTCTATCCACCAGTTTAATCAATATTATATAGTCGTTTTGACCCTCAGGCTACAAGTTTATCGAAAATTGAACCTTTTTTGGTTCTTCAGGTACATATTTAGTGAATGACTGCGGCAGGCTCAAAAAATCAGCTTGAGATAAAATGAACTGGGCCTGCTGCCCAAGGTACCGGCAAGACGTGGGTGAGCAGAGAACATGGTTACACTGGAAGCGCAGTTGAGCACCTCCCAAACAGTCCAGGACCAGGATAAGGAATTGATCCGGCGCATTGCTGCGGGCGATGAAGATGCCCTGCAGGCCTTGTACGCTGCCTGCGGCCAGCGCCTGTACGCCTACGCCATGCGCCTGACCGGAGACCCGGCTGCGGCGGAGGAAGTGCTGCAGGACAGCCTGGTCGCCGCCTGGCAGGGGGCGGGCCGCTTCCGGGGCGAGGGACGCGCCATCGCCTGGCTGCTGGGCATTGTGCACAACAAGGCGCTCAACAGCCGGCGCGTTCGCCGCCCGAAACGCCTGGACGAAGAGCAGGCCGAGCCGGCTGCCCCAGGCCCGCTGCCCGAAGCCCAGGCCGTCCAAAACGACCGGCGCCGCCGCCTGAACGCCGCCATTAGCGGCCTGTCGCTGGAGCACCGCACCGTGTTGGAGCTGGTGTTTTACCAGGGATTGAGCCTGGAAGAAGCCGCGGCGGTCATCGGCTGCCCGCTGGGGACGGTGAAAAGCCGCCTGAATTACGCCAAGACCAGCCTGCGCGGCCTGTTGAGCCGCACCGGGATGGATGGAGAGGATGTGGCATGAGTGACCACGACCTGTTGAACGAACTGCTGCCGCTGTATGCAGCCGGCCAGTTGGACGAACCCCGGCGCCGCCGCGTGGCGGCTCACCTGGCCGACTGCCCCGAATGCCAGGCCGACCTGGAACTGTGGCGCAGCGTTTCCGTCGCCATCCGGGCGGCTGACCAGCGGCTGGAGGCTCCGACCGGCCTGGCGCAAAAAACCCTGCAGCGCGTGCGCCAGCCGCGCCGGCCCAACCTGCTGCTGCGCGCCTGGCAGATGCTGCGCGCCCAGGCCCGGCTGGTGCAGGGCGAGTTGTGGCCGGCTTCAGCCGCAATCATTGCCATCGGTTATTTTTTGGCGGTGATGGCCGATAACGCCGGCGTGATCCGAGCCCTATCACCCATGGTTGCCTCGGCCTGCATTGCCGTTATTTTCCGCTCTGAAAACGATCCGGCGGTCGAGCTCGAGCTGGCCTGTCCCACCTCGCCGCGCCAGATCCTGCTGGCGCGCCTGGCGCTGGTGTTCGGCTACAACTTCCTGCTTTCGCTGGCGGCCAGCCTGGCCCTGCTGCCGGTGCTTCCGGCGTTGAAGGTGGGGCCGCTGGACGTATTGGTGCTGGGCTGGCTGGGGCCGATGGCTTTTCTGTCCTCGGCGGCGCTGCTGTTATCGCTGCTCATCGGCGCCAGCAACGCACTGACGGTGGCGTATCTTGCCTGGCTGCTCCAGTTCGTCAATCAAGGCCTGGTGCGCACCAATCTGCACGTCCAGGCCGAGATCAATACGGCGCTGGCCTGGTACCAACAATTGTGGCAGCAGCCAGTTGTGCTGGTGGGGTTATCCCTCGTGCTGCTCGTTGGCGCACTATTCCTTGCCGGCCGCAGCGAACGCAGCCTGCCGCGCCTGGTCTGACATCGTATGGGGTAATCAATGGATGCCTGTAGGGGCACGGGGGTTCATCAATGACCCAGGTACTGGAAGGCCTCCCGTGCCCCTACCTTACAGCCGGACCCGAATCACTAGAAGTATGGAGTTGTCTATGCGTTTGTTCTGGAATGTGGTTGCGTATGAATTTAAAATGTCGATCCGCCGCAAAGGGCTGTGGCTGACGTACGGCTTGCTGTTTGCCTTTTACAGCCTGTCCTTCGTGTCGAATCTGCTCGAAAGGCTGCCCGAAAACCTGATGACGGTCGAGAATCTATGGATGCTGGCCGCCCAGGCCGCCATCTCCTTGAACCTTTTCGTGCCCGTGGTGGCCGGAATCTCGGCGGCAGACCGGCTGGTTCGCGACGGCAAGCTGGGGGTGGACGAACTGCTGCACAGCACTTCCCTCAAGCCGGCGGCTTACCTGGCGGGCAAGTACCTGGGTGTTCTGGCGTCGCTGCTGGCGCCCGTGCTCGGGTACGACCTGCTCATTGGCCTTTTCTACCTCATCCGCGGCGTTCCGCCTATCATCGTCCCCATGTTCCTGGGCGTTTTTGGGGTGATGAACTTGCCCGCCATCGCCTTCGTGACCGCCTTCTCGCTGGGCGTTCCGACGATCATGCCATTGCGGGTGTACCAGGTGCTGTTCACCGGCTACTGGTTTTGGGGCAATTACCTGAACCCGGCCGTATTTCCAACCATCGCCGGCTCGCTGCTCACAGCCAACGGCCGGATTGCCCTGGAAGGCTGGTTCGGAGGGTTCCTGAGCGTCGATAAAGTCGCACCGGCGTACACCTCGACGGATGTCTTCATCAACTTATTCCTGCTGGGTCTGTTGGCGCTCGCCGCCATGCTCGTCACCGGGCAGGTGCTGGCCTGGCGCGCCCGGCGGGCTTGATTGAGATTACAAAATGAAACACTTTAATTTCTTACCTCTATCCTACGATTTGCGCGCCCGTCAGGCCGGCCTGTTGTGGTTCCCGGCTGCGCTGTGGGGCTTGTTTGCCATCCTGGTGTGGATCATGCGCGGCCAGCAGCAGGCATTCGATGTCGGGCGCGGTTTCCTGGGAGTGGTGCTGCCGCTGATCGGCGGGATCATGGCGGCCTACGCCGTGGTGGATGACCCGGCCCTGGAGCTGCAGTTTGCAACGCCGCGCCAGACAGCCAGGCTGCTGGCGGAACGCCTGGGTGTGGTGCTGGCCGTCCTGGGAATTACGGCTATCCTCTACCAGGTTTACCTGCCCCTTTCGGGCACGGACCTTGCGCCTTTGGGCAGCCTCGCTGCCCGCCAGTTGGCCTGGCTGGTGCCGTGCCTGGCTATGATCGCCCTCGGCAGCCTGCTGGCCCAGGTGGCTACCCAGGCGCCGCCGGCCGCGCTGGGCATCGGCATCCTGTGGATCTTTGAATTTGCATTCCGCGACGGCTTCGCCGCCAGCCCGGTCGGCCAATACCTGCTGCTGTTCATGGGCGCGCTCTATCCCACAGACAGCGTTTTGCCTGCCAACCAGTTGGTTTTGCTGGCGCTGGCCGGGCTGATGCTGGTTGCAGCCTGGGGATTGCTGAAAAGACAGGAACGTTATATTTAAGGAAAATAACAATGATTGAAATCAAAGGCTTGACCAAGGTGTATAAAAGCGGCGCCCAGGCAGTACGGGCGCTGGATGGGATCGATCTCGAAATTGGCAACGGAATGTTTGGGCTGCTCGGGCCCAACGGCGCCGGCAAGACCACGCTCATGCGCATCCTGGCGGGCATCGTCAACCCAACCAGCGGCAGCGTGCGCGTGGACGGGCAGGGGCTGGCTACCGAAAAAGAAAAAGCGGCGCTGAAGGCCAGGCTGGGCTACCTGCCCCAGGAGCTGGGGCTGTATCCCGACCTGACGGCGCGCCAGTTCGTGGATTACATGGCTATCCTCAAGGGCCTGGAGGATCCGGCTGCCCGCAGCCGGCGGGTGGGCCAGGTGATTGAAATGGTCGGGCTGGAAGGGGCCGCCGACCGCAAGATCAAGGGCTTTTCGGGCGGCATGAAACGCCGGGTGGGCATTGCCCAGGCCCTGGTCAACGACCCGCGCATCGTCATCGTCGACGAGCCGACCGCCGGGCTGGACCCCGAGGAGCGCATCCGCTTCCGCAACATGCTGGTCGACCTGGCTTCGGAGCGGGTGGTCATCCTTTCCACCCACATCGTGGAGGATATCGGCCAGACCAGCCGCGACATGGCCGTGCTGGCCAGCGGCAAACTGTTGTTCCGCGGCAGCCCGGCGGACCTGATCCACGCGGCCGAAGGCCGGGTGTGGACCCTGACGGCGCCCTCCACCCGCAAGCCGGACAACGGCCTGACGGTGGTATCGATGCTGCACCTTGCCGAGGGCACGCAGTACCGCCTGGTGGGCGCCTCGGCCGCCGGCCACCCCGAGGCGGCCGCCGCCGCGCCCGGACTGGAAGACGGCTACGTGTGGCTGATGAAATCCACCGGCCACGCCCTTGAGGCCGTTTAACCTCACCCCCAACCCCCTCTCCACAGGGTGGAGAGGGGGCTTTAAAAAAACCGAGAATTTTTGGCCGTCCGCATGCGGACGGCTAA
>DBMK01000028.1 GCA_002298885.1 Anaerolineaceae bacterium UBA700
AACTTCCGGTTGCTTCGCCCCAACAAATAAAACCTTATTTACGTGGATGATTCGTCAATGCGTGTGCTGATCAGCTTCGATTCCTTCAGCACCGATATCAGGAAGCTGCTGATGATCATCAGTACGACCATGATCACCAGGGAAGAGGTGAAACTGCCGTCACCGCCTTTGAAAGCCTCCATGGCGAAGATAAACACCACCGAGGCCTGGCCGGCCAGGTTCAACAGGCCGTTAGAGGTGCCTTCGGGGGCGGGGTAGGTGATCTCGGCCGCATACTGGTAGCCGATGGGCGCCAGGCTCATCAAGAAGAAGCCCAGCACCATCATCGAGGCCGCCACCAGCCAGTAGCTGGTGGCAAAGGTGAAACCGACCATACCCGGAACTGCCAGGATCATGCCGATCAGCAGGAAGATTTTGCGTTTGTGCAGCCGGTCCGAAAAGATTGGGATGACGATGGCGCCGATGATGCCGCCCAGCAGCAGGAACGCCCCGAAATCGCCGGCCTGGGTGATCGAAAAGCCGCGCGGGCGCACGATGTCCTCGATCCAGGTAGAGACGCCGTTGAAGATGCCCATGCCCACCAGGTAGAGCACCAACAGGAACCAGATATCCTTAAGTTTGAGCATGCTGCGCAGGCCGTCCAGCATCAAGGCCCGCGTCTCCTGGCCCGGAGGGCAGGGAGGCGTGGGCGGGGCTTCGCGGGTGAAGACCAGGAATACCGCCGAGGAGAGCGCCGTCACCACGCCGTAAATCATCAGCATCGTCGGGATGCCGGAGCTCAGGATGATATTCGGCGATAAAACCTGCCCCAGGCCAACGCCGATGAAGCCGGCCACGATCGACAGCCCGGAGGCGGTGGCCCGTTCCTCGATGGGGAACCATTTGGCGGCCACGGTGCTGATGGCGTTCAGCAGGAAGGGCTGAGCGATGGCCACGCCCAACGTGGCAATCAGCACCCAGTTATAATCCGTTGCCAGGACACCGCGCAGCAGGCTGAAGAAGGCCATCAGCAGCGCTCCGATCCCCACCGCCTTGCGGTAGCCCAGCGTGTCGATCATCCACGAGATGGGGATGGAGAGCGGGATGTAGACCACCATGAAGGACATGGCAAAAAAGCCGATCTGCAGGTCCGAGACCCCGTAAAAAGCCGCGGCCGGGCCGGTGATGGGGGCGAAACAGATCCATTCGATCTGGATCGTCAGGTTGATCAACATGAAGACGCCCAGAATCACCCAGCGATAGGGATATACTTTAAAAGCGGTGGTGGCGGTGGACATAAAGTGGATCTCCTCAAGAATGAGAACTAATATTATAAAACCCAAAACCGGGTTAAAAGATATCTTTTTATCAACTAAAATAAAGCCATGCCGCCCACCCCTGAATCCCTGCTCAAAACCGTATTCGGCTACGACGAATTCAAGCCGCTCCAGCGCGAAGTGATCGAAAACGTACTCAAAAAGCGTGACACGCTGGTGATCATGCCTACCGGCTCGGGCAAGTCGCTGTGCTACCAGATCCCGGCCCTGCTGTTCCCGGGTCTGACCGTGGTCGTCTCGCCGCTGATCGCCCTGATGAAGGACCAGGTGGAGCAGCTCCAGGAAGCCGGCGTGCCGGCGCTATTCCTCAACAGCTCGTTGTCGATCGAAGAATACATGCAAAACATGGCCCAGGTCACCAGCGGCAAGGTCAAGCTGCTCTACGTGGCCCCTGAGACGCTGCTGACCCCGCGCCTGGGCAGCCTGCTGGCGGGCGTGCAGCTCGACTGCCTGGCCATCGACGAGGCGCACTGCATCTCAGAGTGGGGCCACGATTTCAGGCCGGAATACCGCCAACTGGTGGGGGTGCGCAGGCGCTTCCCCAAGGCGGTGTGCATGGCGCTCACCGCTACCGCCACGCCGCGCGTCCAGGAAGATATCAAGAACAGCCTGAGTTTCGAGACCTCCAACGAGTTCATCGCCAGCTTCAACCGCGAGAATCTGCTGCTCGAGGTCATCCCCAAGAACGACCCGGTGGCGCAGACCCTGGAGTTCCTGGCCGGCTTTAAGGACCAGTCCGGGATCATCTACTGCTTCACCCGCAAGCAGGTGGACGTGCTCTCCGCCCTGCTGGCCAAGAAGGGCTACTCGGTGCGCCCTTACCATGCCGGGCTGGAGGATGAAGAGCGCAAGCGCAACCAGGAGCTGTTCATCCGCGATGACGTGCAGATCATGGTCGCCACCATCGCTTTCGGCATGGGCATCGACAAGCCCAACGTGCGCTTCGTGCTGCACTACGACCTGCCGAAAAGTATCGACGGCTATTACCAGGAGATCGGGCGGGCCGGGCGGGATGGGCTGCCGGCCACCTGCCGCCTGCTGTACAGCTACGGCGACGCCCAGAAGCTGAAGTTCTTCCTGCTGGAAAAAGAGGAAGACGAAGCCGAAATGGCCATTATGCGCCTGCAGACTCTCACCCATTACGCCGAGAGCGACGCCTGCCGGCGCGTCTTCCTGCTGGATTATTTCGGCGAAAAATTTGAGGTGGATAACTGCGGGATGTGCGATAACTGCCTGGCTGGCGGCAAGGAACAGGTCGACATCACCATCCCGGCGCAGAAATTCCTCTCCTGCGTGGCGCGCACCGGCGAGCGCTTCGGCGCCGGGCACGTGGCGGACGTGCTGCTCGGCTCGTCGAACCGCAAAGTGCTGGATTACCGCCACCAGAACCTGTCGACCTACGGCATCGGCAAGGAGCTCACCCGCAAGCAGTGGCTGCACATTGGGCGCCAGTTAGTGCAGAAGGGGCTGCTGGCCGAGGAAGGCCAGTTCGGCGTGCTGCGCCTGACCGCCCAGGCTTACGTGGCCTTGAAGAGCAAGCAGCCAATAATGGGGATCATCCAGGTCGAACGGGCTACCGCCGCGATCCGCTCGACCGGCGAAGTGCAGTACGACGCCGGCCTGTTCGAGCTGCTGCGGCGCAAGCGCAAAGATCTGGCGGACGCCGAGAACGTGCCCCCCTACGTTGTCTTTTCCGACCGCACCCTGGTGGAGATGGCGGCCTATTATCCCCAATCCGGCGCCAGCCTGCTTAAGATCAGCGGCGTGGGTGCGGTCAAGGCGGCGCGCTACGGCGAGGTTTTCCTGGACGTGATCCGGGATTACTGCCAGGACCACAACCTGGCCGAGGTGCCAAAACCGGATGGCCATGCAGCCCGCCAGGCAGCGCCTGGGGCAGCTTCCAGGGCAAGCTCAGCCGGCGGCAGCCGCACCTCCGAGGTTGCCGAGGCCTACAACGCCGGCGAAACGATCCAGGAGCTGATGAAGCTGTACGGGGTGGGCCTCGCCACCATCCTGGACCACCTCGCCAAGCACGCCCTGGACGGCAACCCGCTGCGGCGTGGCGAGGACCTGCTTACCCTCTCCAATCTGCGCCCGGAGATGCAACAGTCTGTGCTGCTGGCCTACGCCGAGCTCGGCGCCGAGCGCCTCAAGCCCATCTTCGAGCGCCTGAGCGGGGCAGTCAACTACGACGAATTGAAAATAATGCGGTTGATTTTTCTTAGTAAAAGAGAATAAAAATTTCACCCCAGAGACACTGAGGCACAGAGAAACCTTATGAAAAAAATCATAAGGTTTTCTCTGTGCCTCAGTGTCTCTGGGGTGAAAAAGAATTAAGTCTTAAATATCATTCTTTTCAAGTCTTCTTCAGCCTGGCCGATTTTGGATTGGTATACCCGCAACTGGGCGTCGAGGGAGGAGAAAGGGAAGCTGGCTTTGTAGCCGGCGGTCATCTGCTCCATCCAGTCCCGAAGTGCAGCCGGGTCCGTCTCGTGGTACTTCCCGTCCGTGAAACAGATCTGCTCAAACGGCAGCTTGGGCGGCATGGGCGGCACGCCGGCGCTCGGGTAGCCGAAGACGATGGTCATCAGGGGGAACACCCCATCCGGCAGGCACAGCCTTTCCTTCAGGTAGCCCGCGTCCAACAGGCCGCTGCGCCCGGTCTCAGAAAGCATGACCGAGGCCACCCCCAACGCCTCGGCCGCCAGGTTCATATTCATGGCGGCCAGCGAGGCGTTCATCACCGCAATCGTATATTCGATCAACGGGCTGTGCGGAAAGGTATCCAGCACGGCGCGGTTGCGGTGCACGTCGCCGAGCACAATCACAGCCCGCCGGGCGTTGAAAGGGATGGCCCGGCCAAACGCGGCCTGCCAGGTTTCGGGCGTGAAGGCCGCGAACGACCAGGTCTGCAGGTTGACCGTGGACGGCGCCAGGCGCCCGGCTTCGAGGATCGCGGCGAACACATCCTCGGGCAGCTCGCGTTCCGTAAAGCGGCGCAGGCTGCGCCGGTTAAGGATGGTGGCGAGCATGCGGTTCTCCGCCAGCGCCGGCGGCACCTGCGGCCGCCCGGCCAGGATGTGCCCGATGCCGCGCAAGAAGACGCCCAGGGTTAGCTTCGGCGTTTGGGCGGCCATGCTCATTTTTCCGGGGTACTGACTTTGTCTTTATCGACTACCGATACAAAGCCGCCGAACAAGCGGTACTCGTCCATACGACAGGAGTTGATGAACTTGCCGTCGAAGATGGTGATGTCCGGGCAGGAATCGCACATATCCGCCCGCCCATCCGGCAGCACGTCCGGCGCCTGGATGATGCCGATGCTCTGGACGTAAATCTTTTCAAACAGGCGCTGCGGGTGGCGCAGCAGGTAGCCGAGCTGTTTCTTCCAGGCCTGGCGCAGGGTGGAATCCCAGGGCGAAAGCAGGAAGATCTTGCTGCCGATGGCCGCCTGGGAAAGGTAGGCCAGGTACGTGCCAGTGAAGAAATGGTGCCCCGTCTGGGCAATTTCCATGGTGCGCTTGCCCACCGAGCCGTAAATCTTGTGCTTGCTGCCCACCTGTGCCCCGATCAGCCACTTGAAGCTGTCGTGCTGGATGCTCCCGCCCAGATATCCGGAGGCATCGTATTCGGGGAACTGCTGCTGGATCAGCTCGTACACCTCGGGCGAGGTGATGAACTTCTCGTCGAAGGAATCGCGCACGTAGCTGAGCTTGCTCATATCTACCTGCTGCTCGAAGGCGTTGGTGGCGATATTCTTGTCCGAGGTCGCCGTGCGGTAGGTAATGAACACCAGGCCGTTGACCTTGTCAATGTTGGCCTGGCCCCAGCGCACTACATCGGGGATTTCGTGAAAGGTCGAAGGATAGACGGTGGAGTTGAAGATGACATACATGCCGCCCTCGGCGGCGATCATGTCGGCGCATTTCTGGCGCAGGCTGTTGAGCTCGGCCTCGGTCTTGTCCTTCCAATGCGGCCGGTTCTGGTGGCTGTCGATGTGAATGGTAAATCCGGCCAGGCCGGCTTTTTTTAGATCCTTTAAAATCTCCGGGGTAAGGGCGTAGGCGTTGGTCAGGATGACCGGCTTGACGCCCTTGCTGGCGATGTAGGCCACCAGCTCGACGATGTGCGGATAGATCAGCGGTTCCCCGCCGGCAATCGAAAAGTTATCCGGGTTGCGCCACTTGCAGAAAAAATCGACCTCTTCTTTTACCTGTTCGAGCGTTTTGTGGCCCGTCATGTACTGGCGATAGCAGCCCTCGCAGTGGATGTTGCAGATGTCGGAAACCTCCAACCAGGCGATCGGGTTGTCGTTCATCGACCAGGGTAAACGGTATAGATTGCGTTTGTCGAGCGTCATATCAAAAATCCCTCCCAGAATCTAGGTGGCAAACCTGTTCCTGGATGCCTCCCCGGCCACCCCGGACCAGATGTGCTTATCGAAAAGTATAACACCCTGGGATTGAAAACGATCCACCCAAATTAAATTTAAAATGGTTCAATTTTCGGACAGG
>DBMK01000162.1:0-4486 GCA_002298885.1 Anaerolineaceae bacterium UBA700
CGCAGCCCGCCCTCGCTGTATTTATATATAAAAACTAGAGAAATGGATTATGTTCTATTTCGGCCTTGACCGTTGTTTCGGCGCCGTGACCGCTCAACAGGCGGGTTTCGGGGGGCAGGGTTAGCACCTGGGTTTGAATGCTGCGCAGCAGCGCCGCGCCGTCGCCGCCGGGTAAATCGGTCCTCCCCACACTTCCGCTAAAGATCAGATCGCCGCACCAGACGATATTCTCATCTTGGGAAACGAAAATGACATGGCCGCGGGTGTGCCCGGGGGTGTGGCGTACCTCGAAGGTTGATTTCCCCAGGCTCAAGATCTGACCGTGAGTGAATTCGATGGAAGGTTCCGGCCCGCTCTCGAAGCGTACGCCGAAGTGCGGCGCTGCTCCGTTTTGCCGCCACAGCACCATATCTCCCGGGTGCAGGCCAACCGGCAGCGGCGGTTTTGTCGAGCCGGCGATCGTGCTCACACCGGCGATGTGGTCAAAATGGGCGTGGGTCAGCCAGACCTGGGTCAGGTTCCAGCCTTGCTGGCGTACTTCATCCAGCACCACCTGGCAGTCGAATGAAGGATCGATGACGGCGGCCTCTCCCGAATCGCCGTCAACGATCAGGTAGGTATTGTTTTCCAGGGGACCTAGCACAAAGGTCACACAGTTGAGGCTCATCTTTTTAAACTGCCTATTCCAGCGTACGCAACTCGCGGGGTAAATCCGAAAGCGTTTCGGCGCCGGTAGCCGTGATCACCACGTTGTCCTCGATGCGCACCCCGCCTCGGTTGGGCAGGTAGATGCCCGGCTCGACCGTAAACGCCATTCCTTCAGCCAAAATCGTATTGTTTTCGCCGAACATGTAGGGGGGTTCGTGCCCTTCCAGGCCGATGCCGTGACCGGTGCGGTGAGTGAAGTATTTGCCATAACCGGCATCTACGATCACCTTGCGCGTAGCCTTATCCACTTCGCCTGCCTGCATTTCGGGACCCGCTACATTGCGTCCGGCGGCGTTGGCCTGTTCGACGATGGCGGCAATCTTCTGGAACTCCGGGATAACTTCGCCGATGGCGAAAGTGCGGGTCAGATCGGAGACATAGCCGTTGTAACTTGCTCCCCAATCGATCACCAGCAGGTCGCCTGTTTGCAGCTTGCGCTCGGAGGGCGAGGCGTGCGGGTTGGCGCTGTTCGGTCCAGCAGAGACGATCGGGGTAAACACCAGGTCAGAATCCGACCCGGTTTTGAGCAGTTGGAGGGTCAGCTCGGAGGCAATTTCCTTTTCCGTACGGCCCGGTTTTACAAATGGCAGCGTATTGGTCAGCGCCTCCTGGGCAATGAGCACCGCTTTGCGCATAGCCGCAATTTCTGCGGGCTCTTTCTGCATGCGCAGGCCGTTGATCACTGCATCCGCGCTCACGAATTCAGCATTTGTCGCGCCTTCGAGGAAGTGCAGTTCCAGGAAGCGCAGCCGGGTGGGTTCGACGCCCACCTTCTTGCCATCGAGGTGCATCTCCTGGCAGGTCCGTCGAAAGACTTCTGCCCAGGTTGCCGGGTTATCGCCGAAGGTTACGCCTTTGAGCGGGATGCTGGCCTGGTCGAGCTTGAGCGCCTCTAGTTCAGGCAAAATCAAAGTAGGCACAGCTTCGGTGGATAGAAGCAGGACGACGGGGCGTTCCATCAGGCCAAATTTCAGGCCAGTTAGATAGGTCAGGCTGGGGCCGGGGTTGAGCGCCAGGGCATCCAGCCCGTGTTGCTGCATGAGTGCAAACAGGCGGGAAGTACGGGTCGTGTTCATGCCAAAATTATATCATTTTCCAATATTCGCCTTTATCCCTGCCGAGCAGTTTGTAGCCCACCAGCTCTCTGCGCAGGGTGGCTGTGTCGTCGTGATAGCGAGCCAGGATTTCGTTGACTTGTTTTTCGGAATAGTGTTGTTCGGCCGCAAAATCCCGGCAAACGTGGCGCAGGATGACCTCGAATTTCTTGCGCTGGGCGGGGATCTCCTTAAGACGCCCATCCGGCAGCAAATAGTCGTGCAGCACTTTGCGGTCGTAAGCTTCAAGGTCGGCCCCTTCGGCGAATGCCGCGAACGCTTCGCGCGACAGCAACCGCCGCGCCATGTCTTCTAGAGCGTCTTTTTTAAGGCTGTAGATCGAATAATAACTTGATGTGCGCCCTTCTACCAGACCTGCTTCTGCCAGCCGAGCCAGGTGGTGCGATACAGTCGATTCGCTCAATTTGAGCACTGCCGCCAGTTGCTCGACTGAATATGCCTGGTTGGCCAACAGCCCCACGATCTTTAAGCGGTTCGCATCCGCCAGCGCCTTAAAAAATGCGACCAGTTCCAGAGTAAATTGCGGCTCGTTCATTTTGTTATCCATTGAATTATATTTATATCTATCGAATTAATTATATATCTATCATAAAATCTGTCAAGGTACCAGCATTCGAGAAATGGGCAGTTATCGCAAATCAGGCGGATTATTCGAATGGTTAACGTGAATGAACACAAATCATGTATTAATCCATTCGTGTCCATTAATACTCATTGGCGCAATTCGTGGACAAAATCTCCTGTCTGACCGATTGACCGAATGAAAGATTTATAATTAAATCATTCACATTAAAAGGAGTGTCCACATCCATGAAAACCATCGGCCTGATTGGCGGCATGAGCTGGGAATCTTCCCTCGAATATTACCGGCTGCTCAACGAAGGTGTCAAAGCCCGTCTGGGTGGGCTGCATTCTGCCCGGTGCATCATGCTTTCGGTCGACTTTGCGGAGATCGAAGCCTTACAGCAATCCGGCGATTGGGATCGGTCGGCTCAAATCCTGGCGGAGGCATCGGCGAGCCTAGAACGCGCTGGGGCAGAATGCATTGTATTGTGCACCAACACCATGCACAAGGTAGCAGGCGCAATGCAAGCGGCAGTCACCATACCCATGATCCACATTGCCGACCCGACGGCCGAGCGCATTTGCCGGGCCGGCTACCGGCGCATCGGCCTGCTCGGCACGCGCTTCACCATGGAGGAGGATTTCTACAAACAGCGTCTCGTCGAACGCTTCGGGCTGGATGTGCTCATTCCCAACCCTGAGCAGCGCGATTGCATCCATCGCGTAATCTACGGCGAGCTGGTGCTGGGTGTAATCAGTGACGATTCACGCCGCGAATACATAGCCATTATTGCGGACCTGGTGGAGCAGGGAGCCCAGGCAATCATCCTGGGCTGCACCGAGATTGGCCTGCTCGTAAAGCCCGAAGACAGCACAGTGCCTCTATTCGATACAACCTCGATCCACGCCGAGGCTGCTGTCGATTTTGCATTAAGCGAAGAAAAATAGTCGTTAATTAAAGCGCTGGAGCAGGTCCTTTAGATCTTCGGTCAGGCGGATTCCGCGGTCTTTCGCCCAGATTTGCACTCCCAGCCAATATTGTTCGCATACTGAGAATGTAAGATCCACATCGCTCATCTGGCCGGATATGACAAGCCGGCAAAGCATATCATATCCCGCTGGCTGGGCTTCCAGTTCGAGTGAATTGCTGAATAGTTTTGCGGGCGTCGGATATAGAAACCGGTTTCCCAGTCCGATCAGGCAGGCGCCGCGGTGAGCTTGCTGAACAGCATAATACGGAAGCATGGCCTGGTTTCCGCCAGTATACGCATTCCGGATCTTGCCCGCCAGCTCGTAAATATCCCCCAGGATAAGATCGCGGATCGCATGCCGGAATTTGAGTTCGGGTTGGGTGAGGGCTGTCCTGCGCAGATGGATGAACAGGTTGGTTGGATCGACTAGCGGTTTAACCTCTGTAAAGGCGCTGTGGGTTACCGGCCAATTCCAGCTCACCTCTGCGGCCTTGCCCATGATGCTGCTCACTGTATCCAGATCGACTTTTGCTTTCCACGTACCGTTTGACCAGCGCAAGGGGGTCTTCGGTTCGATGTTTTCCAGCACACAGTGCATTTCAATGTCCGAGAAAGGCCCGTCGGTGCCGTTCGCCAGCGAGCCGTAAATGCCGATGGCAATGATCCTTTCCCCGAAATGCGCCTGCAACTGTTCGCCGATCCCCTCGGCAATCTTCAAGCGTTCCTCATGCTCCATCTTCAACGGACCGATTTCCACTGTTCCCTCCAGGCTAGACTGGAGTGATTTTACTATGGTTGATTGCTGTTCGATGATTTTGGGTGGTTTGGGTCGCGCAGCGGCCCGAACACTCCACCCAGAATAATATACTTGACAGCCTGGTTTTGATCAGGTAAAATCGGGTTACTCTGAAAACGGGCCTGTAGCGCAGTTGGGAGCGCGCTTCAATCGCACTGAAGAGGCCGGGGGTTCGAATCCCCCCAGGTCCACTGGGTCGCCCCCGCCGGTAGAAAGTACAGGCCGGTTCGTTTGAAAAAGGAAGTGTTTTCTGGGCCCATAGCGCAGTTGGGAGCGCGTCTCAATGGCATTGAGAAGGCCGGGGGTTCGAATCCCCCTGGGTCCACCAGAGA
>DBMK01000162.1:4528-5632 GCA_002298885.1 Anaerolineaceae bacterium UBA700
AAAAGCCGGCCAGGAGTAATAGATCATCCGCCAGCGAACCGGGAGAGAGAGGTGTGAGCCCGGTAAGGTGCCAGCGGAGCACAGCAGGTTGAACTCGCCTGGCAGTCCATATGGACAGGCTGCACCGGTGAAATCAGTAACCGGGGTCGGGTACGCCCGTTAAAGCGATCCAAAGCAGCTTGCGAAGTACATTTCGCAAGAAGCAGGGTGGTACCGCGGAGGTAGGCAGCCTTCGTCCCTGTTGGGACGGAGGTTTTTGTGTCTTAATAGGATGCTCACAGGAGGTGAGGAGATGCCAGACCATAAAATACCAATATACAACCCTGGTGAAGTCGAAACCCGCTGGCAGAAGCGGTGGGAGCAGGACGGGCTGTATCATTCGGACATCGATTACCGCAAACCAAAATTCTATGCGCTGACCATGCTCCCTTATCCCTCCGGTGACTTGCACATTGGGCACTGGTATGCCATGACGCCTTCGGATGCCAGGGCGCGTTACAAACGGATGCGAGGTTTCAACGTGCTCTTCCCGATGGGTTTCGATGCCTTTGGGCTGCCGGCAGAGAACGCGGCAATTAAGAACAACATCCATCCTAAAATATGGACCTTCGCCAACATTGACCGCATGCGCACACAGCTGCGTTCTATGGGCGCGATGTTCGATTGGCGCCGCGAGGCGGTATCCGCCGATCCGGAGTATTACCACTGGACTGAATGGTTCTTCGTCAAGTTGTTCGAACATGACCTGGCTTACCGCAAAATGTCGCCGGTGGATTGGTGCCCGCACTGCAATACCACCCTGGCCCGCGAGCAGGTGTGGGGTGAAGACCGCCACTGCGAACGCTGCGGAACGCCGGTGATCAAGAAGAATCTGGAACAGTGGTTCTTCCGCACCACCCAGTATGCAGACGAGTTGCTGCGCTACGACGATATCGATTGGCCGGAGCGCGTGCGGGTGCTGCAAACGAATTGGATCGGCAAATCGGAGGGCGCCTCGGTCATCTTCCAGACCGAACAGGGAGACCCTTTGGAGGTGTTCACCACCCGGCCGGATACACTGTGGGGCGCCACCTTCATGGTTCTGGCGCCGGAACACCCGCTGGT
>DBMK01000163.1 GCA_002298885.1 Anaerolineaceae bacterium UBA700
ATTCGTGGTCATTCGTTTCCATTCGTGTAATTCGTGGTTAAATTTCTGACTGTAAACCGTAAACTTTCTTCACTTAAAGATCCCCCACTCCCTCAACACCTCCACCGCCCGCTCCACCGCCGCCGGCACCTGCGCCTCCACTGCCTCGCTCAGCTCGAGGCCGCTGGCGATGACCGCCGGCTGCACGCCGATCAGGTGCACCCGCTCGGGCAGGTTGCCGCGCAGCCCCGCCAGCGCCAGCACCTCCTGGAAGGTGACCTGGTGCTGCGAGAGCTTGATCCCGCCGAAGAGCGGGATCTGCTCCTTGGATAACTCCACCAGGGCGCCCGGGGCGGCGCCGGCTTCCACCGCGTCCAGCACCAACAGGTGGCTGCAGTCTTCCACCAGCGGCAGCAGGTTCAGTCCCAGCGTCCCCCCGTCGACCAGCTCGATGCCGGCCTCGCTCAGCTCGCGCCCCAACTCCGCCTCCAGCGCCTGCGCCACCCGCACCCCAAACCCATCGTCCCGCTCGATTAAATTCCCCAGCCCCAGCACCACCTTGCGCTTATTTTCCATTTCACTCCTGTAAATTTTTTCCACGAATTACACGAATGAAAACGAATGATCACGAATTTTTTTAAAAAATTTCGTGCCCATTCGTCAAAATTCGTGGCATTCGTGGATAAAAAAAATTCGTGCCCATTCGTCCCAATTCGTGTAATTCGTGGATAATATTTTTCTTTCCTAACAAAAGCGTCAAGTTCAGAGTCGTGTACATGGCACCAATTTTATTTATAATCGGATCAAGTAGCGTAATTTAATCAGCAAATTAATGATTGTAACTTTTGTAACTATTTAACGACCCTGAAATTAACCCGAGTTGTTTTTTAGAATCTGATCCCTCAGCAAAGCCGGCGGGGAAACGAACGACGGGCTGGGCCATGACCCTCCCGATCTCACACACCTGCCATGCGCCCGCCGGTAATACTCTTTCAAAGGAGAATGCGCAATGTCCGAAGATCCAAAGACCTTTGGCGATTATTTAAACGTTCACAGCGTCAGCCGCCGCAGCTTTATGAAGTTCTGCGGCATGATGGCGGCCACCCTGGCCCTGCCCTCGGTCTACGCCGGAAAAATCGCCACGGCCCTGGCCGCCGCCACCCGCCTGCCGGTGGTGTGGCTCGAATTCCAGGATTGCACCGGCGACACCGAGTCCTTCATCCGCGCCGGTTCCTACACCCCCGACCCGATCAATTCAGGCGCCACCGACCCCAGCGTGCTCAACCTGCTGCTGGACTACATCTCGCTGGACTATCACGAGACGCTCATGGCCCCGGCGGGCAAGGCCTCGGAGAAATCGCTGACCGATACCATGGCCGCCAACGCCGGCAATTACGTGGTGGTGGTGGAGGGCTCGATCCCGCTCGCCCAGAACGGCGCCTTCTGCACCATCCGCGGCAAGACGGCCCTCAGCATCGCCCAGCAGGTCATCGGCGGGGCCAAAGCAACCATCGCCGCCGGCTCGTGCGCCTACGACGGCGGGCTGGCTGCCGCCGCCCCCAACCCCACCGGGGCCGTCGGCGTGGCGCAGGCTGTGCCCAACGCCCCCAAGCTGATCAACCTGCCCGGCTGCCCGACCAACGTGGTCAACGTTGTGGCCTGCCTGGTCAATTTCCTGGGCCTGGGCGATTGGCCGGCCCTGGACAGCAGCCGCCGCCCGCTGTTCGCCTACGGCCACGAGATCCACGAGAGCTGCGAGCGCCATAAGTACTACGAAGCAGAACAGTTCGTGCAGGCCTGGGGCGACGCCGACCACATTGCCGGCCACTGCCTGTTCAAAATGGGCTGCCGCGGCCCGCGCGCCAGGAGCAACTGCAACAAGGTGTACTGGAACGGCTGGACCAACTGGCCCGTCGCTGCCGGCCACGGCTGCCTGGCCTGCACCGCTCCCCATTTCTGGGACAGCCAGAAGAACTTCTACGTCGCTCTACCGGATGATTAGGAATTGGTCCGCGAATTACACTAATGAAAACGAATGAACACGAAGAATATCTATTGTGCTCCGCTGGGGTCTGTGACCCCAGCGCTGGCGGGTCACAGACCCGCTAGAGGCTTCGCGTCCATTCGCCCCAATTCGTGTAATTCGTGGAAAAGAAAGGTTTACGATGGGTAATATCTACATTCCAATGGTAACCAATGGCGCCAGCACCAAGCAGCGGGTGGTGATCGATCCCTTGACCCGCATCGAAGGCCACCTGCGCATCGAGCTGCAGATCAACAACGGCGTCGTCGCCGACGCCTGGAGCTCCAGCACCATGTTCCGCGGCCTCGAGCTGATCCTGCAGGGGCGCGACCCGCGCGAGGCCTGGATGCTCACCCAGCGTATCTGCGGGGTGTGCACCACCGTGCACGCCATCGCCTCGGTGCGCGCCGTGGAGAACGCCCTGGGCATCCAGGTGCCCGATAACGCCCGCCTGCTGCGCAACCTGATCGAAGGCGCCCTCTACGTCCAGGACCACGTGGTGCACTTCTACCACCTGCACGCCCTGGATTGGGTGGACATCGTCAGCGCGTTGAAGGCCGACCCGGCCGCCACCGCCAGCCTGCAGCAGTCCATCTCCGCCTGGTCGAAGAACACCCCCGAGTATTTTGCCGGGGTGCGCACCCGCCTGCAGACCTTCGTCGACAGCGGGCAGCTCGGCCTGTTCGCCAACGGCTACTGGGGCCACCCGGCCTACAAGCTGCCCCCGGAGGGCAACCTGCTGGCCGCGGCCCACTACCTGGAGGCGCTGGACTGGCAGCGCGATTTCATCAAAATGGACGCCATCCTGGGCGGCAAGAACCCCCACGCCCAGACCTACCTGGTGGGGGGCATGGCCACTCCCGTCGACGCCTCCAGCCCCACCGCCATCACCCCCACCCGCATCACACAGATGAAAGCCATGGTCGCCAAAGCCGTCGACTTCGTCACCCAGGTCTACTATCCCGACCTGCTGCTGGTGGCCTCGTTCTACAAGGACTGGGCCGGCTACGGGGCCGGGGTGGGCAACTACCTGGCCTACGGCGATTTTCCCCAGTCGGTGGACAACAACCCGGCCAACTTCTTCCTGCCGCGCGGCGTGGTCAACAACAAGCAGATCGGCTCGGCGCCGGCGGCGATGGACCAGGCCAAGATCAAGGAATACGTGGCCCATTCGTGGTACACCTATTCCGGCGGCGATTCGGCCGGCGCCCACCCCTCGGTGGGACAGACCGCGCCCAACTTCACCGGCCCCCAGCCGCCATACGATTTCCTCAACGTGGACGGCAAGTATTCCTGGCTGAAAGCGCCGCGCTACCAGGACACGGCCATGGAAGTGGGCCCGCTGGCGCGCATGCTGGTGGCCTACGCCGCCGGCAAACAGGACGTGCACAGCCTGGTGGGGCAGGTGTTGAGCAAGCTGAACGTGCCCGCCTCGGCCCTGTTCTCCACCCTGGGGCGCACCGCGGCCCGCGGTATCGAGACCGTGCTGGTGGTCCAGCAGCTAACCGGCTGGCTGGACGAGCTCAACGCCAATATCACCGGCAACGACCTGGCGATCCACAACAATTCCAAATGGCTGCCCTCGAGCTGGCCCTCCGGCGCCAGCGGCTGGGGCTGGACCGAAGCGCCGCGCGGCGCCCTGGGCCACTGGGTGAACATCCAGAACGGCAAGATCCAGGCCTACCAGATGGTGGTGCCTAGCACCTGGAACGGCTCGCCCCGCGACGCCGCCAACCAGCGCGGCCCGTGGGAGACGGCCCTCATCGGCACGCCAGTTGCCGACCCCAACCGCCCGCTGGAAGTGCTGCGCACCATCCACTCCTTTGACCCATGCATGGCCTGCGCCGTCCACCTCGTAGACGCCAAAGGCCGCGACCTTACTACGGTACACGTGGATATGTAAGACTTTTTCCACGAATTACACGAATTTCGCTAATAATTCGGAGCATAAACATGAACCACCCCTAATTTAATCTTTCGGGTGGTTCATTGTCTTTTAAGTCCTCACCCACCCCCCTGCCCCCGCCCTCAAGGGCGGGGGATTT
>DBMK01000052.1 GCA_002298885.1 Anaerolineaceae bacterium UBA700
CTTGAAAGTCAAGTCCCTTCTTGACTTTCAAGACAGCATCTACAGCCGAATTCCTCGACGAGACAGCGAAATATTTTTATATGGAAATTATTTAAGGAAATGCGAAATGAAAAATCGAAAGATCCATTTATCCTTGATTTTATTGTTTGGAATATCCATCTTCGTCTCTGCCTGCGCCCCGATTCCGGCTGCGGCGCCGGCCGCCACTACCCCGCCGACCCAGGCGGCGACCAACGCGCCGATGTCGATGGTGTTCATGCCGGGGTACAAGCCGCAGGCCAGCCTGCCGTTCGTGGGGGTGTATGTGGCGGAGGAGAAGGGCTTTTTTGCGGCGCAGAACTTGAAGGTGGAGATCCAGGCTTCGCCGGGGCAGGGCCAGCACCTGCAACTGACCGCCACCGGCAAGGTGCAGGTCACCACCCAGGACGCGGCGGTGATGCTGCAGCGGCGGGCCGACCCCGGCCTGCCGCTGGTTTCGATCGCCTTGCTGGGCCAGAAGGGCCAGCAAGCCTACGCCGCCCTGACCTCCTCCGGCTTCAAGACGCCCAAGGATTGGGAGGGCCACACGGTGGGCTACAAAGGCACCCCGCCGCCCGACCTGCTGGCGCTGATCGCCGCCTCCGGGGCGGATAAGAGCAAGATCCAACTGGTAAACGTGGGCTTCGACCCGCGCCTGCTGACCGAGGGCAAGGTGGACGTCTACCCGGTCTTCAAGTCCAACGAGCCCTACCAGATTAAGAGCTGGGGCTACGACATCACGCTGTGGGACGCCAGCGATTACGGCGTGCCGACCCTGGGTCTGACCTACGTGACCAGCGACGAGACGCTGCAAAAGCAGCCCGAGATGCTGGCGCGCTTCCTGCGCGGCGCCTTCCAGGGCATCGATTACGCCCGCCTACACCCGGACGAGGCCACCCAGATCGTGATGAAGTACGCCGGCCCCAGCGCGGATACCGGCAACCAGCGTTTTATGCTGGATAGCGAGCTGAAGGACGCCGAGAGCAGCGTCACCCAGCAGAATGGCCTGGGCTGGCAAACCCTGGCCCAGTGGCAGGCGATGGCCGACATGCTGCGCCAGTACAACGCCCTGTCGCAGGTGGACGTGTCGAAGGCGTTTTCAAACCAAATACTGTCTATGATTAAGTAAAAGACCTAACCCCCCGGCCCCCTTCCCTGAAGGGAAGGGGGAGAAAATAAAAATAGTTTTTGGACAGGCTAAGCCCGTCCAAAAACTATTTAATTACCTCTCCCCTCCCCTTCGCGAAGCACCCTGTAAGGGTCAGGGGAGGGGCCGGGGGAGAGGTCCGATTAGCTGATCGTGATCGTGACCGCGGTGGGGGTCAGGCTCCAGGAGAGGGTCAGGTTCTGGGAAGTGGGGTTCTGGATCAGCAGGTCGTAGGTGCCCCACCAGATGTTGACCGTCTGGCTCTGGGAAAAGCCGGGGATGGGATTGCGGTGCGGGCTAGCCTTGGTAGGCAGGCCAGCGTGGATGGCGGCAACGCGCATGACGGTTGCCAGGGCGCACTGGCCGCCGGCCAGCACCCCGCTGGCATTTTTATACCCCACGCCTTCCTGGAAGGTCGCGTTGAAGCTGAAACTGCCGCCGGCCGGCAGCGAGAACTTGCCGGACTGGGTCAATTTACGCAGCGCCTTCCAATCCACGCCCGTTTTCGAGTTGTAGACACTGCCGGAGGCCGACGAATGGCGCACCAGCGACCAACGCACATTGTCGCTTTCGTCGATGTTATCGGCCTTGGTGAGGGCGTTGAGGTCGAGCGTGGCGCTGCCGGAAACCGATTTTACCGTGCTGCCCGGTTTGGCCGTGGGTTTGGCGCTGGCGGCCTGGGGCGCGGCGCTGCCTTGGGTGTCGCCCGCGGGCGGCGAACCGACGGAGGCGGCGCCGCCCTGGGCCGAAATGAGCAGGATAAACAGCAGCAAGCTGACTGCCATTGCCCCAAAAACCATGTATTTCGGTGAAAACATGCACCGCCTCCTTATAGAAATATTGTTCTATGAATGATTATAGCATTCGAGTATCGTTTGTCAAGGATGAAAAGAACGATTATTTTTCCGGCCAATTGCGGGTTTATCCGCATTTGGCCAAAAAATAATTATGAACTTTGCAATGCGATGCTAAATGGGAGAAATTCGGGCATCTGCAGCTCAACGGCGGTCGTTCTGCTCGATGGAGAAGGCGTTCCCCTCCGGGTCATGTCCATCGGCGACCCACACCCCGAGGGCGGCGAAGCGCACCTCGCCAATTCTGACCCCGGCCAGCGCAAGCTGCTCGCGGGCGGCCAGGATATCGTCCACCTGGAACACGATTTTCGGCGCGTCCTTGCCCAAATCGCCGCGGCCGCCGACGTGCAGCGCCAGGGCGCACGACCCGCTGGCAAAGGTCACCCAGCGCTGCTGGCTGTAGTCGGTCACGCCCTCGGGGAAGGTCACCGGCAGGCCGAGCACGTCGCGGTAAAACGCTACCTGGGCAGGCATATCCTTGACGTAAAGGATCACTTCGATCAGACCGCTTATTTTCATCACCGCCTCTAGATAAAAGAACGGAGGTCACGAAGACTTATTTATTATAAGTCTTCATGACCTCCGTAGCGCAATGGATGATTAATATATATGCAGGAATCGTAGTAACGACTTTAGTCGTTGTTAGCTGTGCAGAACGACTAAAGTCGTCACTACAATTGGGCTACGATAGGCACATTTTAAGATAAGCGTTGGGGCAGCTCAATGGTGAATGTGCTGCCCTGGCCGGGCTGGCTGGAGACGGCGACCCGGCCGCCGTGGGCTTCGGCGATGGACTGGACGATGGCCAGGCCCAGGCCGCTGCCCTCCACGCCGGGGTGGGCGCCGCGGTAGAAGCGCTCGAAGATGTGGGCCAGGTCTTCTTCGGGGATGCCCGGGCCGTTGTCGATCACCGCATAGCGCACCAGGTCCTCCTCGACCCCGGCGCGCAGCTCCACCCGGCCGCCGGAGGGGGTGAACTTTAGCGCGTTCTGGAGCAGGTTGGACAGCGCCATCTCGATGCGGGATTGGTCACAATCCACCTCTACGGGCTCTTCGGGCAGGCTGAGGACCAGCTCGATGCCTTTTTCACGCGCCGCCGGCTCGAAGGTGGCGGCGGCGGAACGCGCCATCTGGCTCACGTCGTGCGGGGCGCGGTCGAGCGATTCGATGCCGGCTTCCAGGCGCGAAAGGTCGAGCAGGTTGCGCGTGATCCATTCCAGGCGGGCCAATTGCTTCTGGCTCTCGGCCAGGAATTCGGTGCGCGCTCGGGGGTCTTCGGAGGCCGAGCTTTCCAGCAGGTCGGTAAAAGTCTGGAGGGCGGTAATGGGCGTACGCAGCTCGTGCGAGGCGTCGGCCACGAACCGGCGCAGGGTATCGCGCTCGGCGGAGAGCTCTTTGAAGGAAGTCTCCAGGCCGACAGCCATGCGGTTGAACTGGTCGGCAAGCTGGCCGATCTCGTCCTTGCTGCGCACCGGGGCGCGCACCGACAGGTCGCCGGCGCTCATCCGGCTGGCGGCCTTGGACAGCCCGCCGAGCGGAGCGGTGAGGCCGCGGCTGACGAACAGCCCGACCACGGCGGCGATCAGGGCGGCGGCCAGGGCCGCCCACAGGAAGGCCGTTTGGGTGGAGGCCAGGGCCTGCGAGGTGAAGTTGGGACCGCCGCTCACTTCAACGTAAGCCAGGGGCTTATCAGTAGGGCCGATGGGAGATTTGACCACGATCCCAGAGGGGGCTGGGGCGGGTTGGGTGGTGGGTTCAGCGGCCTGGCTGGAGCTGGTCGAAAAAATCAACATACTGCCCCAGGGGGTATCCACCCGCCTGACCGAGGTGAAGGGCACGTCCGACGGCAGTTGCACCACGCGGCCGGACGGGAGCATGAAGACCGGACCCTTGAGCGGCGTGCTCGACGAGCCCAGGGTAACGGCCTGGTCGGGGTCGATCCACATGGCCACGCCGGCCTGCTCGCCCGAATCGACCAGCACGGTGGTCTGGTCGGTATCCAGGATGCGCACGCGCACGTTGGCCAGGAACGCCGAGGTCTGGACGAGCTGGGATAGATTGGAGGAACGCCCGGAGGGATGCAGGCGGAGATAGGCCTGCTGGGCGATGGCCTGGGCGGTCTGCTGGAGGGCCGAGGTCTCCTGCTGGACGAGCGACTGGCGCAGCAGTCCCAGCGCCAGCACCCCCACCAGGCTGACAGCCAGCAGCGCCAGCAGGACGTAGCTCAGCACCAATCTCCAACGGATAGAACGCAGACCCATTTAACGCCTCATTATGCTTGTAGGGACAGCCTTTACCCGTGAAATGTGAAGCGTGAAACGTGAAATATTTTCAATCACGTTTCACGCATCACGTTTCACGAATTACTTTTCATGCATTACTGCCGCCAGCAGACGGGACGTTGCGGCGGAAGGGCTGGCCGCGGAAGGGGAACCCGCTGCCGCCGTTGTTGCTGCCGCCGCCATTGCTGCCATTATTGCCATTGCCGCCGCCATTTGGGACGCCGAAGTGGAACTGGCCCAGGTCGAACAGCGAGATTCCCATGTAGGCCTTGCCGGCCGACTGGGGATTATCGCCCAGGGTGACTTTGACGTCGGTGCTAGTCTGAGTGTTCATGTGATAAACCGTCACAGTGACCGTGTCGCCGGGCTTCTTAGCGGCGATGGACTGGACGAAGGCGTCGGCGGTGGTCACGTCAGCGCCGTCCAGCTTGGTGATGACGTCGTGGACCTTGAGGCCCGCCTTTTCGGCCGGGCTGCCGCTTGCCACACTGCTGACAAATATGCCACTGGTCACGCCCTGGGGCAGGCTGAACTGCTTGCCCGGGCCGCCGCGGAAACCGCCTTCGAACTCATTATACTGGATCCCGAGGTAAGCCTTGCCGTTCTTGTCGCCAAGGGTCACCGCCACGTCGCTGGCTGCGGTGCCGCTCATAACGTGCAGGGTTACCTTGTCACCGGACTTGTGGCTGGCGAGCAGGCTGGCCAGGGTGTTGGTGGCGCTGAGATTCGTCCCATCGACGGCCAGGATGCGGTCGCCGGCCTTGAGACCGGCCGCGGAGGCCGGACTGTTGGCGTCCACCGAGACGATGACCGCCCCAGCGCCAGCGCCCCCCAAGAACTTACCGCCGCGCAGGCCGCCGCCAAAGGGCACCAGGCCCAGGTCGGGATTGCCGTTGTTACTGCCGACGGTGAGATTGAGGGTTTCGGGGGTGTCGCCATGGGTCACGCTAAGCTTGAGCACATCGCCCACCTTAACGCTTTTCAAAATATTGCGCAAATCGGCCACCGTATTGACGGCCGTATCATTGACTTTTAACAGGATGTCGCCGCGCTTGACTCCCGCGGCCGCAGCGGGGCCGTTGGGAGTGACGACGACCACCACCAGGCCGCTCTCTGCGGAACCTGCGGCGGGGGTTGCGACCTGGTTGACAACCATGCCCAACAAATTCTGGGTATCCGGCTGTACCTGGGCGAAGACTAATTGGCTGCCAAAAACGGCTACGGCTCCCAGGATGAGGAGCGCAACCAATCCGATCCCAACGATTTTAACGGTCTTTCCCTTCATTTTTTCAAAACCTCCAAATTTGAAAATGCTCTGGCCTGCCGCTCGACCGGCAAGCCAGAGCTGGCTGGCTCCATATCTCAGGGTCTCCACGAGCACAGCCACAGCTTTGCGTCTGGAGAAGATCTCGAAGCAGCTATATCTTATCCTATTCGTTTTGTTTTTTGATTGCGGTTTGGTTAAGAAACCTAAATATTTTTGTTTCTGCGCTT
>DBMK01000078.1 GCA_002298885.1 Anaerolineaceae bacterium UBA700
TTTGGCCGCACAGCAGGCCAAAATCCGCCTTTCTTTATTATTTCAATCCTTGGAAGGAAAAAGGCTAATATTCCTCTTCTTCTTCATCCATCCACAAATCTTCGTCTTCCTCTTCTTCGTCCTCCAGCTCCTCCCATTCCTCGGTTTCTTCTTCTTCGTCCCATTCATCCTCGGCGGCAGATTCGGCTGTGGGAGAATAAGTATTGCAACCTGAATCAGGATCAAACTCCACGGCGGCAGCACTGCAAAAGCCATCATCGATGAAGACGCAATCCTGGTAATGACATCGGATACGTGGCATTTTCTCCTCCTGTCTAGGGTGTTGTTTCAGCCTGGGGGTTAACCAGGCGAGATACCGTCAGAATGAACAAGGCCAGCATTACCAAAGCAGAAACCAGGCAGAACGGGCAGATGGCACGGATCACAGCTACTTCAAGGTAGGTCAGATAAGCCGAGTAAAGTACGCCGATCAGGGTAATGCCAAACATGAAATATATCGAGTAATTCTGGAAAAACTCGTTCCGGTCTTCTAGCAGCACAAAAGCGATGAAGGCCAGGTAAGCCAGCGATCCGATTGCGGCGATTGGTATGCCAAACACCTGGGAATAGATGCTGGTGTTGACGCTGTAACAATCTCCCACACCCTGGAGGCACATTGCCCTGCTGTTGGCAAGTTTTTCGATTGTTAAATAGATTCCGTCTGCAAAACCGAGCAAGCCTAGAATAGTGACGAGATTTCTAAAAGTTTTTCTTTCCATCTCAACAGTTATTCAACAACCACGCATTTATCTCTGTACCGATTGGGAGCGATTTTACACCAGACGGGACAATCAGTAAAGCGTTTGCCAGAACCAATGAATACAGGTTTCCGGAACCCTGGTGTCCGGCTAAAAATGCCAGGCGGGTTCCGTCTTCCTGCCGGAAAAAAGCTCGCAGGTACGATTCGCGCCCGTCGGAGTCGATAGGCTCGCCCAGCCTAACCCGGATAACCGGATGGTCTAGGTTTTCGAGGCCGGAAAGCTTGCTGATGGTCGGGCGAACAAACACTTCAAAACCGACGAACGCCGAGACAGGGTTGCCCGGAAGGCCGATCAGGTGGATACCCTTGTACGACCCAAAGGCGACCGGCTTGCCGGGACGCATGTTCACCCGCCAAAAGTCGAGCTGTCCTTCGGACTGGACCAGGGTGCGGACAAAATCGAAGGCGCCTACACTCACACCCGCCGAGGTCAAGATCAAATCGACTGAGAGGGAAACGGCCCGGTCAAGGCGCTGGCGAACGCTCTCCAAATCGTCCGGTGCGACCCCCAGGTTGAACGCAACCCCGCCGGCCTGTTTTACCAGCGCCGAAATGGTGTATGTGTTCGAATCGTGTATTTTTCCAGGCGTAAGCGGCGCATCGGGTGGAAGAATCTCGTCCCCGGTGGAGAGGACAGCGACGCGGGTACGCTGAAAAACTTTGACGGCAGTAATGCCGAGCGTCGCCAATAGGCCGATGTCCTGCGGCTGAAGTTTGCGACTGCGCTGCAGGACCACTTTCCCGGCAGGCAGGTCCTGGCCCTTGGGACGCACGAACTCGCCCGGCTGCGCCGGATGGAAGATGCGCACCGGCTGGCCCAGGGTGAAGGTCTGCATTTCTGCTCCGTCGGTATTTTCAACCGGCACGATGCTGTCGGCGCCACCGGGCAGCATGGCACCGGTCATGATCCGGGCAGCCTCCCCGGCCTGCAGCATCTGCAAAGCGGCTTTGCCAGCGGGAATGTCCTGGGTCACCTTGAGGGTCGCCGGGCTTTCAGGCGAGGCGCTCGAAACGTCGGCAGCGCGCACGGCAAAACCGTCCATCCCGGAATTGGAAAAAGGGGGAAGTTCGATGCCGGCAGAAACGTCCTCGAAAAGAACTCTATCTTGAGCGTCTTCAAGCGGAACTGTCTCCGCATCCAGGGGCAGAAATTGGGCTAATATCCTTGCGCGGGCTTCCGAAACTGACAGTAAATTGGCCATGTACCCTCTACACACGCTTTCAAGCTAACGGCGGCAATATTATATCACCGCTCAGCCGGCTTTCAAGCGGTGTGCTTCCATCACGTTGGGCAGGTTTTCGATTTTCATAAGCACCCGGCTGAGCTGGACGATATCCTGTACTTCGATCACCAGGTTGATTGCGGCCAGGTTGTGGGTCACCTTAAGATTGATATTGATCAGGTTGATGCCTTCGTTATTGAAAATATTATATATATCACCCATCAAGCCCTGGCGGTCGTAGGCTTTCACCTGGATGGCGATGGGATAGGTAAGCTGCGGCTCACCCCACGAGACCATGACGATACGTTCCTTGTCCGTCATGCGCAAGATATTCGGGCAATCCTGGCGGTGAATGGTGGCGCCGCGCCCGCGGGTGATGTAACCGATGATCTCGTCGCCCGGGGCGGGATTGCAGCAGCGGGCGAACGTAGTAAGGATACCTTTCAAACCTAACACCGTCACGGCATCCTTGCTGGTTTTGCCAGTGACGGTGGGGGCGTGCGGCTCGAGCAGGTTCTTGTCCGGCTCAACTTCGGACAGCTTGTTGATGATCTTGGAGAAAGAAAGGTCGCCGCAGCCGAGAGAGACGTAAAGGTCCTCGGTGGACTTGAGCTCGAAGGAACGGGCCAATTCTTCGAGGTCCACGTCAGCCATGCCCAGGCGGCGCAGCTCCTTATCCAGGATGGCCTTGCCCTGGGTGAGGTTCTGCTCGCGTTCCTGCAGCTTGAACCACTGGCGGATTTTGGAACGCGCCCGTTGGGTATTGACCAGTCCAAGGTTCGAGTTGAGCCAGTCTCGGCTGGGGCCGCCCTGCTTGGCGGTGAGGATCTCGACCATGTCGCCGGTCTTGAGGATGTAATCCAGGTTGACAAGCTTGCCATTGATCTTGGCGCCACGGCAGCGGTTGCCAATCTCGGTGTGCACGTGATAGGCAAAATCGATGGGGGTGGAACCGGCGGGCAGGTCGACGATATCGCCGCGCGGGGTGAAGACGTAGACCCGATCCTGGAAGACGTCGGTTTTCATGCCGTCGACGAATTCCTGGGCATCCTGCACTTCCTGGCGCCATTCCATCACTTTGCGCAGCCAATTGATGCGCTGTTCGTAATCGTCGTCCTTCTTGCTGCGCTCTTTGTAACGCCAGTGGGCGGCGATACCGTATTCGGCGTTCTGGTTCATCTCCGGGGTGCGGATCTGGACTTCGAGCGGTTTTCCGTCGTCGTAGATCACGGCGGTGTGGATGGACTGGTAAAAATTATCCTTGGGAGCGGCAATATAATCGTCGAATTCCTGCGGAATCGGGCGCCAACGGGTGTGGATGACGCCGAGGGCAGCGTAGCAGGCGGGGATGTCGGGGACGATGAGCCGGACGCCGCGCAGGTCGCGCACCAGGTCGAAGGTCTTGCCTTTTTCGACCATTTTGCGGTAGATCGAATAAATGTGTTTTGGACGGCCAGTGACCTCGACGTGGATTCCGACTGGTTCGAGCTGGGCGCGCACTTTTTCCACGATCTGGGCAATTTCTGCCTCGCGGTCGGTGCGGCGCTCGGCCAGGTTCTCGGCGATCTCCTTGAATTTTTCGGGATTGGTGTAACGGAAGCCGAGGTCCTCTAACTCCCATTTCAAGCGCCAGATGCCCAGGCGGTTGGCCAGGGGGGCAAAAATATCCAGGGTCTCCTGGGCTATCCTGCGGCGTTTTTGCTCCGGCATGTAGCCGAGGGTGCGCATGTTGTGCAGCCTGTCGGCCAGCTTGACCAGCACAACACGAATGTCGTCGCCCATGGCCATGAAAGTCTTGCGCAGTGTTTCGTTGCGCAGGTCTTTGCGGCGGTCGCGGCTGTCGCCTGAGGCGCTGGCCCCATCTCCATCTGGACCGTAGAGGTCTTCGTCCTCGATCACTTCTTCGATGTGCTGATCGGCTCGCGAAACTCGGGGCAGGTGAGTAAGCTTGGTAACGCCGTCGACCAGCTTTTCGACCTCGTCGCCGAAGTCTTTGCGGATATCGGCCAGGGTGAGCGTGGTATCTTCGACCGTATCGTGCAGCAGACCCGCAATCACGACCGCCGGCGGAACACGCATTTCGGCCAGGATGACGGCGACGGCGACACAGTGGCTGATGTAAGGCTCGCCGGAGATGCGTTTTTGACCTTCGTGTGCTTTTTCGGCAATCCGGTAGGCGCGCAGGATCAGGTCACGATCAATGACCGTGTAATTGTCCGGCAACACCTCCATCAAGCTCTCAATTTTCATGGCCTTTAAATACCCTGTGTATTATTAAGCAAAATAGTATACCCCCCATTCAGGCTGAAGCGCAAGTTGTTTAGGGATTTCTTTCCCTCAATTTAATCTTCCCGGCGGACGATAATGCGGATGGCATGGTCGATGGGATGGTCGGCGACCAGGATGAGGTAACCCCCGCCGCCAGCGCCAGACACCTTCCATCCCAGGGCCTGGCTGCGGTGTGTATCGATCAGCTCCTGGATCGTCTCATTCATCATGTGGGGAAACATGGCGATTTGAGCTTCGAAACCGGCGCGCACATAGCGGCCAAAGTTAACCAGGTCGCGATCCAGGATGGCCTGCCAGCAACCATCAGCGGCGTCCGCCAGGGCCTTGCATTGCGCCGTAGTGATCTGGGTGTCGCTCAACACGCTGTAGCCATACTGGCGCGGCCCCAGGGGCACCAGATAGAATGCATCTTCAATAAAGCGATAGATTTCCTCGTTGCGGACGCGATCGATGCGAGACGGCCAATACTCGCCTTCGTAATAAGACTGATTTACGCCGGGAAAAACGATGCCAATCGAATCCTGCGAGCCAGAAATGTAGGCCGTTCCGGGAGGATTGTCGCAGCAGAATAAGATCTTGGCCAGCTTTTCCGAATCGCCGGCGGGAAGGCGCGGTCCCCAGATATCCAATGCTTTAATACGCGTGGAGGAAGCCATGCCGCTGCGCTCGTTGAATTCCAAGGTCGGCTCAATCGAAACGGTGATGACCGACCCCGGGTAAAGGCGCGAGCAGAACGGCTGGTCCAGCCAGCCGCCGCAGATATCGATGCGGTAGGGCATGGTTTTGATGGCTTTTAACTCAGCAGAGGAACGCGGCGCCAGTCCGTCGTGCGGGAAGCGCTTAAGGACGACGTATTCGATCCCCAGCTCCGCGCACAATTGGGCTTTAGCCGGGATGTTGCCGTCTTCGTTCACGATGAAAGAATCCGGCTTGATACGCCGGAGGTCGTCGGCAAAATCCAGGATGCCAGTGCCGCTTGAAATAAAAGCGTCCTTTACATAGCTGACGGCCTTGACCATGTACAGGCGTTCCAGCTCGCTGTTTACTGGCAAGTGACCTTTCAAGTCGAAATCGGTCTTATCCGTCGCGACTGCAACGTATAAGTCACCGTAGGCGGCGGCCTGCCGGAAGAACTCAATGTGGCCACTGTGGAGAAGATCGAAGATACCGGATACGAAGGAGGTGGGCATGGGAGGGGGGAGAGAGAGGTTAGAGAGTAGTGAATTGAGAGTAGAGATTAGGAAGTATGGACGTGAAATGTGAATGGGGGATTGAGCTGGTACAACCTTTTTCAGTCAAGAATGGGCTCCGAATAGTATGAGCGAGGGGTGAAGCCATTGGCGGAGATAACCTGGCGGTACCATTTGGCGCTGTATTTAAGTGTGCGCTGCTGGGTCTCGAAATCAACATGGATGAGGCCGAAACGCATGCGGTAGCCGAAGGCCCATTCGAAATTGTCCATCAGGCTCCAGACCAGGTAGCCGTTCATGGGGACGTCGGCGGCGATGGCCTTGTGGACCTGGAACAGGTGATCCTGTAGGTATTGGATGCGGCGCACGTCGCGAATTTCGCTGTCCAGGTCAACTTCATCGGCAACTGGAATGCCGTTCTCGGTGACCATGATCTTGGCCGGAGCATAATCCCTGTTAATGCGGGTGAGCAGCTCGTAGAGCCCTTGCGGATAGATCTCCCACATCATCGAATAAGGGTTGCCCTGCGGGCGGACTTCGGCAAGCTCGACGAAGGGGACTCCCGGCTCGTGGCGTACGACCGCCCGGGTGTAGTAGTTGACGCCCAGAAAATCGATGGGGGTGGCGATGACCTTTAACTCGTCGCTCTCCATTTTAGGCAGCAGGAGCGAAACAAGGTCGAGCAGTTCTGCCGGATAACTGCCTTTAAAAATAGGATCCAGTGTAGAGCGGTTCTGGATGTGGTCGAAGCGTTGGGCAGCCAGGCGGTCTTCGTCGCTCGAAGTAGCCGGATAGACCGGGCTGAGGTTGAGGGCAATTCCAACCGAAACAGGGCGGGGGATCGAAGCCCGGATGGCCTGCGTGGCCAACCCGTGGGCTAAAAGTTGATAGTGTACGACAGAGACCGCAGCCTGGATATCGGAAAAGCCCGGCGCATGTTCGCCAATGAGGTGACCGTTAGCGGCAAACACCATCGGCTCGTTGATGGTGATCCAGGTAGCGACCCGGTCGCCGAGGCAGCCGGCGACGATTTTCGCATAGTCAGCAAATAGGTTGGCTGTGTTCCGGATGGCAAAGCCGCCATTTTCCTGCAAGGACTGGGGCAGGTCGTAATGGAAGAGGGTAGGGATTGGCTCAATGCCATTTTCTAGCAGCGCATCGACCAGGCGGTCATAAAAATCGAGGCCTGCCTGATTGATGGGCGGGATTCCCTCCGGTAAAACGCGCGGCCAGGCAATCGAAAAGCGATATGCCTTCAATCCCAGTTCCTTCATCAACTGGATGTCTTCCTTCCAGCGATGGTAATGGTCCACTGCCACGTCGCCGTGATGACCGGAGTAAATTTTACCAGGCCGGTGGGCGAAGGTATCCCAGATCGAAAGGCCTTTGCCTTCTTCGTTCCAGGCACCTTCAATTTGATAGGCAGAAGTGGCAGCGCCCCAAATGAAACCAGGTGGAAAAGTGAGCATTTCAGTCATACACGTTCCCGAGGTTGAAATGTAAAGAAATTATGACATCCCGCCTTCAGTCCTGGCTTCGGCGTCGGCGATCAGGTCGTCCAGCGAGACGGATTGGAGCGAATCAATCACCAGGTCCGCGTGGTCGGTATCGAGCTGAAGGGTCACCGGGTTTGGCACGGCGACGCAGTACAACCCCGCCGCCCGCGCCGCTCGAATACCGTTTGGAGAATCCTCAAACGCCATGGCTTCCGTGCTGGTGATGCCCATTCTGGCGACTGCGCTCAGATAAAGCTCCGGGTCTGGCTTCAAACGACTTACGTTTTCGGCCGTCAAAATAAAATCGAAACAGTCCAACAATCCCAGGCGAGCCAGGTGTGAGGTCACCCAGGCGTTGGGCGAGCTGGAAGCAACTGCAAGCTTGAGCCCCAGCTCTTGAGCTCGCTGCAGTGTTTGGGTCACGCCGGGGAGCGGGGGCTGCTGGTTAATTATAACCAAGGAGCGCTCTTTGTAGGTCTTATACAGCGCCATGTGGTCCACCGGCTGTTTTATTATTTTCTCGAGGTAAACGAACGGATCGAATGCGGCAAGAGAAGCCCCCAAAGCGGCTGCCCATTTGGTGACGGGGAGAGTTGTTCCATAATCCTCAAAAATATTTTGAAGTACAACGAATTCAGGCGTCTCCGTATCCAAAATCAAACCATCAAAATCAAATACCAGGCCTTTTATTGTCATAAGCGCCAATTTTACCCTAGAAAGCGAAGTTGTAATCGTCCAGGCCCAGCTCGGCCTGGATTATCTTGATATCCTTTTGCAGATTCGGATTGACTGGCACACCGTGGACGCGGACGAATTTCTCGCTCTCGAACTCTTTTTCACCGGCGGTGTAGATGCGTTCACGCCCGGGCGCCTTTTTCGATTGGCGTAACTGGCGCAGAATGCGACCGGTGGTGGTTTTGAACTCGTCGAGACTGACAAATGAGTCGATATTGATCGCCATGAAGAAGTGGCCAACACGGAAGGGCGCGGGACTGCCGTTTTCGTCCAGTCCAAGTAATCCGTGTAAAAAAGCTCCGGATTGTAGGGATGCGCTGACGATTTCGACGATCGTCGCCAGGTCGTAACCTTTATAACCGCCCAACTCTTCTCCGGCGCCGCCAAGCGGCAAGAGAGCCGCGGTATCCTTGCCCAGGCCGGTCAGTACGATATTTGGGTCGGTGATATACTGGCCGTCCTCGCCGATGACCCAGCCTTCCCTGGCCGGTTTTTCGGCGCGGGCCAGCACCTCAAATTTGCCGCGCTGGGTGATGGAGGTGGCGCCGTCGAAGACATAAAGCCCCTCTTCGTCAGTGGGGCAGGCAAAGGCGATGGGGTTAGTGCCCAACATCGGCTGCACGCCAAATGTGGGGGCGATGGACGGCCTGGCGTTGGTGAAGCACATGCCGATCATACCCTCGCGGGCGGCCAGCATGGCGTAATAGCCGGCGATGCCGAAATGGGTGGAGTTGCGCACGGCAACGGACCCCATGCCGCAAAGGCGCGACTTTTGAATGGCAATGCGCATGGCACGGGAAGCAATAACCATGCCCATGCCGTGGTGGCCGTCCACGAGCGCCGTCGCCGGCGATTCGCGCAACACTTCGAACTGGGTCACCGCCTGGTGCTGACCGCTTTTGATGCGGTCGTAATACATTTTTAAACGGCCGATGCCGTGGCTTTCGATGCCGCGCAGGTCGGAGGCGATCAGGACCTCGGAGCATAATAAAGCTTCGTCGGGCGGGACGCCCAATTTTTCAAAGGTTTCACGCATGAAAGATTGCAGTGTGTCGACCGGAATTCGTACTGTTTCGCCGTGCAATGGTTACTCCTGAGCTCAAATTACCTTATTTTAACCGAATTATGGTTTTGCCGGCCGGCTCTGCCGGTCGACAAAACCATAACCTTTCATCTCATTCTTAGCCTATTTTAGCATCTCAGTGGAAGCAAATTTGCGGTAGGGCGATAGCATGCCCAGGATCTCAGCATCTGAAGCCGTGGTCTGTTGGGTGACCATGCGAGCCATCATTTCGCCCAGGCCGGGTCCGAGCATGAATCCTTGTCCGCACAAGCCCACCGCCTGCATGAAACCATCCACTTCGTTCATCCACCCGACGATCGGAGCGCCGTCTGGCGTCATGGGGTACAGGCCGCGCCAGGTGCGCCGGACGCGGATATTCTGCAGGCATGGCATCACGTCGACCATGCGGCGGGCGACCATCGGCAGGAAATTGCTGGTTTCGCGTTGGTCCGTACCCCAGATCGGCGGGTCGGGGGTGATGCAGAAGACGATCTGGCCGGTGAGGTGCTGGTAGAAGTAGAAATTGGTCGAGCCAGGCAACGGGCGAATATCGACGATCAGCGGATCGAAGAAGCGGGCAACGGCCTCGGTAATGGCGGCTTCATGAGCGTCCGGCTTGACCGGCACATCCAGGCCGACCATTTTGCCGATCAGGCTGGCGTCGGGACCGGCGGCATTGACCACAACGCCGGCCGAGTATTCGCCGAGGGTAGTGCGGATGCCGGTCACTTTCCCGCTGTGCACCAGGATCTGCTCGACCGGCTCGTTGAAATGGAACTCGGCGCCGAGCTTATGCGCCTGGGTGTAGAAGGCGTGGGTGGCCAGCAGGGGCGAGGCGTTGCCGTCGTCCGGCGAGAGGGTGCCGCCGATCAGGTTGTGGCTGTTGAGGGCAGGGACCCGGTCGAGTAATTCTTGCCGGTCGAGCCAATCGATGTTAAGCCCGTATTTCTTCTGGGTGGCGAGCAGATTCTTGAGGATCTGCTCCTCACGCTCGCGGTATGCTGGGAAGCAGTAGCCGCCCTTGTACCACTCAATCTCGTCGCCGTAAGTTTCTTTCCAGGTGGAGAAGATCTCGATGCTGCGCAGGCAGATGCGGATCTTGGCGGGATCGGAATGGGTGGCGCGGATGCCGCCGATGGCTTTCTTGTTCGAGCCCTGGCCCACACTGGGAACCCGGTCCACCACCAGGACACGCAGGCCAGCTTGCGCCATGTAAAAGGCTGCCGGAGCGCCGACAGAGCCGGCGCCGATAATGATGACGTCGTAATGCGGGGTAGCCATTATTCCTTGCCCTCCGATCCGGGCTGAGCGCCGGCAAAAATCCCCAGGGGGACCTCGACGAACAGCGGACGCTTGGTGTGATCGGCAATCTCGCCCATCGGGACACCCTGCTCCATGAACAGGCGATGGATCATGGTGTTGCATGTCTTGGCGCCGCAGGAACCCATACCGGCGCGGGTGACGATCTTCAGCTCGTTCATGTCGCGGTAACCCTGGCGGATGAGGGCCCGGATTTCACCAGCTGTGACCCGCTCGCAGCGGCAGATGATCGTGTCGTCGGTGATATGCTCGACGTACTGGTCAAGCGGGCGGGTGATGGTCGAATCCTGAACACGGATGCCGGCGATCTTGCTGGCAATGGAGCTAGGCGCCTGGACCTGGACGATGAGCGTGCGGTCGGTGAACGGCCTGGAATGGACGTTGACCACTTCGAGCTTGCCCAGCTCTTTGCCCTCCGTATCCTCGACCACGACCTCATCCCGCTGCTGGATGGTCTCGCGGGTGAACTCGTAGGGGATGGTCACAACCGGCATCTCGGGGTTGTTGCGCGAGTCAACCAGGGTGATTGCCAGGCCTGGGCAGCCGGCAACACAACGCTCGCAGTCCTTGCAGGACGAGGCGTCGCCGATGAAGGTGGGCACGTGGCGGATATCGGTCTTGTCGATGAAGATGAGGCCGCGGCCGCAGAGGGTGGAGCACGGGTCGCAGGGAATCTCCTGGGTACAGTGGATGATGGGGATGACGCCCGCCTGCACCTCGGGGAGCACCTCGGAGAAATTGCCACCCGGCCTGGATTTGAGGATGATCTCAGTCTCGTACCATTCGGGAGGCACTTCGCCTACGTCCAGACCGAGAGAGCGGCAGATCTCCATGCCCTTGATCTTGCCGGAGAACATGGCCGCAGAGGCTTCGGCGATTTCCTCGGCGTCGCCGGCGGCGTAGACATCCAGGCCAAATTCCTGGGCTTTGAGATAAAACTCGTTCACCGGATTCAGCCCGACGGCAATCAAAACACTGTCGCATTCGTACGATTTTTCAGTGCCGGGGATGGCGCGGAATTTTTCGTCGACTTTTGCGATGGTGACCGATTCGACCTTATCCGTGCCATTGGCGCTCAAAATGGTATGGGCGGTGTAAATCGGCACGCCCATGCGCACGAGCTTGTCTTTGTGAACCTTGTAGCCGCCGCACTCGGGCAGCGCTTCGACCAACCCGACCACGCCGATACCGGCCTGGAGGGCGTGGTAACCGGCGATCAGGCCCACATTACCCCCACCGACGATAAACAGCTTTTCGGCGGGACGAACCAGGTCGCGGTTGACGAGCGTCTGAAAGGCGCCGGCGCCATATACACCCGGAAGTGTATTGCCCTTGAATGCCAGGAAGCGCTCGCGCGCCCCGGTAGCCACAAGCAGGACCTGGGGAACGATGAGCACATATTCATTCCCGTTTTTTAGCACGCCGACTTTGCGGTCGCTGAAAACGGCGAGGCAAGTGCTCTGCAGCCAGATGTCAATCGATGGGTAATTGCGCAGCTCTTTTTCGAGCCGGGTGGCGATGTCGATGCCGCGTTTCCCAGCATAAACCGCCTTGGAGGAACCGAAGAAGCGGTGGGTCTGGAGGACGAGTTTTCCGCCCAGGCGATGTTTGTCGTCGACCAGCACGGCCTGTACGCCGCGCTTGCCCAGCTCGATGGCCGCGGAGAGCCCAGCCGGCCCGCCGCCGATGATCAAAACCGGCACCTGGATTTCAGGGACGGGTTTGGTGACCGGCGCCTGGGAGACGTGCGGCAGCTCCGGCAGGCCTTCGGCGGGCTGCACGTCCATTCCCGGGGCGATCAGCTCCATGCAGGATTTAACCGGCTTGCCGTCCGCCAGGACCATACACTGGGCGCACTGCCCATTGGCGCAGAAAATACCCTGGGGGGCATTATCTTTAATGTGATGGCCAAAAATACGGATACCGTTGGCGAAAAGTGCGGAAGCAATGGTCTCACCGGCAAGCGCGGTGTACTTTTTTCCCTGCCAGGTGAACTCTATTTCCTGTCTTTCAGGAATGGGCAAAATCGGATGCTGCTTGATCCGGAAATCAGGCATATGCACTCCCTTTTTTCATTATTGGATGTGGCGCACCAATGTATTTTAGCAAATTGATATTTTGATTGAAACTGCTATTTAGCCGCTTTTCGGGGTAAGAGTGTCATTGATATCAGGAATTAGAGAATGGAGAGTTTCAGAATAATGATTTATCCCTATCTAAATAATTAGCCATCGATTAATTCATGCATGATAAAATAGGGTCAACTTTTCTAACGTTTAAGCCAATTTTTGGAGGATGTATGGTACGACGTGTAGCGGTTCTCACGAGCGGTGGGGATGCACCGGGTATGAACGCTGCAATTCGAGCCGTTGTGCGCACGGGGGTGGCGCGCGGCTGGGAAATGTACGGCGTCAAACTTGGGTACGAAGGACTTATCAATGGCAAGATCATTCCAATGGGAACGCGCGACGTGGGCGGAATCATCCAGAGGGGTGGGACGATTCTGGGCAGCGCCCGTTCGTTGGATTTCAAAACAGTGGATGGACAGCGCAAGGCAATCCGCAGCCTGAACGAACAGGGAATTGACGTGCTGGTGGTGATCGGCGGCAACGGCTCGCAGACCGGCGCTTGCGCGCTGTATCAGCTCGGTTTTCCGACAGTGGGGATTGCATCGACGATCGACAACGATTTGTACGGGCCAGACATCACCATCGGAGTGGATACGGCGTTGAACATCGCCCTTGAGTCGATCGACCGCCTGAAGACGACTGCTTCGTCGCACCAGCGTGCGTTCCTGATCGAGGTCATGGGCCGAGGCTGCGGCTACCTGGCCTTGATGTCCGGAATCGCTGGCGGTGCAGAATTTGTGGTGATCCCGGAAGTGGAATGCGACCCGGAGGATATTGCGAAGCGGCTGAACTGGGCTTACGACAAAGGCAAGGAACACGCAATCATCGTTGTGGCAGAAGGCGCGCAGTACAACGCTCAACGATTGGACGAATACTTCAAGGAACACCGCGAGCGCCTGGGTTTCGACCTGCGGGTGACCATCCTGGGCCACGTGCAGCGCGGCGGGAACCCGGGGGCGTTCGACCGCATTCTGGCGTCCCGTTCGGGCGCCGGGGCAACCGACGCCATTGCCCGGGGGGAGTTCGGTGTACTGGTAGGGCTGAAAGAGAACGAAATTCGCACCATTCCATTAGCCGAAGTAGTGGCAAACAAGAAGGTGCTCGATCCAAACCTGATCGACCTGGCCAGGACGCTTCTTTAAATTTAGAAAGGGATTGGGACGGCTTTTCCGTCCCAATCCCTTTTTAATTTAATTCGGGATTGCGCAGATAGGCTTCGATGAAGCCGTCGATTTCACCGTCGAGGACGGCGTTGGTGTTGCCCACCTCGAAATCAGTGCGGTGGTCTTTGACCATCTGGTAGGGGTGCAGGACGTATGACCGGATCTGGCTTCCGAACTCGGTCTTGGTATATTCGCCGCGCAGCTCGGCAAGCTGTTTTTCCTGCTCGTTGCGCTGGATCTCGAGCAGGCGAGCGCGCAGGACGCGCATGGCATTCTCACGGTTCTGCATCTGCGAGCGCTCGTTCTGGCAGGTAACGACGATTCCGGTGGGCAGGTGGGTCAGGCGTATGGCCGTGGCGTTCTTTTGCACGTTTTGGCCGCCGGCACCGGACGACTTGAAAATATCGATGCGCAAATCCTCAGGCTTGATCACGATACTGGCATCGTCGCTGCTGACCTCGGGCAGGACTTCAACCTGAGCGAAGGAGGTGTGGCGGCGGTGGTTGGAATCGAAGGGGGACAGGCGCACCAGGCGGTGGACGCCCTTTTCGGCGCGCAGGTAACCGTAAGCATAGCGCCCGGTGACGCCGATGGTAACGCTCTTGATGCCGGCTTCTTCGCCCTCGTTGAAATCCAGGATCTCGGCCTCGAAACCGCGCCGTTCAACCCAACGCAAGTACATGCGTTCGAGCATGCCGGCCCAATCCTGCGAATCGGTACCGCCTGCGCCGGAATTGATGGTCAGCAGGGCGTTCCCGGAATCGTAGGGCCCGGAGAGGAAGGTGCTAAGCTCACGCTTTTGCAGCTCGGCTTCGATTCCGCCGATCTCTTTTTCCAGTTCGGGCCGGAAACTCTCGTCGCCCATCTCGGCCAGTTCGAGCGAATCGCGGATGCGCTTCTCCAGCTTGCGCCAACCTTCGACCTCATCGCGCAGGTCGGAGAGCCTTTTCATCACCCCCTGGGCGTGCTCGGGGTTGTCCCAGAGGTCATTTTTTTCGGATTCTGATTGTAGTTCGGCTAATTGAGCTTCTTTGGCGGGTAAGTCAAAGATGCTCCAATAGATCGTGGATTTTGGCAGCGCAGACGTTCAAGCGTTCGGCTAAATCTTGCATTTTCACTTTCTCCAAAGTTTATTTTTTGGATAATAATCCATCGACAAAGGCTTCAGGGCTGAAGCGCTGCAAGTCATCAGGTTTTTCGCCCAGGCCGGCGTAGAGGATGGGCAGCCCCAGCTCATGCTGGATGGCGAAGGCCATGCCGCCGCGGGCCGAAGAATCGAGCTTGGCGAGGATGACGCCGTTGACCTTGACCGCCTCCTTGAATGAACGGGCCTGTTGGAGCGCGTTCTGTCCGGTTGTGGCGTCCAGCACCAGCCAGGTGGCGTGCGGGGCGCCGGGAAGGGCCTTACCAACGACGCGGTAGACCTTTTTCAGCTCTTCCATCAGGTTGAAGCGGGTGTGCAGACGCCCAGCTGTGTCCACCAGGACCAGGTCGTATTTGCGGGCCAGCCCAGCCTGGACAGCGTCGAAAGCCACGGCGCCCGGGTCGGCGTTGGGCTGCCCAGCGATGACGGGTAAGCCCAGGCGGTCGCCCCAAACCTGGAGCTGGTCGACCGCTGCGGCGCGGAACGTATCGGCTGCGGCCAGGAGGACGTTCTTACCCTGGGCAGAGAACTGCTTGCCCAGCTTGGCGGCAGTGGTGGTCTTGCCTGAACCGTTCACGCCTACCAGGAGGATAATGGCCGGCCGGATGCCGTCGAAGCTGACCTCAGGGGGAGGATCGAGGCGGTTGAGCAGCTCGGCGCGTAGCAAGCCGTAAAGCTGCTCGGTGCGGGCGATCATCTCAAAGCCGGCCTTGTCTTTCACCGTCTGGACGACGGATTCGACCGTTTCGATGCCCATATCGGCCTGGATGAGGATGGATTCAAGCTCTTCCCAGGTCTCCGGGGTGATTTCGGTGACGCCAAAAAGCGATGCGAGGCGGTCAAAAGTTTGCTTGCGGGTTTTGGAGAGGCCGTCTCTCCAGCGGGAAAATAGGTCGGGCATGGCAGGAATTATAACAGAGAGTAGAGAGTAGGCATACCATGCCGATTCTCCACTCTCTACTCTCCACTCTCTATTCTCTTTTTTCTATCGCCAACTGGCCGCAGCCGGCCTGGATGTCGATGCCGCGGCGGATGCGGATGGTGCAGGGGATGCCGGTCTTTTCGAGTACGGCCTTAAAAGCCTCGGCCCGCTGGTGGGTGGTGGCTTTGCCGGCGTATTTACGGGTGGGATTGAGCGGGATGACATTTACGTGGCAGAGCATGCCTTTCAACAGCCGGCCCAATTCGGCGGCGTGCTCTGGCAGGTCGTTCACGTCCTGGATCAGAGCCCATTCAAAGGTCAGGCGGCGGTTGGTGGCCTGGATGTACTCTTGGCAGGCTGCGAGCAGGTCGGCGATAGGATATTTGCGATTGACCGGCAGCAGGCTGGTGCGCAGCTCGTCATTGGCGGCGTGAAGGCTGATGGCCAGGTTGATCTGGCGCTTCTGGGCGGCGAATTGGCGGATCATGGGCACCAATCCGACGGTGGAAATTGTGAAGCGGCGCTCGCCCATATTGAATCCCTGGGGGTCGTTGAGTTGGTCGATGGCGGACAGGGTGGCGGCGTAATTGTGGAATGGCTCACCCATGCCCATGACGACGACATTGGTGACGTGCTCGCCCTGTTCCTTGAGCTGGCGGGCGTAGAACAAGACCTGCTCGACGATCTCGCCGCGGGTGAGATTGCGTTTGAAGCCCATCTGCCCGGTGGCGCAGAAAACGCAGCCCATGGCGCAGCCGGCCTGGGTAGAAATGCACAGGGTGCGGCGCTGTTCGTACCGCATCAACACGGCTTCGATGGCCCGGCCGTCGTTCAAACTAAATAGGGTTTTGATGGTCTCATGGTCGCTGGAATGCAGGACCTGGGAAGGGGCGAGGTTTTTGAAGGAAACCTGGCCGCCGAGCCGGGCGCGCAAGGCGGCGGGCAGGTTGCTGAATTCTTCCGGCGCTGACCAGAGCTGCTGATAGAGCCCCTGCCAGATCTGAGAAGCGCGGAAAGGTGGCTCGCCCCACTCTTTCATCAGGGACTGCCAACCCGCCAAATCCAAATCGTAAGCGTTTTGAAGCGCAGATTGCGCCATTTTTATCCGACCAGTGCAGCCAGGTCCGGGGCGACCAAGTCGGGCTTAGGCGACCACCGCTCCAGGGCCTGCCGGTCGGTTACGCCGGAGAGGACAAGAGCGGTGCGGCAGCCGGCGTTGACGCCGCCCAGGATGTCCGTTTCGAGGCGGTCGCCGACGGCAAGCGTTTCGGCAGGCGGAGTCCCCAGGCGTTGCATGGCCAGTTCCATCATGGCTGGGGATGGTTTACCGGCAATAATCGGCTTGACATCGGTGGCGGCTTCCAGGGCGGCGAGGGTGGCTCCGGCGCCGGGTACCAAGCCTTCGGGAGTCGGAAACGTGCGGTCCGCGTTGGTGCCGTAGAAAGGGGCGCCGGAACGGATCAATAGCCCCGCCCGGGCCAGCTTGGCGTAGGTCAGGGCGCGGTCGTAGCTGCTAACCACAGCCAGGACGTCCTTTTCGGCGTGGTAAAAGCCCTTTTCCTGCAGGGCGGCGCGCACGCCGTCCTCGCCGATGATGTAGACGGGTCCCCCGCCCGGGAAGCGCTGGGCGAGCAGGAAGGCGACCGCCATGCCCGAGTTGACAACCTGCCAGGGCTCAACCTCCAGGCCAAATCCGGAGAGCTTGGCCTGGTACTGCTCGACGTTGCGAGTTGCGTTGTTGGTGGCAAGAATAAATCGGATGTCGAGGGCGCGGATTTTGGCGAAGACCGCTGGTGTATCGATGAGGGCCAGGTCATCTTTCCAAAGCACGCCGTCCAGGTCGAGGATCAAGCCTCGGATGCGAGGGACTAAGGTTTGTATCATATTAATGAATTATCCACGAATGGACGCAAATGGAGACAAATACACACGAATGGTATTTTATAAGACCGCCGCCGAAGGCGGCGGTCTTATAAAAATTTGGGTTCAGGACCGTAATATTGCTATTTCTTCTGTGTCTTGAGCACCTGGTCGACGATGCCGTACTTAACGGCAGCTTCGGCATCCAGGTAGAAATCACGCTCGGTATCCCGCTCGATGACCTCCATGGATTGGCCGGTGTTTGTGGCCATGATCTGGTTGAGGCGCTCGCGCAAGCGCAGGATCTCTCGGGCCTGGATTTCGATGTCCGAGGCCTGGCCCTGGGCGCCGCCGAGGGGCTGGTGGATGTGGATGGTGGCGTGGGGCAGCGCATAGCGCTTGCCCTTGGTACCGGAGGCCAACAGGACGGTGCCGAAGGAGGCGGTGACGCCGATGGCCCAGGTGCTGATGGGGTTGGAGATCATCTGCATTGTGTCGTAAATGGCCAGGCCGGAATAGATCACACCGCCGGGCGAGTTGATGTACATATATATTTCTTTTTCGGGGTCTTCGCGGTTGAGGAACAGCAGTTGGGCGACGACGACATTGGCAACCTGATCATCAATAGGCGTGCCCAGGAAGATGATCCGCTCTTTGAGGAGCAGGGAATAAATGTCGTAGGCGCGTTCACCACGGCTGGAGGTCTCGATGACCATGGGGACGACGGATTTAAATTCGGGAATGGACATAGCTTTTCCTTTCATTCAGGCTTTGTCTCGGTCTTCTTCTTCCGGGCTTTCTTTTCTTTGGGCTCGGATTTTGGTTCAGAGGCGGCTTCCGAAGCCGCCTCGATGGCAGCGGCTACAGGTTCGGGTTTTTGCTCGAGCTCACCGCGGGCAATGGACTTCAGGCGGTCCATCACCTGGCGGTTGAGGACGCGGTTGGCCGATTCCATGGTCACGTTGCGGGCCAGGTCCTGGGCTTTGCGGCCGTGAGAATACTTACTGAACTCGGGGTCCCGGGAAAGGGCGGCCATGGTGGCCTCAGTTTCCTTTTGCAGGGCGTCCATGTCGAGCTCGACCTTCTCAGACTGGGCAATCTCGTCGATTACCAGCGAGCGTTCGAGGCGCTGCACAGCAACTGGCTTGACTTCCGATTCGATGAAGGCATCCTGCTCCTGGTTGATCGTCTTCAGGTAGGTCGGCAGGTCCATCTTACGGTCGGCAAGGTCGTGCTCTAGCGAGTGGAGGACGCGGTCAATCTCGTCCTGCAGAATTTCGGGGGGGTAATTGACGGTGGAAAGGCCGCGGATCTGGTCGACCACGTCGGTAACGTAGCGGTTTTCGTACTCGCGCTTCTCGTTATCCTCCAGGGTCTGGCGGATGGACTTGCGCATGGCCTCGACGGATTCATACTCACCCAGGGATTGGGCAAATTCGTCGTTGAGCTCGGGCATGGTGAGGCTTTTGACAGATAAAACCTTCGCAACAATTTTGACGTCCTTATTGCGCAGCCGTTCGTCGCTGTCGTCGGCGGGGTAGGTGTGGACGAGGGTCTTCTCTTCGTTTGCGTTCATGCCGACCAGTTCGCGTGAGAAACCCAGGTAGGGAAAATCGTCGATTTCGAATTCGTTTTCCCCGACGATCATTTGCACCGTATTTTCGGGAAAGGCAATCGGGTCCTCGCCTTCGGCTGGCGCAGCCAGGTCGCCCTTGATGGAGACGGAGACCAGATCGCCTTCCTGGGCGGGGCGCTCGACCGGCTCGGCTGTGGCGTAGCTGGCGCGCATGTTCTTGATCACCTGGTCAACCCGGTCCTCGGTGATCAGAGGCGGCTGGTATTCCTTGCGCACGGAACGGTAATCGCCCAGCTTGACTTCCGGTTGCAGGGGAACGGTGAATGAAAACTTGGGCGGGTTGGTGCTGATGATCTCGTCCAGCTTGCCGGGAGCGGCGGGCTTTACGCCGGATTCCTTGATCACGGCCTGGTATTCTTCGTCGAGGAGCAGGTCGACGGCTTCGTGCTCGATGGCTTCGTCGCCGTAGAGGCGGCGGATGACAGCAAAGGGGGCTTTGCCTGGGCGGAAGCCCGGGATCTTGGAGGTCTGGGCGATCTTGCGGGCGGCGCGCTGCTTGTAATTTTCAAGCACCTCAGGCTCAAATTCGGCGATGATCTTGACCTGATGGTTTTCCAATGGTTGCGTTTCGATCTTCAAAGCGGTATTCCTTATCTGAAATTGATGTGCGGAATGGGGAATGAGGGACTTGAACCCTCACGCCTTTCGGCACGTGATCCTAAGTCACGCCTGTCTGCCAATTCCAGCAATTCCCCGCAGTTCCAGGGTCAGACCACAAGTATATCATAGAGAATAGTTAGGAATAAATAGAGAAATATATAATTTTTATAAGCAAGGAACTATCGGGGTTGTTTCGGGCTGTGAAGCAGC
>DBMK01000079.1 GCA_002298885.1 Anaerolineaceae bacterium UBA700
TTATTAATCCGGGGATTGGGCGTAAAATAACGCCCAATCCCCGGATTAATAATATTTTTTGGTTTGATTGACATTCATTGGGTATTGTATTATTATTGTATCTGGTAAAGTCTAGACACGAGGTTATGAATTTACTGGTGCGGTCGCATGAAAAGAAAAACATCGAAGCACCGGTTCAGCGATTGGCCGGCTAAAGATAATGTCATCTTTTGCCAATACGGGGTCTCCAGTCGAAGATGCCTTTCGAACAAAAAGGTGCTTCTTGATTTTCTCCAGCAATTCCCAAGATATTGAATAATACCGATGGACACGAAAAGCGCCTTTTTAATCGTGGAGGATCAATTTATCGGAATTACGCCAGATCGGTACAAAGAGCAGCACCCACTTACATTTGGAGATAACTTTCCGCTCGCTGGAAAGTTTGATCAATAGTAGAGATACTGACGATAGTATCTCAGTCGATCCACCTATCTTTTTTTTGGAGGAGAAAAGATGAATAAAAGGTTAACGACCGTCTTAAGCCTGCTCGTGCTGTTTAGCATGGTTCTATCAGCCTGCACAGCAGCCACGACCCAGGCCCCCCCCGCAGCCACTTCAGCCCCTGCGGCTACGGATACTGTAGCGCCTCAGCCTACCAACACTGCACCGCCTGCTGCAACAGCAGCTCCCACTAACACCCCGGCTCCTACCACCCCGCCCAAGTCAACCCGCACGGGTGGATTGCTCGACCAGGTAGTCTTCACAAAGATCGAGGATCCACAGGGAGCTGTTGCACAGCTTCAGGCTGGCGCGATCGATGTCTACCCGGTGACCGTTTCTGACCCGGACGTGTACAATACGGTCAAGGGTGACAAGAACCTGAGCTACAACTTGCAGTACGGCGGAAGCGACCAGATGATTCTGAATACCGTGCCCTGCACGGACAAGAACACTCTGAATCCTTTCACCGATGCCAAGATCCGCGAGGCCATGAACTGGGCTGTTGATCGCAACTACATCGCCCAGGAAATCGCCGGCGGCCTGGCGATCCCCCGCTACACTGGTATTGATGATGCTTCCTCGGATGCGGCTCGTTACGCCGCCGACCTGGCCTCCATCGTTACCAAGTACGGCTATAACCTGGACAAAGCCAAAGCTGTCGTCGACGCCGAAATGCCCACCCTGGGCGCAACCAAGGACGCCAACGGCAAGTGGCAGTTCAACGGCAAGCCCGTTACGATCATCGGCCTGATCCGCACCGAAGACTCCCGCAAGCAGATGGGTATTTACTTCGCCCAACAGCTTGAGAAACTGGGCTTCACGGTTGACCAGCAGTTGAAGACCCGTAAAGAAGCCGCCCCCATCTGGCAGGGCGACCCGGCTCCGTGCAAGTTCGGTTACTACACCGCCGGCTGGATCTCCACCGCAATCACCCGCGACGAAGGCTACAACTTCGCCCAGTTTAACTCCGGCCAGGTCCAGAACATCCCCCTGTTCCTGAAATACGCACCCTCGAAAGAGCTGCAAACGGCTGAAGATGCTCTGCTGAACAACACCTTCACGACGTTGGACCAGCGCGACCAGTACTTCCACACCGCATTCCAGCTCTCCATGCAGGAAAGCTGGTGGGGTGTCTGGCTGGTCACCAATGTGGCCTTTACGCCCTTCAGCAATAAGATCCAGGGCGCCTCTGACCTGTACGGTGGCTTTAGCACCACGCTGTTCCCCTACACTGCAAAATTCGCTGCCAAGGAAGGCGGCTCGCTGCGTGTTGCTCAATCAGGTATCCTGGTCCAGGCCTGGAACCCCATCCAGGGCTCCAACTGGGTAGATGACGCCATCCCGCAGAACTTCACCGAGGACCATGGTGTTATCCCCAACCCGTATACCGGCCTGATGATGCCCAAACTCGTCCAGAAGATGGACGTCGTTGTCAAATCCGGTCTTCCGGTCAACAAGTCGGCGGACTCCACCTGGGTAACCCTGACGAACCAGGACAGCATCGCCGTACCTGACGATGCCTGGGCGGATTGGAATGCCAAGACCCAGACCTTCGTCTCCGCCAAGGACCGCGCTGCGGCTGACAAGAATTACAAACAGACTGCCAATGTCCAGATCACAGTTACGTATACGCCGGATCTGTTCAAGACCAAGTGGCATGACGGCAGCAACTTCGACGTTTCTGACGTGGTCATGGGCATGATCATGTACTTCGATCCCGGCAAGCCGGAAAGCAAGATCTACGACAAGGGCTACGCCGAATCTTCGTTCGCAGCCAATATGAGCCACTTCAAGGGCGTCAAGATCGTCTCGACCAATCCGCTGACCATCACCACCTGGGACGACAAGTTCCAGTTGGATGCCGAGAACAATGCCCAGGTTGGCACCTGGTACCCGGCTTACGGTGGTAACGGTAGCGGCGATGCCTACACTTACGGTACGGGCGCCTGGGACAACATTGCCCTGGGTGTGGCGGCCGAAGCTGACGGCAAGATGGCCTTCTCGCTGGATAAGTCCTCCACCCTCAAGGTAGACGAGACCAGCCTGATCTCGGGCCCGACCCTGGCGATCCAGGCCACTTACCTGGATAAGTTTGCAGCTTCGGGTGAGGTGCCTTTTGCCCCGACCATGAGCAAGTACGTCTCGGCTGACCAGGCCAAGGCGCGCTATGCCAGCCTGCAGGCTTTCTACAAGGCCCACAACCACATGTGGATCGGCACCGGCCCGTACTTCGTTGATAAAGTCGACACGACCGGTGGCTCGCTCACCTTAACCCGCTTCACCGACTACCCGTTCCCGGCTGATCAGTTTGCTGGCTTCTCCGCTGCTGAGATCGCCGCCGCCACGGTAGATGGTCCGACCCAGGTTAAGGCTGGTGACGACGCTCCCTTCACCGTTACGGTTAAATTCAACGATCAGCCCTATCCTTCCAAGGACATCGACAAAGTGGGCTACACGTTGTTCGGTTCCGACGGCAGTGTGGTTGCCTCTGGGGCTGCCAAGATGACTGCTGAAGGATCGTACGCCATCGATCTGGCTCCGGACGTGACGACCAAGCTGCCTGCCGGCTCAGCTTCGCTGAGTGTGGCTGTTGCATCCAAGGTAGTTGCTCTGCCGACGTTCGTGACCTACCAATTCGTTGTTACTCAATAAGCTTTGAGTCAGTGATTCAAAAACCTGGTAGGGGTGGGGTATCCCACCCCTATCGGGCGTAATTTTACAGAAAGCGTTTTGGGTGTCGTGTGGGGTGCAGTATAATCCAACATGACACCCAAATTTAAAAAAATACAGAAAAGGGTGAGTATTATGACCGAGGCGAGTACCCCATTACCTGCCCAACCGACTGTGGGACAGGAAGAAAAGAAGAAAAGAGCAGGTACAAGCACCCTGTCGCGTATTGCCAGGTACACCGTCGTCAGGCTTATCACGATATCGATTACGGTGGTCATCGCCGTATACCTGACCATTTTGATTGCCAACATGGGTGGATATGTCGACCAGATCCGATTGGGGCAAATTCGAGAAACCATTAACACCCAGGTGGCTGGTAATCCGGTATACCGTGGCCTCACCCCGCAAGCCCGAGCTGATTTGATCAACCAGCAAATCGCCACCGAGGCCGACCGTCAGGGGCTAAACCGGCCCTTCATCGCACGCAGCATCGATTTTATGAAAGACGCGCTTACGCTTAACCTGGGACGCGCCTTGAATATGGTCTCCAACAGCGGTTCTGGCTCGGTGCGCCTGATCATCCTGGAACGTTTGCCACCCACACTGATTCTTTTCGGTGTATCCGATATTATCTTGTTTTTTCTGGCGATGGTGTTTGCATTGGCGCTATCCAGGTCCTACGGCAGCTTTTTTGATAAGCTGGCAGTAGCGCTGACACCTTTGTCCTCTGCGCCAGGTTGGTTCTATGGAATTTTCCTGATCTTGATTTTTGCGGCAGTCCTGAAGGTACTGCCGTTTGGCGGGATGGTGGACGCGCCGCCGCCAGCTAACAAGCTGGATTACGCCTTGAGCATGCTCAACCACATGGTCTTGCCTGTGGCAGCCTACTCGATGAGCCAGATCTTCTTAAGCATTTTTACCTGGCGTACCTTTTTCTTGATCTACTCCAGTGAAGACTACGTGGACATGGCTAAGGCCAAAGGCCTGCCTGCCCGTGATATCCAAAATAAGTATATCCTTCGACCGACTTTGCCCACTATCATCACCAGTTTTGCCTTGCTTGTAATTGCTACCTGGCTGGGGGCGCCCATTTTTGAGACGATTTTTAACTGGCCAGGGCTGGGACGCGCCTTGTTCCAGGCTATTGGCCTGTTCGATACGCCGGTCATTGTCGGCGAGACGGTTATTTTCTCATACCTGCTGGCAATCACCGTATTCCTGTTGGATATCATTTACGCGCTTGTTGACCCAAGAGTTAAAATTGGCGGGGAAGGGAGCCACGTTTAACCATGAATTTACGATCTGGCCTCAAAGAGATTTTAAAGTACCCCACTGCCCTGGCTGGCTCCATCATCATCCTGATCCTGGTTCTGGTATCCATTTACACAATCATCGCCATTCCCTATGACAGGGCGATCCAATTATGGAAAGGTTCCGAAGCAGATTGGTACAAGAACCCCAAGTTGGCCGCGCCGGTGTGGTACAACTGGTTCCGCAGTGATAAGCTGCCGGAGACGATCGACCTGACCACGACGAGCCCGGGTGTGACCAAGAAGGTTACCCCGGCTGGAAAATCGACCCTGATCAACTATACGTTTGATATTCCCTGGAATTACAACTCTTATGCGGATGACTTTGCAATTTACTTCGATTCCAAATTCACTTCAAAAGCGCCGTTCGTTGGCTTAGTCTGGGTAACACCGGACGGGCGAAAAATACGCCTGAGCAACTTTGCGCTTAAAGACCACATGGCTTACCGCGTCTCCCAGGACAATACGCTGACGAGGAATAAGCTGAACGGAGAAGTAGCCAACATCGGGTTGTTCGGCGGACCGAAATTCAACAATCCCACGCCTTTAAAAGGGAATTACCAGCTCCAAATCGAGGGCACGACATTCGAACCAAACTCGGATTACACGCCCGAGGTCATTTTGTATGGAAAACTGGCCGGCGCCGCCGGCACTGACAACCTGCGCCGGGATATTGGGATTGCGCTGCTGTGGGGCACCCCTATTGCCCTGCTTTTCGGCTTCCTGGCAGCAGTCGGGACAACGTTTACGCAATTGATCATCGCCGGCATCAGCACCTGGTTCGGTGGCTGGGTGGACACTCTCATCCAGCGCATCACCGAGATCAACCTGGTACTGCCCTTCCTCCCCATCCTGATCATGGTGGGTACGCTGTATTCAAGAAGCCTGTTCGTGATCTTGAGTGTGGTCATATTGCTTGGTATTTTTGGCTCAGGAATTAAAACGTTCCGAGCCGTGTTCATGCAGGTCAAGGAGTCGCCTTACATTGAGGCGGCTCGATCATACGGGGCGGGCAATGGTCGAATCATCTTCCAGTATATGATTCCGCGCCTGATCCCGCTGCTGATCCCGCAATTCATCACCCTGATCCCTTCCTATGTGTTTCTGGAAGCTTCCCTGGCGGTGCTGGGCCTGGGCGATCCGACCCTTCCCACCTGGGGCAAATTGATCGACGATTCTTACGCCGCCGGAGCGCTGTTCCAGGGCTATTACTACTGGGTACTGGAGCCATCCGTGCTGTTGATGATCACCGGCCTGGCATTTGCCTCGGTCGGTTACGCCATGGACCGCATTTTTAATCCCCGCTTGAGAGGTCAGTAAGCTATGCCCGAGAAACCCCTTTTACGAATTGAAGAATTGATCCTGCACTTCCGCACCTCAAAAGGGATTGTTCGGGCTGTTGACGGCGTGAACTTTGAGCTGGGATATAACGAAGCGGTGGTGGTGGTGGGTGAATCGGGCTGTGGCAAGACCTCGCTGGCAAAGGCCATCCTGCGTCTGCTGCCCCGCAACATTCAGAATTACGGCGGCAAGGTTTACCTGGACGGCAACGACATCATGGCCTACAACGATGAGGAGTTCCGCAAGAACGTGCGCTGGAACCTGATCTCGATGGTGCCGCAGGCAGCCATGAACGCCCTCAACCCGGTGCTGCGTATCGGCGACCAGGTGACCGAGCCGTTCATCATCCACACCGGGGCCAACAAGAAACAGGCCATGTCCCAGGCCAAGAAGATGTTCCAGCACGTGGGCGTGCCCGAGGAATTCCTCAACCGCTATGCCTTCGAGCTGAGCGGCGGCATGCGCCAGCGTTCGGCCATCGCCATGGCGCTGGTGACCTCACCCGAATTGATCATCCTGGACGAGCCTACTTCCGCCCTGGACGTGCTGACCCAGGCTAATATATTCAACGTGCTGAAGCTGTTGAAGCGCGAGCTGGCGATCAGCTATATCCTGATCACCCACGACATCGCTACCTCCAGCGAGCTGGCGGATAAGGTGGCGGTGATGTACGCCGGGCAGATCGTCGAAGTGAGCCCGGCTATTGAATTCTTCACACTCCCTCTGCACCCTTATTCAAAAATGCTCATGGACAGCGTCCCGCGCTTGCGCGGCGGTAAGGAGCCTGAGTTTATTTCAGGCCAACCCCCCAGCCTCTTGAACCCGCCGACCGGATGCCGTTTTGCGGCGCGCTGTCCGCGCAGGTTTGAAAAATGTGCGCAAGAGCCTCCCGTTTATAAACGCGATGGGCGGATTGTCAAATGTTGGTTGTATGAATAAGGGCAGGGAATATCTATGATGGATCAACTTAGTGAATTAGAAACAAAAGTCCCGGAATTACCTCCAGAAACGGTCGTTCCAGATGTGTTGTTGTCGGTCCAGAACCTGAGGGTGTGGTTTGAGCTGCGGCGCCTCGGTTTTGGAGTAGCCGGACACGTTCACGCTGTCGACGATGTCAGTTTCGACCTGCACAACAGCGAGGCGATTGCCGTGGTGGGCGAAAGCGGCTGCGGTAAATCCAGCCTGATGAAGACCGTGCTGGCGCTCTACCGCCCTACGGGAGGTAAGATTACCTTCGAGGGGGAGGATATCAGCGCCATGAAGGGTGAGGTTGTCAAGCAGTACCGCTCTAAAGTGGGCTATATCCAGCAGGACCCCTACAGCGCCATGGCGCCGTTCATGACCATTGAGCGCATCCTCGAAGAACCGATGATCATCAACGGCATCCACGATCGCAACGAGCGGAAGCAGCGCTTGACGCAGGCGCTGGAAGAGGTCAAAGTATTCCCGGTGTCCGACTTCCTGCCCAAGTTCCCTCACCAGCTCAGCGGCGGGCAGCAGCAGCGCATCATCATTGCCCGCGCCATGCTGCTCAACCCCAGGTTGATCGTGGCAGATGAGCCGGTTTCGATGCTGGACGCTTCGGTGCGCGTCGAGATCCTCAAGCTGCTGCGCGGCTTGCAAGAGAAGCGCCGCCTGGCGGTGATGTACATCACCCACGACCTATCGACCGTGCGATATTTCTCGCGGCGCATCTTTGTTATGTACGCCGGGAAAATTGTGGAAAAGGCGCGCGTAAGCGACCTGCTGGGGAACCCACTGCACCCGTATACCCACGCCCTACTGGCGGCTACCTCCGACCCGGACGGCAACAACGCCAAGACGATCAAGGACGTTCCGCCGGGCGAGCCGCCCAACCTGATCAAGCCGCCCGCCGGCTGTCGTTTCCACCCGCGCTGCCCGCACGTCATCAAAGGCCTGTGCGATGTGGAAGTGCCGCCCGAATTCCATCCAGAGCCTGAACATCTGGTCGCCTGCTGGCTTTACAAATCATGATCAGCGTCGAGCCGAAATATCTGTGTATTGTAGGTTTTATCCTGATGCTGCTCGGGGCGGGATTGCCGTTCCTGATGGTCCTGCAGATCATCCCCTCGACCTTTTTCCTGAACTTCTTTTCGTTCGGGGCCGGATTCGTAGGGCTGATCCTGGGTATGATCGGGGCCATGACCATTGCTTTGCGTAACCGAAAACGAAATCGGGATTGATCCCGGCACAATGAAATCGGGCCCCATCCGGCCCGATTTCATTATTAAAAAATCGTTTTCGGGTATAATTTTTTTACCATCTCTGTTCTTTTGTTCTCCAATACCTATTAAACTGTACACTGTACGCTGTAAACTGTAAACTTGCTTTCATACTTTCTTCCGAGGTATTCAGTGCCTGATAGATCATCCCAACCCCTGCTGGAAGTGAAGAACCTTAAAACTTATTTCTTCACCGACGAAGGCGTCGTCAAGGCCGTAGATGGCGTCGATTTTAGCGTTTACCCGGGTGAAGTGCTCGGCCTGGTGGGCGAATCGGGCTGCGGGAAGAGCGTGACCTCGTTTTCGATCATGCGCCTGGTGGGTTTACCGGGCAAGGTAATTGAGGGCGAGATCCTCTTCGGCGGCAAGGACCTGCTCAAGCTCTCCGAAGCTGAAATGACCCACCTGCGCGGCAAGGAGATTTCCATGATCTTCCAGCAGCCGCAGTCCAGCCTGAACCCGGTTTTCACTGCCGGGGACCAGGTAGCTGAGGTGTTCCAAATCCACGAAAAATCGGCCAGGCAGAACGCCTGGGAAGAAGCCGTGGAGCTGCTCAAGCTGGTTGGCATTCCGGACGCCATGCGCAAGGCCAGGGCCTTCCCCCACGAAATGTCGGGCGGGCAGGCGCAGCGCGTGATGATCGCCATGGCCCTATCCCTGAAGCCCAAGCTGTTGATTGCCGACGAACCTACCACCGCGTTGGACGTGACCATCCAGGCTCAGATCCTGGACCTGATGCGCGACCTGCGCGAAAAGATGAACACGGCGGTCATCCTGATCACCCACGACCTGGGGGTGATCGCCGAAATGGCCGACCGGGTGGCGGTGATGTACGCCGGGCGCGTCGTGGAACAGTCCGACGTGCGCAAATTATTCGATAAGCCGCTGCACCCATATACGCAGGGGTTGATCGCTTCGATCCCGGTGCTGGGCAAGATGATGGACAAGCTGGACGTCATTCCGGGCTCGGTGCCGAACCTGGTGAATCTGCCGCCTGGCTGCCGCTTTGCCCCGCGCTGCCGCTCGCGCCTGCAGTACGAGCTGCAAATTTGCACCGAGGTTGAGCCTGAACTGGAAGAGGTGGCGCCCGGCCACAAAGTCCGCTGCTGGCTGTATTCCAACCATGCTAACCACGTCGCTCCGCTTAAGATTTAACCGCACAAAAGGTCGGTAGCTCATCATGGAAAATAATCCAAACGGCAAGAAAGACCTCATTCGAGTAGAGCATCTTAAAAAATACTTCCCGGTGCGCGGCGGCGTTTTTCAGCGGGTGGTGGCCTGGGTCCAGGCAGTGGACGACGTCAGCTTCACGATCAAAGAAGGCGAGACGCTGGGGATGGTGGGCGAATCCGGCTGCGGCAAGACCACCGTCGGGCGCACCATGCTGCGCCTGGTGGAGCCTACCGCCGGCGCAGTGTATTACCAGGACACCAACGTTTTCGGCCTCAAGGGCCAGGCGCTTAAGCAGATGCGCCGGCACATGCAGATCATCTTTCAGGACCCGTACTCCTCACTCGACCCGCGCATGCCGATCGGCGAATCGGTGATGGAGGGCTTGCGGATTCATAACGTGGGCACGCCCAAGGAGCGCTACGAGATCGTCATCCGCACCTTGAAGAAAGTAGGCCTGGAGGATTACCACGCCCGGCGCTACCCGCACGAATTTTCGGGCGGACAGCGCCAGCGCATCGGCATTGCCCGCGCCCTGGCCCTGGTGCCCACATTTTTGGTGTGCGATGAGCCGGTCTCGGCCCTGGATGTTTCGATCCAGTCGCAGGTGCTGAACATCCTGCGCGACCTGCAGCAGGAGCTGGGCCTGACCTATTTGTTCATCGCCCACAACTTGAGCGTCGTCGAACATATTTCTGACCGGGTGGCCGTCATGTATCTGGGCAAGATGGTGGAGCTAACCTCGCGCGAGGAGCTGTTTCGCAATCCGCTCCATCCTTACACTCAGGCCCTCATGTCCGCCATCCCCATCCCCGATCCGACGGTGCACCGCGAGCGCATCATCCTGAAAGGGGACGTCCCGAGCCCTCTGCGCCCGCCGTCCGGCTGCCGGTTCCACCCGCGCTGCCCGGTGGCGATGGCCCACTGCGCCGTCGAGGAGCCGCAGTTCAAGGAAGTCAGCCCGGGGCATAATGTGGCCTGTTGGAGAATAGCCTGAAGCCAATGAAACGCGTGATTATTGTCGACGATGCGTTGGACCTGGGCCGAGTTTTACAGACCCTGATGCAGACCGTATCCACGGAACTTTCGATTACCGTGGCGCCATCTGCCGAAGAAGCGGTGCTGGAAGCCGGGCGCAAGCCGGTGGACCTGCTGGTGAGCGATATCCGCTTGCCGGGTATCTCCGGGTTGGAGCTGGTGAAGAAGATTCGGGCGCGCAATCCCGAAGTGAAGGTCATTTTCATCACCGCCCTGTCGGACGGCCCGGTGGTTCGCCAGGCGCGGGGCATGAATGTGGATGGGTTTTTCTTCAAGCCGCTCGATTTTTCGGATTTCCTGGCCGTGGTGCGCAAGTGCCTGGGGATTGCCCCGGCGCCGGCGGCTGCGCCGGCCCGGCCGCCCGCCCCAACCCCAGCCGAAGAGGTAGAAAGCAAGCCCGAGCGCCTGGCCGACCTGATCACCGGGCTGCGTCAGAACCTGGGGGCGCTGGCCGTGTTCGTACTGGACGACAGCGGACGCATTTTGGCACAGGCGGGCGACCTGCCGCGGGTGGACCTGGAAGCGGAATGGGCGCCCTCCCTGTTTACAGCCTTGAGCGCGGCTGCCAAGGTGGTCCGTCTGATCAAGGGCCAGGAGGGCGGGCACGCCCAGGCCTACACCGGGCAGGATTTCGACCTGGTGATGAGCTCCATCGGCATGCTGGCCCTGGTGGTGGTGCTCAAAAAAGGCCGGGCCAGCCTGCGCATGGCGCTGAGCGTTGAGGAAGTGATCGCGGCGCACAAGGACCTCAAGGCGTCCCTGGGAGACGCCGGAGTGTCGGCCAAGGCGCAGCCGGTAGCCCTGCCGTTGGAGCCCGAGGTAAAGGCCGAACCGGTCCCCGAGCCCGCTGCGCCAGCCGAGCCGGAGCCGGACCTGGAGGCGTTGGAAAGCATGATCAAGCAGTCGAGCGGCGAACTGAAGCCCGAGGACGTGGACGCCTTTTGGGACTCGGTGTCAGAGGAGCCGCGGCAGCTACCCGAGACGCCCGACGTGATCTCCTACGATCAAGCCGCCCGCCTCGGACTGGCGCCAACGGAGAACCAAAATTCTTGATATTGGGGCAATGAAAAGAAATTAGCCACGGAGGTACGGAGGACACGGAGAAGATCAAAACAAAAAAGCTTTTCTCCGTGGTCTCCGTGCCTCCGTGGCTAATATTCTTTGGGAGGGAAAAATGAAAGGGTTGATCGTTTACGAATCGTTTTTTGGGAATACCGAGCAGGTTGCCAGGGCGGTTGGCAGCGGGATTGGGGCGGGGGCGGAGATCGAAGTGATGAAGATTGGCGACGTAAAGCCGGAGCACCTGAAGGGGCTGGGGCTGCTGATCGTCGGCTCGCCGACTCGCCAGTTCCGGCCGACGGCCGGGGTAAAGGCTTTCTTCGAAGGGCTTTCGGGCGGCGCCCTCAACGGAGTCAAGGTGGCGGCATTCGATACCGGGATTGCGTTGAGCGATATGCCTTCTGCAATCCTGCAATTCTTCTATAAGATCGGCATCGGGCGATACGCGGCTCCTATCGTCGCTGACTTGCTCAAGAAATACGGCGGTGCGCTGGTGATTCCCGCCGAGGGCTTCTACGTCGAAAAGGCGGAGGGTCCGATGAAGCCGGGCGAGCTCGAGCGGGCCGCCGAGTGGGGCAAGAAGATCGCCGCGAGTCTGTAACCCCCGCGCCGGCGGGTCACAGACCCGCCTGGAGCATTGGATTGCGCTCCGCTGGGGTCTGTGACCCCAGCGCCAGCGGGTCGCAGACCCGATAGGGGCGCAAGGAGGCTCATTTGGCCAGGGACACCATTTCCTCACCTTTGCTGTACAAATATCGTGCGGCGGACGACTATTCGCTCGACATGCTCAAGGGCGAGCTGTATTTTGCGCGGCCGCAGCAGTTGAACGATCCTACGGACTTGAACCTGGACCGGGCCGCCGAGCTGCAATACCAGGACCGGGTGGTATCCCTTGAAGAGCAGATCGAAAAGCTCGAGCGGGAAGTACAGGCGTATAGCAAGATTGCCGCAGAAATGCGCGAAATGTACCTGTACCTGCAGAGCGAGGCCGACGACATACCCCCCGAATGGATGTTGAACGAAATCGCCAGCGACGAAATCGCCAAGCTCGACCGGCTAACCGGCCAGCCGCCGCACCGCGGGCGGCGAAAAACGCTGCGCAGCTTGGCGAAAACGTATAAACGAAAATTCGAACAGGCCAACCTGGACATCGAAAACCTGAAGAGCCTCAAGCAGACCTGGGAGAGCTGGCACCGGGGGAATCCCTCGAAGACCTCTTCAAACCGCCTGAGCGTGCTCTGCCTGACGGCCAACCGGGATAATTACCGCATGTGGACCCAGTACGCGGATGGGTTTCGCGGGGTTTGCATCGGGCTGGACCGGGGACTGCTCGAGAGATATCTCCAGGGCAGCGGATGCGACATTCACGGGCCGATCCGGGTGGTTTATCGCAAGATCACCGTGGACGACCTGCTGAGCCCGAGGTTTTACCTGCGCGAGGACAACCGCTACCGCTACAAGCCCACCCCGTGGTCGCACGAAAAAGAGGTGCGCTTCGTGCGCCGGGACGGTTTTGGGGTGGTGAACGTGCCAACTTCGTGCATCAAAGAAATCATCCTCGGTGACCGTATTGATGAAGAATTTCACGCTGAAATCATGGATGAGATTCGCTACGGGCTGATGAGCGAGACGGGCTCGGAGGATTTGGGGGTTTACCGGGCGGTTGGGGATTCGGAAGGACGCGTGCGCATCCTGCCGGAGGAGGAGTTGAGCAAGCGCATCGACGAATTACGGGCGGAGATGGATCGGAGCGTGAATCTTGATGTTGGAACTGAAAAGGAAGAAAATCCGCTGGATGAAGAAGTACCTCCGTATGAGGAGGATGAAATTCCATTTTAGCAGTTGGCCTGTGTTGTTGTCTTCACCAGACATCCGAAGTCTGCCAGACTTCGGATGTCTCTTTCCTGACGGCTCCACCCTATAACGTTCATGAAATATATGTTAAAATGGGCTGTCTTTAAGGGTTATCAAACAATCGAAGGCCACTTTGGGGCGTAGTGCAATGGCAGCACACCAGACTTTGGATCTGTGGATCTTGGTTCGAATCCAGGCGCCCCAGCTAGAAAGAAAATTGGTTTGGATAGGATCCAAACCATTTTTTTATCCAGGCACGGCGCTCCAGGCCTGGACGCGTGCAGGCGGGACGAACGGGTAGGCGATCTCGTTTTGGGCAGGCTTGGGCAGGCAGAGGGGCGCGGCCGGGAAGGGGAGCGTCTTTTGATAGGCGGCTGCAAGGGCGATCTTTTCCAGCAGGATCTCGCACACGCTCCCCCAGGTGTAGCGCGCCGCCACGCAAGGGGCAGCCCGGCGGATGGCCTGGGCCCGCTCGGGATGGAGGCGCAGGGTTTGGATGGCCTGTACGAGCTCATCAGCCTGTTCGGTATCCAGGGCAATGGCGCCGGCTCCGTCCGCCGAATAGGTCTCGCCGGTGGGCCCGGTGAATACGACTGTCCCTGCGGCCATGGCCTCCAGCCCCACCAGCCCGAACGGCTCGTGCTTGCTGTTGGCCAGGACGAAATCCGCGGCGGCGTAGAAAACGCGCAGCACGGACTGGGACAGGCCGAAGTTCAGGTTGTACACGTCCGCCGGTCCGGCGAGGGTAATGGCTCCCAGGGTTTCCTCCCAGGTTTGCGGGCATCCTTCCACGTCTTTGACGATCAACCCGAGCGACCGGGCATGGCTCAATATTTCGGCGCCGTGGGGTTCGATGCCGCCCCGGCACAGGAACCGCACGCTTTCCCCTTCCTGCTTTAGCCTGGCCACAGCATCGACGGCCAGCCGCCAGCATTTGGCCGGATCGTAGCGCGCCACCTTGAACAGCAGCAGCTCGCCACGGCCAGCCAGCGCACGGCGCACCCGGCCGACAGCGTGCCTGGAGACGGGCTGCAGAAGGTCGGAGGGGATGCCGTTGGGGATGACCAACGGGTCCTGGCTGCAGGCGCGCATGATCTGCTTCATGTAGCGGCTGACCGTGGTCAGCGTGGCTACGAAGCTCAAGCGGCCCCAATCGATGCGCTCGAATCCCATGGTATTGTTGGCGTTCCACAGCAAGACCGAGCGCTGGCGCAGCCCCGCGGCGTGCAGCAGGTCGCTCAGCCGGATCAGGGCTTCAGCGGTGTGCCATTCCTCGGCCAGCACCACCAGGTGGCGGCCGGCAGCGATGGCCGGGCGTGCAATCCCCTCCAGGATAAAAGGCGGGGCGGACTGGCTGAAATCGGCCAGCTTGCCCTCTTCACCGTCGTAAACGCCCCTGGGGTGGTAGCGGCTGATCCATTGGCACCAACGATGGAACTGCAGGCGCCCGTCCAGCAGGGCTTCGTGGCCCGGAAGATCCGGGCTGCCGATGTATATCAGGTGGGTGCGAAATCCCTGGGAGGCCAGGAAGTGTGAAAGGTTAGCGACGCGCACTCCCAATCCGCCTGCTTTCGAATAAGAATCCGGCCCTTCGAAAGAAAGGAGGGCGAATTCCACCTGGTCTGGCAGCAAACGGATTGGTAACATGCCGGCTTACAAGAATCAACGCGTCGTCTCGTTGATTTCTCCCAGGATTTGAGGTGCAAGAATGATGCCAAGAATAGACCAGGTGTTATGCGAGTAGAAGATGTGTACACCAATATTTAACTCAAGTTGGCACTTTGATATTGACCTAGCCCGAAGCCCTTTTCCCTGATGAACTATATCAAATTATTACCGTTACCTTATCTTCCGTACATGCTTGCGCCGCCTGGGGCTAACCCACAGGGTGCTTCGCGAAACCGCACGGCTACGAGAACCCAAGCCAACCAAGGCGGGCTGGATAGGCGCACGACCTTTAAGTCGGCCTTGGCCGACTTAAATTTTTGGCAGCCTGGGGTTTTCAACCCCAGGCGTCTCAATTGGATAAACCGCTGAAGCTACGGTATTATTTTGTTTAAGTTTACAAGGGGAGAGAGGTCCGGTTCATGGCCATGGAAGCAACACATGGGTTACATTTAATGAAATGCACACGCTTTTCTTATTAACAAAATAGAGTATGATTAAATAAATGAATGGCGGGCGGTGAAAACTGGCAATTTTCCGCCCAAAAATTATTATTTGGGAGTTTTTATGATCGTTTCAACCGTAATCCTGGCCGCCGGACAGGGTAAACGCATGCGCTCGAACCTGCCGAAGGTGCTGCACTGCCTGGGCGGCCTGCCGCTGGTCGAATATTCACTGCGCCTGGCGGCAGCCCTGGGCGATAATTTACCGGTGGTAGTGGTAGGCCACGGGGCGGATGCGGTGCGCGCCGCCGTCGGCGAGCGGGCGCGCTTTGCGCTGCAGGTGCGCCAGCTTGGCACGGCTCACGCGGTGATGACCGCCGAGTCGCTGCTGGCCGGCCAATCCGACCTGGTGGTGGTGATCAGCGCGGATATGCCCCTGCTGACTGCCGAAACGCTGCGGCGCATGGTCGAAATCCAGAGCGCCAACCCCGGCCCGTTCACTATGCTGACCATCCGCTCAGCCGATTCGCACGGGTTCGGGCGCGTCCTGCGCGCCCAGGATGGCGCAGTCCTTGCAGTGATCGAAGAGGCGCACGCCACACCCGAGCAGCTTGCCCTCGACGAGCTGAACGCCGGCGCCTACTGTTTTTCGGCCAAATGGCTATGGCCGGCGCTGCACCGGATCAAAGTGTCGCCGAAAGGGGAGTATTACGTGACGGACACGGTAGAGCTGGCTGCCAAAAAAGGCCTGCGGGTCGAGGCCCTTCAGCTCGCCGATCCCTCGGAAGCGATCGGCATAAATACTCGCATCCACCTGGCCGAGGCCGAGGTTTTGCTGCGCCGGCGCATCAATTCCGCCTGGATGCTGGCCGGGGTGACCATCATCGACCCGCAGTCTACCTACATCGGCCCGGACGTAAAAATTGGGCAGGACGCGGTGATCTTCCCTGGCACGCACCTGTTTGGGACCACTTCGATTGGCCCGGGCAGCCTGGTGGGTCCCAACGCCATGCTGGTGGATACCCAGGTGGGAACGGGTTGCAAGATCACTTGCTCCGTGCTGGAGGGCGCGGTGGTGGAGGACGAGGTTGAGGTTGGCCCGTTCTGCCATCTGCGGCCCGGCTCGCACCTGGCCACTTCGGTGCGCCTGGGCAATTTTGCCGAGGTCGAGCAGACCTACCTGGCGCGCGGCGCCCGCGCCGAGCATTTTGCATATTTGGGGAACGCCACCATTGGCGAAAATGCGTCGCTGGAGGCCGGGACGATCACCCACAACGCCGTGGGGGAAACGCGCCAGCCGACCGAGGTCGGCTCCGGCGCGGTGCTTGGCCCGGGGACGATCCTGGTGGCCCCGGTGAGAGTGGGTGAGGGGGCTAGCACCGAGCCTGGCAGCGTGGTGAGCGGCGAGGTGCCGCCCAATCCGCCGCGCCATTCGGAACTACAGACGGGAGACTCTTGAGCGGCTCTACTTTGAGTTTCTTCCTGATAGCCCTGATCGTGGACTGGATCCTGACCGCGGTGCGCGCCGGCCTGCTGCACGCCCGCCTGCCGCGCCTGATGGACCTGCGCGAGCGAAACCCACAGACTGCCGAACGCACGCTCAAGTTGCTGGACAGCGCCACGCTGCGTACGGGGCTGAGGGTGGCCATGGTGCTGGTCCATTTCGTGCTGGCCGCTTCCATCTGGCTGCTGTTTGTCGAGATCACTGCCGTCCAGCCATCCTACCTCCTGGCGCTGGTCGTATTGCTGGTGACCGCCCTGTTCGTGCTGGCCTCCGAGTTTGCCCTGGAGGGCGCCGTGCGCCGCTCGGCCGAGGGCTGGGCCCTGCGCCTGACCGGGCTCGGCGGATTGATCGACCGCCTGCTGTGGCCGCTTTCGAAGCTCATGCTGCTTATTCTTGGGCCGCAGGGGACGGGCCAGCACCAACTCAGCAACGTCACCGACGACGAGCTGCGCAGTTGGGTGGAGGAAGAGCCGGATGAAGGCGGACTGGAGCAGGGCGAGCGCCGTATGATCTATTCGATTTTCCAGTTTGGCGACACGCTGGTGCGCGAGATCATGGTGCCGCGCATCGACGTGTACGCCCTTGATGTGGAGACCTCGCTGCCGGAGGCCATGCAGGCCCTGGCCGAATCCGGCCATTCGCGTGTCCCGGTCTACGTCGAAACGGTGGATAACATCGTGGGCATCCTTTATGCCAAGGACCTGCTGCGTCCCCACCAGGATATGGACCAGCCCGACCCGATCCGCAGCCTGTGCCGCCAGGCCTATTTCGTCCCGGAAGCCAAGAAGGTGGACGAGCTGCTGCGCGAGATGCAGTCGCGCCGGGTGCATATGGCAATCGTGGTGGACGAGTACGGCGGCACTGCCGGCATTGTGACCCTGGAGGACATCGTGGAAGAGATCGTGGGCGAAATCCAGGACGAGTACGATACCGCCGAGGAAAAGCTGTACCAGCAGACCGGCGAGGGCGAGTATTCCTTCCAGGGGCGGATCAACCTGGACGATTTTAATGATATACTCGGCACCCACCTGGCGAAGGACAACGCCGACACCCTGGCCGGATACGTGTACGGAGAAATCGGCAAGGTTCCAACCGGCGGCGAACAGATCGGGGTGGATGATTGGACCCTGACGGTAGAGCAGGTGAGCGGGCGGCGCATCCGGCGCATCATTGCTCGCCGCACGCGGCCGCCGGTAACCGAGCCACAGGAGAAAAAAGATGACGCTGAGCGATGAAATGCGCAAGCAGTTGGTAGAAGCCGCGGCCCAGGCCCGCCGCTGGGCCTACGTGCCGTATTCGCATTACCCGGTTGGGGCGGCCCTGCTGACCGATTCGGGCAAGATTTACGACGGGGTGAACGTTGAGAACGCCGCCTACCCGACCACACTGTGCGCCGAGCGAGTGGCGGTGGTTAAAGCGGTTTCGGAGGGGGAGCGCAGCTTCAAGGCAATTGCGGTGGTGACCGACAACGGCGGCACCCCCTGCGGTTCCTGCCGCCAGGTGCTGGCCGAGTTTGGCCTGGATACCCTGGTCATCGTCGCCAAGGCCGACGGCACCGTGACGCTCGAGTCGACCGTCGCCGGTCTCCTACCCGGGGCGTTTACGCCGAAGGATTTGCCGAAGGAATGCGAGTAGAAAGAAAGAGAATAGAGATTAGAAAATAGAGAGTAGAGAGTAGAGAACGGGGAATCTGGGGGCGCTCTTCAAATCGAAAATCGAAAATCTAAAATCGAAAATTCCCTATGCCTTCTCGTGTCCATACCCTCCGTGTCGACTCGGTCGTCTTGCGCCATTCAGATTGGGGCGAGGCGGACCGGCTGTTGACCATTTTCAGCCGCGAACAGGGCAAGCTGCGCTGCGTGGCCAAGGGGGCGCGCAAGCTGCTGTCGCGCAAGGCCGGCCACCTCGAGCCGTTCACGCGGGTGGCGCTGCTGCTGGCCAAGGGGTCAGACCTGTGGATCGTCACCCAGGCCGAGACCATCGAGCCCTGGCTGGCGATCAAGGAGGACCTGACTCGCACGGCGACCGCGGCCTACGTCGTCGAGCTGCTGGACCGCTTCACCTACGAGGAGGGCGAAAATGCCCACCTGTTCAAGCTGCTGACCGACACCCTCGACCGGGTGTCCGGCGAAACGGACCTGTTCGTGGCGGTGCGTTATTACGAAATCCACCTGCTGGATATCCTTGGGTTCAAGCCCGAGTTGTTTCACTGCGTCCAATGTCGCGACGAGATCAAGGCAGAGGACCAGTATTTCTCGTTTCTGCAGGGCGGCGTGTTGTGCCCGCGCCACGGTCCCTACGTCGAGGGCGCTCGCCCGGTGAGCATGCAGGCGTTGAGATACCTGCGCCACTTGCAGCGCAGCACTTACGCCGAGGCCAAGAAAGCCGACCCTGCCCACGGCGTGCGCGCCGAAATGGAAAGTCTGCTCGGCAATTACATCACCTTTTTGCTCGAACGCAGCTTGAATACGCCAGATTTCTTACGCAAGATTAAAAGTTGAAAGACCTAACCCCCCGGCCCCCTTCCCTGTTGAACTTTAAC
>DBMK01000077.1 GCA_002298885.1 Anaerolineaceae bacterium UBA700
CGGCTGGCGTTGCCAACCGAAAATGACCCACAAAAAAACCGTTGTGCTCTAAAATTAAGGATATTGGATACCCCGCAGCCGAAAATTCGCAATCCGCAGCTCTATTTCTGCGCCCTGATCGTCATCCTGGCCCTGGCGGCGCGCCTGCTGCCGGGGCCGCGCACCATCGACGACGCTTTCATCACCTTCCGCTACGCCCGCAACCTGCTGGCGGGCAACGGCTTCACCTATAACCCCGGCGAATCGTCANNCCACCACCCCGCTCTACACCCTGCTCATGGCTGGGCTGGGGTCGCTCAGCGGCGGCGTGCAGGCGCCCTTCCCCGAGCTGGCGCTGGGGGTCAACGCCCTGGCCGACGCCGCCACCTGCCTGCTGCTGGTCTGGCTGGGCCGGCGCGCCGGGGCGCGCTGGGCGGGCTGGGCCGCAGCCGCCGTGTGGGCGGTGGCCCCGTTCAGTGTCACCTTTGCCATCGGCGGGNNTCCTGCTGACCGGCGCGGTGGCCTGCGCCCTGGCCAGGCGGCGCGTGCCGGCCGCCCTGCTGGCTGCTCTGTCCCTGCTCACCCGGCCAGACGCCCTGATCCTGCTGGGCCCGTTAGTCCTGGAACGCATCTACAGTGCATTTTGGGGGGCACAGCGCCAAAAAATCAGCCTCAAAGAAATTCTGGTTTTCGCCCTGCCGGTGCTGGCCTGGGGCCTCTACGCCACGCTCACCTTCGGCAGCCCGCTGCCCCACTCCATCCTGGCCAAGGCCGCCGCCTACCGCCTGCAGCCGAACGACTCCTTGATCCGCCTGATCCAGCACTACGCCACCCCCTTCCTGGAAGAAGACCTGCTCGGTTCCGCCCTGGCCGTGGGGCTGGGGATTGTGCTCTACCCCGTGCTGTTCGCCCTGGGCGCCGTGCGCGCCTGGAAGACGGAGAAGCGCCTGCTGCCCTGGATCGCCTACCCCTGGCTGTACCTGATCACCTTCTCCCTGCCCAACCCGCTCATCTTCCGCTGGTACCTGACGCCACCAATGCCCTCATATTTCTTGTTCATATTGATCGGTTTGGAATGGGTACTGATCAGATTGTTTCGTATCCAATCGAAACCACAAGTCGACCGGGGGGAAAAGAATTTTCGATTTTCGATTTTCGATTTTCAATTGAAAAGACATGGCCAGCCCGATGCTGCGGACGGAGACAGCCAGAAAACAGCCCACCCCTTCATCCTAGATCATCTTGAGGATTCTGCAGCTCCTGAAGCCCAATCTAAAATCGATCGCGAAGCACCCCCGTGGGGAAATCTAAATTCTAAAATTCCTCTCCCTGAAGCCAAATCGAAAATTAAAAATCGAAATTCGAAAATTCAAAGGTTTCTCCGCCGTGGCTCGTACCACACCGCCAACGACAATCTCACGTCGATATTCCAGTTCGGATCCCCGTCCGCCCGGTGCTCCACCCGCACGATCGAATCGTACCCCGGCAGCACCACAGGGTATTCCCCGCTGCCAACGTGCGTGGTCGTCTTCAGGTCGTCTATGTCCTTCCAATAGGTTTCTCCGTCGATCCCCGAGTCGACCAGCTTGCCCGTGCCGCCGGCGCATGCGCCGCCCGTCAGGTCCTCCAGGCGGCGCATGCGCTCGGTTGGCGCCCACTCGATGAAGTCGATGTCCAGTTGGTGACTGCCGGCCGTTGCCCGGCGGGCGTAGAGCGCCACCTTCACCGCCTTGTAGGTGTCCCACCCCGCCAGCCCGGGCGGGATGGCCACCGGCGCCAGCTCCACGTAACGGTAGCCGGCCGGCGCCAGCGCCCACAGCGATTCCGCCAGCACCGCCCCGTTGGTGGTCGAGAGCACCCGCACGCACAGCCACAGGTCGGTATAACCCGTGGTGTTCGCCAGGCGTACGATCCCTTTGTGCATCTGCCCGCGCATGATGCCAGTCATAACATCGTTGGGCGACCAGGCGCAAAGTTGCACCTCGCCGGTCCCGCTCCATGCAAACCGGCCGTAATAGCCGGCCGAGCAGGCCGCGCTGGCCATGACGCTGCGCGTCACCCCCGCCCCGGCCGCCAGGCTTTCACCCTCGGCAGGCCAGAAGTCCGCCCGCCCCGTGCCGCGCAGCACCTTCTCGGCCAAGGTAATGCTGCAGATCGGATTGACCGCGAAGGGAGCGCTAAACACAATTTCAACCGGACTGGGAATATCCCCTTCCGAGGCGTGACCGCAAAGCCCAAAGTAATTTTTGTGGGCGATCGAATCCATGTGCGCGTAAAGCACCTGGGCATCGTTGTTTACATTCGGCTCCTGGATCGTATCGTCGAAACACGGCGCCAGGCATTTCGGCTTGAACCAGTAATTCAACCGGGTTATTGTCAGCTTCAGGTGCTGGCTCTCGCCGTCCCGGTCCACCAGTCCCTTGCTGCCCAGCTCCACCCGCCCGCCCAAAATCCGGCTGCGCCAGTCGTAGCCCGTGGCCTGGTCGTAGTAGCGCAGGTAGACCCAATCCCGCCTGATCACTTCCAGCCTGGCGCACTCCAAATAGCGCTCCAACGCGTACACCTTGGCGCTGATGGTCGCCCAGGTCCCCTTCAGCACCAGGTCCATCGTCTCGGTGATCGTCTCGCCCGCCGGCGTGGCGATCAGCGCCCCGCTGCCCGGCGCGTACCGGCAGCCGGTGATTACCGCGTCGCTTTCGCCCGAAAGGTTGACCCGATTCGCTCCATCGAAATAAATGAAAAGAGGATTCATTCTAAGCCCTTGTTCATATGCTCCGCTGGGGTCTTCGCGTAGCACCCTTGTAAGGGGCGACTCCAGCGCTACCGCAGGTAGAGCGGCTTCGCCGCTTTCTTCGAATGCCCGTCGTTGCTCCCATCCCCGTAGCCTGCCCAGGCCGCCCTCAGCTCCGCCAGCGTGTTCACGTGCGCGTCGCCGCGTACGCTCCCGAAGGGCGCAGAAACCGGGCCGGTTTTGTAGGTGTTGTAATTGCACACCCCGCCGCCAGCGTCGCCGGTGTCGTCCGCCCAGGCAAACAGCTTCGCCGCGCCGGTGGCTCGCACCCGGTTGTGCTGGAAGTCGATATTCCCGCTTTTTGTCGCGTCGCCGCTGGCTCCCACCCGCACACACGTGCCGGCGTTATTCAAAATCCGGTTAAACCTGGCCATCACGTTGGTGGCGCCCTTGCAGTAGAAGGCGTTGAGTGTGCCGTTGGTGATCCGGCTATTGCTAACCGAGATCGTATCGCTGTGCTTGAGCACCAATCCCTGGTCGCCCCCGTTCACCACCAGGTTGTCAAGCTCGATATTGGCGCAAATCGCCCCGATCAGCAGCGCATGTCCCGCCGTGGACGCAAAGACGCTGTTTTTGATCACCCCCGAGCATCCCAGGCCGGCGTCGGCGTTTTGCCCCAGGCACACGTTTGGCGAAGGCTGCGAGGTATTGCTGGCGTTGATCCCATCGATGAGCAGGTTGGTAATCCCATACAGGTACAGGGCGTACAGTAAGGCCGGGAAGCTGCTGTTTCGAATGCTGATCGTGTCGACCACGGAGGCGCCGGCTTGCCGGCCGATCCGCAGCAGGCCTACGGCTTCAACTCCGCTCTGTTCGAATTTGCAGCCGTCGACCAGGATATTGTTGAAGTTCCCTGCCCCGGTCGCCTCGCCGAACAGGCCGAATAGCGTCCGGCCGGCCACGGACGGGATCACCACCTTGCAGTTCCAAAACTCGACGTGGTTCACGTTCCCGGTCAGCCTGACCACCGAGTAAAGATCGCTCAGGGCGACCCCCGAACTGAAAGACAGGTTTCTTAATTTGATGTGGTCGGCATTATCCAGCCGCACCTGGTAGGTCGTGCTGCTGCTACCCTGGATCGTCACGCCTTCGGCGTTCCCATTTTCGGATTGGACCGTTAAATACCCACCGCCGGATTGGCTGCGCTGCAGGTTCAAATACTGCAGCCCGCCCAGGTTCTCGCTGTATATTCCCGGCCCCACCAGCACCGTCTGGTCGCCGGCCCAGGGGACGGATTCTTGCGCCTTGGCCACCGTCAGCCACGGGTTCGCGTCGCTGCCGTTGCCGGTCGTGTCGTTCCCGCTCTTCCGCACGTAATATGTCCCCATTCCCTCCTCCTTGCCTCTCGACACTCAATTCTCGACTCTCGTTCTTTCAATCGAAAATCTAAAATCGAAAATTTCTAACTCTTTAGCAAAACTGTAAAGGACCTACCCGTCGTTTGGTTCACGTCCGCTCCGCCGTTCTGGGACCACAGCTTGAAATATGGCCAGGCAAACAGCTTATCCGGCAGGGCGTAGGCCCTGGCGGCATTCAGCGTCACTGTCACCTGCACCAGGGCATTGTCCTCATCGAACAGCGGCAGGAAGGTCCCATCCTGGTTCTCGGCCACCTTGAAACCAATGGAGGTATTCGCCTCCAGCGCCGCCGGCGTCTTCAGCCCCGCCCCCGCCGCCCACGTCGCATCGATCACCCCGCTCTCCGCCGTGTTAATCGGTATTGTCGCGTGTACAATTCTCGCTTCTCGTTCCATGCTCGCCTCCTTAGCGATCCAATCTAAAATCTGAATTCTAAATGCTAAAATTTCTTCGGTTCTTCCACCCAATCCATTCCTTGGTGGGGCGCCGTGCTTGCCGCGTGCATGTCTGCCACTCGGGCGGCTTCCGCCGCCTCTTTCCCGGTCTCGGCTGTGATCCTCGCCGCTTCAGCCGAAAGTTTTGCTGTCTCCGCCGCCATTTTCGCAGCCGTGCCGGCTGCCTCGGCTGCCAATTTCGTCGTCTCGGCTTCCAACTTCGCCGTCTCGGCGGCAATCCTGCCTCCCTCACCCGTTGCGCCTGCCACCCGGATTTCGTCCAGGTGTTTCTCGAACAACTCCAGCTCGCTGTCCGCCCACGCCTTCAGCGTGGTCTGCGGACCCTCGCCGATGCTCACCAGTTCGATCCGGTCCAGCGCCCGGCTTTGGGCTGCATGGCCTGCAGCCCCTTGCACCAGCATATCCAGGTACTTGCCGTCCAGCGTGGTCGCCGGTGCGCCGTCCAGGTCCTTCAGCGCCACCGCCACCCCCAGCGCCCGGCCCAGCCCGCCCAACGCCTGGCGCAGCCCTTCGTCCAACGTGCCGGTATCCCAAATCTTGTTCCCCGTGTCCATCAGGTAAACTGCCACCCGCCCCCGGGTCGTCGCCAGATCCACCGCCATGAGCTACCCTCCTTTCCCTGGGCCGGCCTTCAGCCCGGCGTCTTCGATGGCCACACCCGTGCTGTAAGCGGCCAGCGCAACCACTGCCGCCTGGATCGCCTGCCAGGCATCGATCTGCCCGGTCGCATATGCCGCCACCGTTCCCAGCAGCGCCAGCACCAGCACCCAAAACTTGCGACTCTTCAAAATGTCCCAAAAATTCTTCGGCTCTTCCATCTTTCCCGTCCCTTTCAAATGTATTCAATTTTTATATGGCAATTAGCTTCAAAGCTGGCCTATTACCTCACCCCTGACCCCTCTCCTGAAAACAAAAACCGTTCTCAGGAGAGGGGCTGGGGGTGAGGTTCTTCACGGTCTTAAACTGTAAACTTCCTACACTCTCAGTGTGTAATTGACCACCGCGCCGAGAATATCCGTCGTATTCCCACCGGCGCCGGCAACGATGGTTAATTCCAGCAGGAAGTACACATCTTTGTCGATCCATTCCGGCGTGGTCAGCGTGACCACCATCTTGTGCTCGTCGACCACTTTCGCCGTCGCCTGCGCCGGGGTATAGGTCACAGCCGGAACGGTAACAACCGCATCCGCGCCGTCCGCCCCACGCGTCACCTTGTTCAGCACCGGCGTGATGCTGGTCACGTCGCCCACCAGCAGCTCGTAATCGATCTCGATCGATTTGAGCTGCGCGCCCTTGTAACCGGCGGCGTTCGAGGGGATCAGGATCGGAATGTTGACCACCGCAGTTTCATTTGCGGCGGCCCGGTGGAACACAATCGTGTCCGCCACCTGCCCGGCCACCTGCGTCCACGTCCCGCCCGCGTAGTGGAACACACTCGGCGGCAGGTACTGGCTCATCTGCGTATCGTGCACGTAACCCATTGCTTTTTCTCCTTCCCGATAATTCTGCAAAGTCTTGCTTTACCAATTAGCGAAACTGCTGAATTCAAATCGAAAATCTAAAATCTAAAATCGAAAATGTTTTTTCTTTCCCACTTATACATTCGATTTATGCAATGGTCTGAAGTCGTTCACCCACACCGCCAGGAAGTGCCTCACCTTCAGCCGGCTCTCATCGTTCATGAATACGGCCGGGTCCAGCTCGTTGCCGGCCACGAATACCTCCGGCATCAGCCCAAACCGTTCCCCCACGAAGATCGCCGGGGCCAGCCTCGGGTCGACCACCGCCGCCCAATCCGTAGCGTCGGTCCATTCCGGCACCGTCAGCACGTCGCCTATGGTGCCCTGCTGCAGGTTTTCGCTATGGATGTTGGCCGCATTTTCCCAGCCGGGGTACAAAATCTTTTTGGCCGTCAGGCTCAGCGCCCTGGGCACCAGGCAGTAGCGGGGATTCAAGGCCATCTTCGGCCCGGTCCCGTACAGGCCGGTATCCTGCTTGACCAGCATCGGCTGGTTGTAAACCGCCGCCGAGACAACCTCCCACTGTGCCCCGCTCAGCGCCGTAACCAGAAGGTTGGCGTGCCCGCCTTTGGTGGTCACGGCCGTGTTGTTGAACAGCGCCCCGTTATCCGCCAGCGTTGGACCAACACCGTTGGCATCCGTGAAAATCGCCGCCACCAGTGCGCTCAACTTGCGCAAGCCGGCCGCCGCCAGCTCGGCCGGGTAGGCCCGCAGCTTGCGTGTCTCGTCCCGGTCGATCAGCTCCAGCGTCAGCGGGATGTACCCGCCGTACTTCACAAAGCTGGCTGTCTCCGGGCTGTCGCCGACCGCCAGCTCGGTGTATTCGCCGCCCTCGGCGACCACCGGCAGCGTCCCAACCGTCCCCACCAGCGTGCCGGTGATGGTGTTCAGGTTGTTGAAGTGCTCCACCGTGCTGATCGCCTTCCACCAGTCGTACCCCGCCCGGCCCATTTCAGCCCAGCGCTGCGCCACGATTTTGTTCAGCGCATTTTTCACCAATCCGGTAAAGTCGGCCGTGGTTGCCAGCTTCACGTGCTCCGGGTGGTAACCGCCGTGCATGTTCAGGTCGCCAGTCAGGGTCAGGTACAGTTCGCGAATGCCCTGGAGCCGCGCCACCTTCAGGTTTTTCTTGTCTTCGTCCCGCTCGGCGCCCAGCAGGTCGTCCACTGCTGCCTGGAGCTGGTCGCCGCTCGAGTACATGCCGTGAATCGCTCCGGGACCATTGACCACCATCCCGCCGGTGAGCTCGCTTACCAGCGCCCGGGCGTCGTCGATCGCCTGGGTCAGCTCGCCCGGCTCGAACACCTTGCCGGCGAACTGCTTGCGCACCCGCTCCCCTGCGGCTGCCGGCAGTCTCGCCGCCGCCAGCCCGCTCGTCAGCAGGTACTCGCACATTTGAACCCGCACGGCCCGCATCTTTTCAGCTTCGACCGCCAGCTCCTGCTGCTGTTTCTGCACATCCAGCAGCCGCCGAATCGCTTCGGCGTCCTTGTCCAGCGAGGCATTTCCTATTTGCCCACCGGAGGCCTTCAATTTGGCTAATTCTTCCTCCGTCATTCCCAGCTCCTTCATGCGTGAATTGAGCGCCCGTAAAAAGGCGCCGCCCCGCGCCGGGTCGAAGACCAGGTCCACCGAGAAGACCCGCAGGATCTTCTCCACCTTCTTGCCCTGTGCGGTAAATAAAATATCGGCCGAAAAACCCACGTCCGGTTTGTGCGCCTCGTTCAGCATTTCTGCCCCCAGCTCCTGCAGCAATGCCTTGCTTGGCCCCACCGGCCGCAGCCTGGCCGTGATCCCCTGCAACTGCTCGTCCCACGCCGGCGCATAGATCACCCCGGCCAGGTCCTTCAGATTGTGGCTGTACCAACTGTGATCCACGAAGCATTGGGTGTCGTTCCACAGGCTCAGCGAATCCTTCAGCACCTCCGCTCCAAAGCTCCAGCCGTTCCCGATCCCCGCCGTGATGCAGGCAATCTCAAATTCCCCCGCCGTATTAACCTGCCCGCTCAGCCTGATTCGCTCCTGGCGCTGAATCTCTACCGCCCGAACCCTGCCCTCCGTCGTCCCCATCTGCAATACTCCCTCCTTTCCGATTTAATGATTAAATTGAACTCCGTTTAGACCTCACCCCCCGGCCCCCTCTCCACGGGGTGGAGAGGGGGAGAGGTACTGTGAAGAAGCGGGAAAGCTGCCCTAATTCATACATATAAGCCGTTACATTGGCAGAGGCACTTCGCGCTCCCCCTCTCCATTCCATGGAGAGGGGGCCGGGGGGTGAGGTCTTCAATCTAAAATCGAAAATTCCTACCCCCCAACTCCCGGCTTCAACTCCCCGGTGTCCGGATCGATGTCGCTCGCCTTTCCAGCCGGTTTGAACTTTGGCTCCTTATTCCCTGCAGGCTCTCCGTCGTCTGCCGTCCGTGGTCCGTCGTCCTTCTCCCCCCAATCCACCGCCTGCTCTCCCTCCGCTTCCGCCCGTTTCAACATCGCCGGCACGTCCACCCACTCCCCGCAGAAGCGGTATACCATGCGCAGGAATTCGTCGTTGTCGACCAGGTTCCGCCGGCGCAGTTCGGTGAGCACCGAAATGATGTTGCTGCCCGCCATGGCCAGCGCCACGTTATCCCTGGCCGAAATGTCCGCCCCACGCGTCTCGATCTCGGACTTCCGGCTCACTCGCCGGTCCACCAGGCTGCGCCTGGCCACCACCACCCGCAGAATGTCCTGCACGATCCACAGGAAGTACTTCTGCCGCTGCTCGAAGTGCCTGAAGGTTGGCCCTCCTGCGCTTTCCGCCGTCGTCTTATTGCTGCCTTCCGGCTCCGCCAGGAAGTGCATCGGCACCCCGCTGCCGCTGGCCACCATCTTCTTCAGCGCCAGGCCGTCCGTGTTGGCATCGCTCGCCTCCAGCTTGGGGCTGATCACGTCCCAGCTCTCGCTTTCGTCGGTGACCAGGATGCTTCCCGGCGTGGGTGGGTTGGCTGCCAGCGTCGCCTGCCGGCTCGCCCGCTCGACCTCGCTGGCAAACTTTGCCTTGACCACGAACATGAACGAATTGCGGAAGCGGTTCAGCCTGGCCCGGTCCTCCAGCCAGGCGCTGTAGCGGCTCAGCCACTTCAGCACTGGCGCCAGGTCGCTCTCGCCCCACTGCCCGCCCACCGGCCGGTTCACCGTGTAGTGCAGCATCACCGGGCGAAATTGCCCATCTTCGCCAGGCCGGTCGTCAGCTTCGCTGTACGCCGGGAAGGGCGCCGGGGCCAGATCCTCGCCGCTGGCCTTGGGGATGAACGTAACGGGCTGCTCGATATCATTTGCCCGGGCCTCGATCTTGTCGATGTCCGCCGCCGGCACCAGCCGCAGGTAGCTCATCCCGCTGGCGTCCGTGCTGATCACCACGAACAGGTTGCCGCTGCGCGTCAGCTCGTCACACATCTCGTAACCGCGCACTTCCATCCGGTTCAGCCGGTCGCTCCAGAAGGCACGGATGAAATTGAGCGTGCCTTCGTGCTTGCAGTTGATCGTGATTCCCCCGCCCACTACATATTGTGTGGTCAGCTCCACGATGCGCCGTGCCAGCGGGTTCAACCGCCAGGCGTCCAGCGCATCTTCCAGCACCTGCAGCCGGTCGTAGCTGTAGCGGTCCCGCGCCGTCTCGCCGAACCCCCTCCCTATGGCAATGGTGGAGCCGGTTTCATGAATTACATTGAGCCGCCCTTTCACGAGCACTTGCAGCCTTTCCCGCATAGACATTTTCGATTTTCGATTTTCCATTTTCGATTTGTAACGCTCCACGTAGACCTCCCATAGTTGATTTTGGACTGTTCCGGCCTGCGTCCCCGCAGGCCATGGCGCCTGGCCTGCGGGGAC
>DBMK01000008.1 GCA_002298885.1 Anaerolineaceae bacterium UBA700
CAAAACCACCCATCTCTATTAATTATTAAAAATTACATTAAAGCGATATAATAAATCAACTGTTCTTCAGCCCGCTACAAAATTAATAAAGGTTCGGGGGGTTTTGCGCTAGCGCAAAATCCTTTATTTTTATCTATGTGAAGCGGCTCTTAATGGAGACTTGTCGGTCAGGATCACCGTTTTGAAGATTTCCGAATCCAATTCTCCCTCAACTCAATTCTTCAGACGACTTGCGGCGCCGGAATGGCTGGCTGCGGCAGGTTACGTTTTGATATTCCTGGCCGGGTACCCCTGGGCCGGCCCGGCGCTGGCTTACCTGGCGGCCGTCCCGGTGGCCCTCTTCGGGTGGCGGAGGGGCCTGTGGCCGGGTTTGGCGGCGGCGGTGTTGAGCCTGCCGCTTACCACGCTGCTGTTCAACCTGGCCGGCGCGGCGGGCTGGGACGCCCTGGTTCGCCTCCAGGGCTGGATCGGCCCGGTCCTGCTCGTCCTGCTGGGCGCGGCGGCCGGTTGGGCGCACGACATAACTGTGAAGCTGGCGCAGCAGATCGCCGCCGGCCAGCAGGCCCAGGCCGAGCTGCGCGCCAGCGAGGAGAAATACCGCTCGCTGTATGAAGGCGTGCCGGCCGGCCTTTACCGCACCAACCCGGAGGGGCGCATTTTGGATGCCAACAGGGCCCTGGTGCAGTTGCTGGGCTTTGCGGATAAAGAAGATTTGCTGGCAACGAATGTAAAACAGATTTTTCTAAACCTTGACGATCGCCAGAAATGGCAGGCTGCCGCCGCTCAGCGCGGCACCATCCACGGTTTCGAGGCCCAGTTTCAAAAGGCGGACGGCTCGTTGTTGTGGGTGGAAGATAACGCCCGCATGACCCTGGACGAGAACGGGCAGGTTTTTTACGAAGGCAGCCTGATCGACATCAGCGAGCGCAAGCGCGTCGAAGCCGAGTTAAGGCAGAGCGAGGCCAAGTACCGTAACCTGCTGGACAGCATCCCCCAGAAGGTATTCTTCAAAAACAAAGATCGGGTGTATGCGGCCGCGAACCTAGCTTACGCTCACGATTTCAACCTCACCCCCGAGGAAATCGTCGGAAAAACGGATTACGACCTCAACCCCCCGGACCTGGCGGAGAAATACCGCGCCGACGACCTGCGCGTGCTCACCTCCGGCGTGGCGGAGGAGTTCGACGAGGATTATGTTTCCGGCGGCCAGAAAAGGTTCGTCCACACCTTAAAGACCCCGGTCTACGACGAAAATGGCCGGATTGCCGGGCTGTTGGGCATCTTCTGGGATATTACCGACCGCATGCACATGGAACAAGCCATGCGCGAGAGCGAGCAGCGCTATTACGGCCTGTTCGAGCACTCGCCGATTTCGCTGTGGGAGGAGGATTTCTCCGGGGCCAAGCGCTACATCGACGCCCTCAAGGCGCAGGGCGTGACCGACTTCACGCGCTATTTCGCCGCTCACCCGGATGCCGTGCTGGAATGCCTCTCCCTGGTGGAAGTGCTGGACGTGAACCAGGCCACCCTGAGCCTGTTCCGCGCCCGCAGCAAGGAAGAGCTGTTAACCGACCTGAGCAGGATCATCGTCGGCAACACGTACGCCATGTTCACCCAGGAATTAATTGCCATTGCCGAAGGCCGCACGGAATTCGAAGGCGACGACCAGAATAGAACCGTGACGGGCGAGATTTTGGATATTGATTTGCGCTGGTCGGTGGCTCCCGGCTACGAGGACACGCTGGCCAAGGTGTTCGTTTCGCTCACCGATATCACCGCCCGCCGCCAGGCCGAGGAGATCATCAAGCGCCAGCGGGCCCAGGCCGAGGCCCTGGCCGAGACCTTCGACGCCCTCTCGGCCGCCCGTATGGACAACGAGACCATCTATCACATCATCGTCGAGCGCACCGCCAGCCTGGTGGGCGACGCCTGCGTGCTCACCCTGCTGCTGGAGGACCGCGAATGGATGGAGGTGGCCTCCTTCTACAACCGCAACCTGGCCGCCATCCCGCTGATGCGCCAGATGCTGGCTTCCAACCCCCGGCCGATCGGCGAGGGGCTGGTTGGGCGGGTCGTCAAGTCTCACCAGCCGGTGCTCATCCCGGAGGTCAAGCCCGAGATGCTGGCCGAGCTGATCGATCCGGGATACGAGGCCTACCTGGAGCGCTACGGGGTCTACAGCCTGCTGGTCGTCCCTTTGATTGCCCAGGGACAGGTAATCGGGACCCTGACGGTGACCCGCGAGCAGCCCGGCAGCCCCTATTCGCCCGAGGACGTTGCCTTCCTGCAGAACCTGTCCAACCACGCCGCCCTGGCCTTGATGAACGCCCACCTGCACGACCTGGTCAAGCAGCAGGCGCGCCTGGACTCGCTGACTGGCCTGTTCAACCGGCGCTATTTCTTCGATCTTTCCGAAGTCGAGTTTGAGCGCTCCAAGCGCAACCAGCACCCTATTGCCATGATCATGATGGACCTGGACCACTTCAAGGACATCAACGACACCTACGGCCACATCGTGGGCGACCAGGTGCTGCGCCGGGTAGCCGAGCGTTGCAGCGCCAACATCCGCGCCGCCGACTTGATCGGGCGGCTGGGCGGGGATGAATTCGCCATCCTGCTGCCCGAGACCGACCTGCTGAGCGCTTTCAACCTGGCCGAGCGCGTCCGCAAATCGATCTCGGACGTACCAGTGCGGGCGGAGGACGAGAATGTCTCTCTGAAGGCCAGTATTGGGGTGGCTGCCAGGAACGAAGCCACGCCCGACCTGGCCGGCCTGTTCCAGATGGCCGACGACGCCCTGTACAAGGCCAAGCGCGCCGGCCGCAACCAGGTCGCCTCCTGATCTTTAAAAGTAAATGGGAT
>DBMK01000232.1:0-947 GCA_002298885.1 Anaerolineaceae bacterium UBA700
CGTTAGGTAGCTGCCGGTTTACCGGCTTTGGTAAAGTGGGTCGAATTGAAACGAACGAATGAAAAGATCGACTTGAATTTTTCCGCCCCGGCAGGAACCTCTGTACCGGGGCGGCTTTTTTAATAAGTTAGGAATTGATAAATGAAAGATCAAACATTGAGAATTATTCCCCTGGGGGGACTCGGGGAAGTTGGCAGGAACATGATGGTTTACGAGTACGGCGGCCAGATCCTGGTCGTCGACGCCGGACTGATGTTCCCTGAAAATGACATGCTGGGAGTGGATTACATCATCCCTGATATTACTTATTTGCGCCAGAACCGCCAGCGGGTGTGCGGCATCATCATCACGCACGGCCACGAAGACCACATTGGTGGAATCCACCACCTGCTGGACGACGTTCAGGCGCCGATCTATGCCACGCCCCTGACGCGCGGCCTGATCGAAGTTAAGCTGGCGCGCCACGGACGGTTGGCAAAAGCCGACCTGCGCACGGTGAAGGCCGGCGAGGTGGTGCAGATTGGGCCTTTCCGGGTGGAATTCTTCCACGTGAGCCATTCCATCCCAGACGCGGTTGGGCTGGGCATCCAGACTCCGGCCGGGCAGGTTGTGCACACCGGTGATTACAAGTTCGACCACACGCCGGTCGACAACTGGCCGACCGATTTTGCCAAGCTGGCCGAGCTCTCGCAGCGCGGCGTGCTGGCGCTGCTGGCCGATTCGACCAATTCAGAACGCGCCGGGTGGACGCCCTCCGAGCGCGTGCTGGAACCGGCGTTTGAAAACGTGTTCCTCAAGGCCCAGGGGCGCATCATCATCGCCAGCTTTGCCTCGCTGATCTCGCGTATCCAGCAGGTGGCCAACGTGGCCGCCCGCCACGGGCGCAAGCTGGCCCTGGCCGGCCCGAGCATGGTGGAGAACGCCAAGATGGCGCGCAAGCTGGGTTA
>DBMK01000232.1:952-3697 GCA_002298885.1 Anaerolineaceae bacterium UBA700
ATCATGTGCACCGGGTCGCAGGGCGAGCCAACCTCGATCATGGGGCGGCTTTCAACAGGCACCTACCACCTGTTCGACATCAAGCCGGGCGACACGGTGGTGCTTTCCTCGCACCCTATTCCGGGCAACGAAGAGGACGTCTACCGCACGATTAACCGCTTGTTCGAGCGCGGCGCGGACGTGCTTTACGAGGCGATTGCCCCCGTGCACGTCTCGGGACACGCCAGCCAGGAAGAGATGAAGCTGATGCTCAATCTGGTGCGCCCGAAATACTTCATCCCCATCCACGGCGAGATCCGCCAGCTCAAACGCCACGCCTCGCTGGGGCAGGAGCTGGGCATCGCCCCTGAGAACATCAGTGTCATCCAGAACGGGCAGATCGTCGAATTCGAAGGCGGCGCTATGCGCCTGGCCGGCCAGGTGCCGACGTCGCACGTCTTCGTCGACGGCTCGAGCGTCGGCGACGTGGGCCTGGAAGTGATGCGCGAGCGCGAATCGCTGGCCAAGGACGGGATCGTCATGGTGCACCTGGTGCTGGATAAACAGACCGGCAAACTGCGCGACGAACCGGCCATTTTCACCCGCGGCTTTATGGTGGCACGGGATGGGAACGAAGTGCTGGCCGGCGCCCGCAAGCGCATCGGCGAAGTCGTGGCGACGGCAAACGGCAGCCTGCAGAAAGATGTGGAGGGCGCAGTAAAGAATTTCCTCTACAACGAAACCCGCCGCCAGCCGATGGTCTTTGTAACCGTCAGTAAAATATAATCCAAAAACCACCAACCCCCTACCCCCGCCCTGTCCTTACAGGATGCTTCGCGAAGGGCGGGGGAAAAGATATTTTGCGGATTTTTGTCCCGTAAACGGGACAAAAATCCGCATTTTTTAACCTCCCGCCCCCTCGAGGGGGCGGGCCGAGGTGGGGGTGTTCTTTTGGACTTCCTATTTTTTATGAAATACTTATTGCGGAGATATAACATACAATTCATACAATATTCATCTTACATATTTAGAATTTAAAAAATTTGTCGCGTGGCGATTCACCCCCTATACGCCACATCGCACTTTCCTTAGCGGGATGAAAGGCCACCTCTTGATGAAGGAGGTTCGATGCCTGGTTTAATCCCAAAACGGGGTGAAATATGCAATCCTTCTGAAATTAAAAGCAAAACACACCTACCGCACAGAGCAATATTAAGCATCTTGCTGGTCCCGCTCCTGGTCGCCGCTTGCAGTGGGGCCATGATCCCGGCGCCGGTCAAAAGCACAACAGGAGTAATCTCCACCATTCCGCCAGCGGGCACTGCGATTGCCAGCCTGCCCAACCTGTACGGCCCCGCTATCGTCTCCACTTCAATCCCGTTTACTATTCCCGTAACCGGGGCAGACGCACTGGCCGCACTGCGCGCCAAGATCAAGCACGTCGTCATCATCCTGCAGGAAAACCGCTCGTTTGACAATTATTTCGGCACCTATCCCGGCGCGGATGGCATCCCCATGCAAAACGGGGCGCCGACGGTGTGCGTCCCGGACCCGCAGACGAACACCTGCGTCCAGCCGTTCCACGCCACCACGGATAAGGACCAGGACGCCCCCCACTTTGCTGTGGATGCGACGGCGGACGTGGACAACGGCAAAATGGACGGCTTCATACGCCAAATGCTGGTTGCAAAGCAAACCCAATGCGCCAACTCGACCGACCCGAAATGCACCGACCTGGGCACCCAGCCAAACTTGATGGGCTACCACGACGGCAGCGACATCCCCAATTACTGGGCTTACGCACAGAACTATGTGCTGCAGGACCACATGTTTTCGCCGGCCTCGACCTGGAGTATGCCGGTGCATCTATTCGCCGTGTCTGGCTGGTCTGCCTCGTGCACCAATCCAACGAACCCTATGAGCTGCACCAGCGACCTGGTCGACCCGGACCATTTCCTGTACAACAAAAACCTGGATACCTCTACCCCCGGGTACGCCTGGACCGACCTGACCTACTTGTTGTACAAAGCCGGGGTATCCTGGGCCTACTACCTCGACCAGGGCTTCCAGCCCGACTGCGACGATTCGGGCCAGGCCATCGACTGCGCTCCGCGCCAGCAGACGGTGGGAGTCCCTGAGATCTGGAACCCGCTGCCGGATTTCTTGACCGTCCACCAGGACGGGCAGTTGGACAACATCCAGGACCTGTCCCATTTCTTCACCGCCGTGAAAGGCGGCACGCTGCCAGCGGTGTCGTGGATCGTGCCGAACAGCGCGGACAGCGAACACGCCCCATCCTCGATCCAGGACGGGCAGGCTTACGTTACCGGCATCATCAATGCCATCATGCAAAGTCCAGAATGGACCAGCACCGCAATTCTGCTGGCCTGGGACGATTGGGGCGGGTTTTACGACCACGTCGTTCCGCCCAGCGTAGACGCCAACGGGTACGGGCTGCGCGTGCCGGCCATGGTGATCAGCCCGTACGCCAGGCAGGGGTACATCGACAGCCAGACCCTGAGCTTTGACGCTTACCTCAAATTCATCGAGGACGATTTCCTCAACAGCCAGCGCATCGATCCCAAGACGGATGGCAGGCCCGATTCACGCCCGGACGTGCGCGAGAATGCCCCGCAACTGGGCAACCTGCTGGCGGACTTCGATTTCTCCCAGCCGCCGCGCCAGCCGTTGATCCTTTCCACCGACCCGCAGAATTAGTTATTTTAACGTGAGTTCGGGCTAAGGACTTTTTGGGGTTGTTTCGGG
>DBMK01000348.1 GCA_002298885.1 Anaerolineaceae bacterium UBA700
GGCCCTGTTTTTATCTCAATACTTTAATATATAAGTCTCGAAGCCGTCGTCGTATTTGAGCAGAAGATGAGACTCGGCGGTGGCGTACCACAAGGTAAATTTATCCACGCTAACCCGCCAGGCAGTCTGCTCGCCGACTTTTTCGGCGCCGCGCACCACCAGCACGCCGGGTTTGCTCACCGGGCCGCTGTCGTTGGTCTCGGGCCGGTAGATATTCTGCCACCCCAGGCTGATGCGGTTCGCCTGAGCGTTCTGCAGGTCTGCGGCCATCAGCCGGAACGGCCATTCGTAATTGAGCAGGGCGTCCGCAGGCAGCGCCTGTTGCTGCTGCTTTCCATCACTATCGTCCGTTACCAGGTGCAGGGAACCGCCTCCAGCGGCGATGGTCCACGAATACCAGCCGCCGCTGTCAAAATCCATCCTCCCGTCCATGGATGCAAGCTTCAAATCCGGGCGCGCCCAATTGGCCGCCACGTGCATCTTCGCTCCGCTGGACATCCAGGTGCCGCCGTTTACGGTCACCTCGTAAGCCTCGACGTGCGCGTTGCACTCCAGCTTAATCGTCTCAGCGGCGGAAAGGCGTAAACAGTTCATCGAACCGACTGCCTGGTCGGCCTTGTTGCGGATTTCAAATGTAAAATCCTGCGGCCGGTCCCAGGTCGCCGGCGCAACCAGCGCCAGCCCGTCCTTTGCAGTGATCTCGGGCCGGGCAAAAGTCACAAATTCGATCCCGGCCATCACCACGTAGACAATCCCGGCGGCCAGCAGCGGCCAATAGCGGGCGATCCATGACAGCCGGGGCGCCGGAGCTTCCGGGGCTTCCGGCGAGGGCTGAACATCGACCGGCTGCGGCGCCAGGCGGTTGAGCAGAATGATGCCCCCCACCAGCAGCAAAACGCCGATTCCACTGGCCGGAAGGGATGGGAACGGCAGGCTGATATCCGGCCGCAGGGCGTAAGCGACCAGGACCATGGTGGCCATGGCATTGTTAGCAAAATGGACCAGCATACTGGCATAGAGCGAATTGGATCGCCAGGCGGTGTAAGTGACGGCAAAGGCAACCGGCAGCAGCGCCGCCAGTCCCTGGAGCTGCATGTGGTAGAAGGCAAACATCAGGCTGGTTACGAGGATGGCAGCGCCGGATGAAAGCGCATTCCGGTAGGCCCCCAGGATGGCACCGCGGAACAAAACCTCCTCGCACACCGGCGCGGCGACGCAAAAAGCTACCGCGATAACGGCAGCTTCGAGAGCATTGGCCGGTATTGCTCCCGGGCCGAGCGACACCGAATAGCCTGTGAGGACGGCTATCAGCCCTGAGATCATCGCATCCACCAGCCAGACCCCAATTCCTATCAGCAGGGCTGCCAGCCCGACCCCGATCGAAATCCGGTTCAAGCGCAGGCTCTGGCGCAGCGGAAGCCGCGACCGGCGTAGAAAGAACAGCGTCGGTGCCAGGATCAGCGCCAGTTCAGTTGCCAGCAGGCCCCAACCGAATGAGGCGTTCTGGAACAGCGAACCGAACACGATCACTAGCAGGATCGTCAGCAGGTACAACAAATTGGCAGCGCGCAAGGACAATGAACGGATCATATCAATCATCCTCCCCAACTCAAACACATTTCTCCCTGAAAATACGTGCTTCAACCCCAAAAAGTTGCATCATTCGCGCTGTTCGCCCATTCGTCCTATTCGCAATAAAAAAGGTAAACCTACGGAGTCGTGCCCTTAACATACTGGTCAAAAAACTTGATTGTGCGGTAGATGGCGTTGGTAAAATCGGCGTTGAGCAGGTTGTGGTCGGCGCCAGGGTAAGTGTAGAACTCCACCGTCTTTCCAGCGGCTTTTACGGCGTTGTCCAGGTCCACCGAGAACTGGTAGGGTACTTCCGTGTCTTTCGTCCCATGATGGAGCTGGAGCGGTCCGGAAAGGTCGGCGACGTAGGAGATCGGCGAGATCGAAGCCCAGAATTCCGGGTTATCCGCTGGAGAGCCGAACTGCTGGACGAACGACTCGCGCCAGCGCATGGCGCCCGGCGAAAGGGTGGCGGGCGGCGTGGAGTACCACTTAGAGAGCAGGTCCGGATAGGAAGCCACCACGCCGGCCCAGATGACCCCTGCCTTGATGTCCTTCGAGATGACCATGGCTCCCAGTGTGACGTGCCCACCCATCGAATGGCCGAACATGCCGATGCGCTGCGGATCGGCGTCTGGAAAACGCTTGATCGAGGCCACTGCATTCAAGTCGTCGACGATGTAATCCGGCGTTTCGTAACCGCCGCGGGCCACCCCTTCGGACTTCCAGTGGCCGCGGTAATCCGGCTTGAGGACGATGTATCCGGCGCGCGACAGAATATCCACATGCGCAACGTAATTGCCGGTGGGCGTGTAAACTGCCGGCGGGATGTAGCCGTGGTTGAAGACGATCACCGGCCAGCCGGTTGCCGGCTTCTGGCCGCGCGGCACGGTTAGAAGGGCGTAGATCTTTAGCCCTTCAGACTGGTAAGAGGCGATGTAGCGGTCGTAATTAATGCCCGGATTGAGGGTCTGCTCGATCTGGATGTCGCTGCCGGGGTAGGCACGCTGGCGCAGGGCGGCAATGGTCAGCGGGAAGAGGGTGGGGGTCAGGGTGGAGGTCGGGGAAGGTGTCAGCGTGACTGTGGGCTGGGGCGTTCCAGATGGGCTGGGGGTAATCGTCGAGGATGGAACCGGTGCGGAGGTCGGCGGCGGTGTAGCTTGAACCTGGACCGGCTGCGGAGTCACAGAACAGGCCGAGAGCAGGATGGCCAGGACGAGAAGACGAGAGATGAGGAATTTCATGGGACACCTTTAATCGTCTAAATCTTATCGGCAAAATGGACGTTTGGCAATAGCCAGGAACCGGTGTAACATGGTGAAATAACACCGGGATTATTACCAAACCCCTTGACACACGCTTGCACATTTATTTTCTACATGCTATAATGCATTAACTTTATTGTGGACTGAAACGATTGATTTTGGTTCGTAACTTTTCCACCATCTAACCGAGAAGCATATAGTTCGTCACCTATCCCGAAAGGTCTCCTGTCAAACCAGAATTTAATAACACCTGCGGCTGGCAGGAGGGGGCAGCGTGATTTAACCTTAAATCATTCAAACGTGAGACCTACATTCCATGAAAATACTTGAGCTCGAAAACGCTCCTTTGGCTTCGCTGCGCAATGTAGCCAAAGACATGAATATTCCCAACGCAGCGCGTCTCAAAAAAGAAAACCTCCTGATCCGCATACGCCAGGTTGAAGCGGAGCGCGAAGGATTGGAAGTGCGCGGCGGCATCCTCGAAATTGTCAACGAGGGAGTCGGTTTTTTGCGCACCAATTATCAAATTGGACAGGATGACGTATACGTATCCCAGGCCCAACTGCGCCGGTACGACCTGCGCAGCGGCGACCTGGTCATCGGCCACGTGCGGCCGCCCAAGGAATCGGAACGCCACTACGGCCTGTTAAAGGTTGAATCGATTAACGGTATCGCTCCCGAAGAGGCCCGCACCCGCCCCAATTTTGAGAACCTGACCCCGATTTTTCCTGAAAAACGCTTCGATCTCGAGATCGATCCAAAGGTGCTGGCAACCCGCTTGATCAACCTGATCGCCCCCATCGGGCGCGGGCAGCGCGGTATGATCGTTTCGCCTCCCAAGGCCGGCAAGACGACCATCCTCAAGCAGATCGCCAACTCGATCTCCGGAAATTACCCCGACGTGCACTTGATCGTCGCCCTGATCGGCGAGCGCCCGGAGGAAGTTACGGATATGGACCGCTCGGTCGACGCGGAAGTGGTCGCCTCGACCTTCGACGAGCCGGTTTCCTCGCACGTGCGCACCGCCGAGATCACCCTGGAACGCGCCAAGCGCCTGGTGGAAATCGGGCGCGACGTGGTGATTTTGATGGACTCGCTCACCCGCCTGGCCCGCGCCTACAACCTGGTGGTCAACCCCTCCGGACGCACCCTGTCCGGCGGCATGGACCCCTCGGCACTATATCCGCCCAAGCGCTTCTTCGGCGCAGCGCGCAACCTGGAAGAAGGCGGCTCGCTGACTATCATCGCCACCGCCCTGGTAGACACCGGCTCACGCCTGGACGACGTCGTCTACGAAGAGTTCAAGGGTACCGGCAACATGGAACTGCACCTTTCCCGCCGCCTGCAAGAGCGGCGTACCTTCCCAGCCATCGACATCGAGCGCTCGTCCACCCGCCGCGAAGAATTGCTGATCGACCCGCCCACCTTGCAGCGTGTCTGGCTGATGCGCCGCATGTACATCCAGATGGTCGGGCAGCCGCCGCAAGGCGCGGGCATGGACCCGGCCGTGGCGACCGAAGCCATTCTGCAGCGCATGATGAAGACCAAGGCCAATACCGATTTCCTGGAAGGATTAACGGAGGATATGTGAAATTGAAGCCCACCCTTCCGGGCGGGCAGGCCGAAGAAAGCGGAAGGGGAAATTCGCCGGCCTGGCTGACCTGGTTGCTGTGGGGGGTTGCCATCGCCATGGTGGCGCTGGCAGTTTTCGTATTGGTGGCCCACCCGGTTATCGGTGCGCCGATCCAGGCATCCGCCGCCTCGGGGGGCGCGCAGCCGGTCAAGACTCAAGAAATTCCATCAATCCCCGCCGGCAGCGGCATGGTTGCCGGCCTGCCCGATTTTGCGCCGGATTCACCAGATGCACTCAGCCGGGCCGCCAACGGGCACACCACCATTCCGCAGCGGCCTTCCGTGGAGCCGACGACCTACACCGTTTCGACTGGCGATTCGGTTTTCGGTCTGGCCGAGCAGTTCAAGATTTCACCCGAATCGGTGCTGTGGGCAAATTACACCGTGCTCAAGGATAACCCGGATCTGCTGACGCTGGGCCAGCAGTTGACCATCCCCCCGACCAACGGCGTGCTGTACAAATGGAAAGACGGGGATACGATTGACGCCATTGCCAGCCAGTACAAAGCCAAAGCGCAGGACATCCTGCTGTGGCCCGGCAACAACCTGGACCTGCTCAACCCGGTGATCAAGCCGGGAACGCTGGTTATGATCCCGGGCGGACGGCGTGAATTCCAGCAGACCTGGGTCGTGCCGACCATCCCACGTGGCCCAGCGGGCGTGCTTTCGACTATCGCCGGCACTTGCAACACCGGCGCCGGCGGAGCGTACGGCACCGGTCAATTTATGTGGCCTGTAACCTCGCACTACATCTCCGGCAACGATTACTGGTCCGGCCACCTGGCGATCGACATCGGCGCCACGCTGGGCCTGCCGGTAGTGGCCGCCGACAGCGGCGTGGTGGTCTTTTCCGGCTGGAATCCCAACGGGTACGGCAACATGATCATGATCGACCACGGCAACGGGTTCCAGACGCTATACGCCCACCTGAGCGCCCGCTTTGCCACCTGCGGCCAGAGCGTGTACAAGGGAACGACCATCGGTGCCGCCGGCTCAACCGGCAACTCGACCGGCCCGCACCTGCACTTCGAAATTCGCCTGATGGGCGGTTTCGTCAACCCGCACGCCTACCTGCCTCCGGGTTGAAAAAATTTTTGAATATAAAAAAAGACCGGCGCTGCCGGTCTTTTTTTATATTCTTAATGTATGGATTTTTCTGGGCGGGCTACGCCCGCACAGAAAAATCCATACATTAAGATTCAAAGCAGGTTTGGGGGGTCAATTTCGACACGCCAGCCGGCGAGGGGCTTGCCGCGCAGGACGGAGGCGACGTTTGGCCCGCGCAGGACGATCTGCCAACGGTAATATCCGGCGATGCGGGTGAAGAAACACGGCACCGGTCCGATGATATCCGTGGCGCTGAAGCCGCCCTGTTCGATCCAGGCCTGGACCTGGGCCGCCATGCTCATCGCAGACGCCTCAGCTTCGTCGGCTTTCGGGCTGCGGAACTCCAGCCGGGCCAGGTGGGCAAACGGCGGGTACCCCAGGCGGCGGCGATAATCCAGCTCCTGGCGGTAAAAACCGGCGTAATCGTGGCCGGCGGCGGCCTGGATGGCGTAATTCTCGGGCTGGAAGGTTTGCAGCACCACCCGGCCGCCCAACGGACTGCGCCCGGCGCGCCCGGCGACCTGGGTGAGCACCTGGAAGGCGCGCTCCCCGGCCCGGTAATCCGGCAGGGTAAGGCCTACATCGGCCAGGATGATGCCCACCAGGGTCACCAGCGGCAGGTCCAGGCCCTTGGCCAGCATTTGAGTGCCGATCAACACGTCGGCGTGGTGGTTGTAAAAGTGAGCCAGGAGCAGGTCGTGGGCGCCCTTCTGGCGCGTGGTCTCGTAATCGTAGCGCAAGGTGCGCGCCTGCGGAAAAAGCTCGACCAGGTCGTGCTCCACTTTTTCCGTCCCCGTCCCATACTGGCGGATGGCAGCGCTGCCGCACTGCGGGCATTTCTTGGGAAGCTGCCGGCGGTAATTGCAGGTGTGGCAGATCAAGGCCACCTCGTCGCTGTGGAAGGTCAGCGGGAAATCACAGCGCGGGCAGCGCAGCACGTAGCCGCAGTCGCGGCAAAAAATGTAGGTAGCCGAGCCGCGCCGGTTCAGGAATAAAATGGCCTGCTGGTTGGCAGCCAGCGTTTCACCCAGCGCATTAAGCAAGGCGCGGCTGAAGATGGTACGGTTGCCCTCCTTTAGCTCGTTGCGCATGTCCACCAGGCGCACCTCGGGCAGCGGGAGAGCCGCCGTCACGCCCTCGCCGGGCATGGGCAGCGCGGCATACCCAAGCTGGCTGAGGTGAGCCTCGACCGCGGCGCGGTGGGCGTAAATGCGCTCGGGCAGTCTGAGCACGCGCCATTTTTCCTCCAAGGCGCGGTACATCAGGCTGGCATCCGGGGTCGCCGAGCCATAAATCACCAGCGAATTGGTCAGGCGGGCGTAGGTCAGGGCGGCCTGGACGGCATGGTAGACCGGCGGAATCTCATCCTGGTAATACGATTCGTCGTGGCATTCGTCCACCACGATCAGGCCCAGGTTGGCAAGCGGGGTAAACAAAGCACTGCGCGGGCCAACGATTACCTGCAGGTCGCCGTTGCGGGCGCGGCGCCAGGTATCGTAGCGCTCGCCGGTAGAGAGATGGGAATGGACCAGCCCCACCTGTCCCGGGAAACGCGCCATGAAGCGCCGCACCGTCTGCGGGGTCAGCGAAATCTCGGGGACGAGGATGATGGCCTGGCGCCCGGCTTTAAGTGTCTCTTCGACGGCGCGCAGGTACATTTCCGTCTTGCCCGACCCGGTTACGCCGTGCAGCAGCACCGGTGAAATTTGTTCCGCACTAGCGAGGGCGCGTATGTCGGCTTCGAGCCCCGACCAGACTGCCGCCTGTTCGGGGGTGAGCGGCGGAGCGGGCTGCTGTTCGACCGGGATGTTCTCTAACGGGTCGCGCCAGACCTCCGATTCGCCCAGGGCCACGATGCCAGCCTCGGCCAGACGCTGCAGGTCAGCCATGTTGCCGCCCGAAGCCGCGTAGGCCCAGGAGACAGCAACCGGCCAGGGTTCGCGCTCGAGGAATCGCAGGATGGCGGTGCGGCGTTCGAGCGTAGAAGCCTGGCTGATTTCGCTAATGCGCTTTTCGGCCTCGGCCGGCGGCAGGCTGAGCTGGACCGTGCGCACAAACTTCGGCTGGACGGTAGGAGGAGGCAGCACCGGACGACTGGTGAGCCAGCCCTTGCGCACGAGCCCCTGGGCAGAGTCTTTCCAGTTTAGATGGGGAAAAGCCGCTTCGATCTGGCGCCCGCGCAGGTCGCCGCGCTGGGCCAGGAGGTCCATGATTTTCTTCTGCAGCGGGGTCAGTGGAATGGACGACGCGCCGCTGAAACCGGTGGCGTGGTACAAAGTGTCCGCCTGCTGGCTCAGCCCAGGCGGCAGCATCAGATCGATGCACTGGGCTAGCGGCGCCAGGGTGGCATCGGCAAGCTCGCCCGCCAGGGCAAGCATGGCCGGGGTCAGCACGGGCTGCGGATCGAGCAGCGATGCAATCGGGCGCGTCTGCTGCACCTGGGGGATCTTCACCTCGCGCAGCACCACACCCTGCACAAGCTGTTTGCCAAACGGCACCACCACCAAGCAGCCTGGCTGCACCTGGCCCGCCAGCTCTTCTGGGACGTGGTAGTCGAATACGCCGGACAGCGTGGGGATGTTTACAGCAATTTGGAGATACATGATATTTACAAGGTTCTCGTATTTTTAATGGTATCATGAATTATCAGGATAGAAGATCGAAATTGAACTGAAAGGATGCAGTAGGAATGAACTTAGGAAATATTGGGGTGATTGAAGTTGTAATCGTTCTTATCCTCGGGCTCATCCTGACTGCTATCCTGGTCGGTTCAGTTGGTGTGATTATTTGGGCAGTAAGACAGGTCGGTAAAGGCTCGACCAGGGGCAGCACTCAAAGCGCAGATACAGCCAAGGCTCTGGTGATCGCCCAGGAGAGATATGCAAAAGGTGAAATAACTCGTGAGGAATACCAACAAATTATGTCGGATATAAAGAAAACCTGATTATTAGAAAAGGAACCGAAATGATGACTTACGGTAATTTCGCCGGATTTGGAATACTGATTGCCATCCTGTGTGTCCTGGCCTTCCTGGCCCTGGTCGTGGCAGTAATCGTTTTGGTCGTCTGGCTGGTGCGGCGTAATAATAGGAGCACCTTCCCGACTCCGGAGGCAGCTTCTCCAACCCAGGCAGCTCTTAACATCGCCCAGGAGCGTTACGCCCGCGGGGAAATTACTCGGGACCAGTACCAGCAAATTGTGGCCGATCTAAATCAAAAGTGATTTTAAGTAATATAGTCTCAGGGTGCTGCTTCGCAGCACCCTGAGACTATTTAATTTAAAATCTTTCCAGATCAGGCCGGTGTCTGAGATTGATAATTGGTCACAAAGAAACCCCGCAAGGGCTCGCCGGTGGATTGGGTAAGGTGGACCCCCTGGTCGGGGTTAGAGAGATCGAGCGAGAGAGTCGGCTCATCGCCGGGATGGTTCGGATCGTACAGATAGATCGTCATGGCGTTGGTTGAGGGATCGAAATCGTATCCGACGGCGGTGACCTGGTGGTTATGGGAAGGATCGTTCAAACCGCTGACGCGGATGAGCACCAGCACTGCCGGCCTACCCGCATCCAGGCTGGCGCGCAGCGCCGGAACTTCGTTATTCGCAATCCAACTTCCAATATCGTCGTCATCCGTCAACATCCACTGCATTACTTTCGCAATCGTGCCGTGGTCGAGGCTGTTAATCTGCCTGTCCAAGAGGTATTCGTACAGGCTGGACCCATTGGCTGGGATGGTGGAATCGCCCGGCACTGCTTTGCCGGCATAATAATAATCCAGGGCAGAGTAGCACATCCCGCCGCATAGGCCAAAGACAAGGTTCGGCAGAGCGATGGAACTGAGATGGATAAAGGGGAGATTCAGGCTGATCGTTTTTGGCAGTTGAAAATAATTAATGAACTTGAAACCATTGACCGGCGGATTGAAGCTCGTGCGCACATTTTGCATGATCGCTCGTCCTTTAAGATAGAGAGTAGAGAATTGAGAATAGAGAGGCGAGAGTGGAGAATTGAGAGTGGAGAGTAGAGAGTAGAGAGTAGAGAGTAGAGAGTATAAACCCACTATCATCCTTTACGACTCTCTACTCTCTACTCTCTATTCTCTATTCTCCAATCTCTATTCTCTATAAATTCGAGTATATTAGTAATGATTTAATATATCAAGGGTGATTTTTTGGGCTTTGACCGGCCTGGCGGCGGATGGCCTGGTCCAACGATTGGATCCCCTGCTCCACTTCCTGCAGGCGGCCGGATTTAATCAAAGCCATTGCGGCCTGGGCTTCTTCGGTGCTCGGCAGCCAGCCGGTCAGCAGGCGCGGCATCGTCAGACGCCAGGCTGAAACGGCGTTGGCAGAATGGTGGTGTGGGTAGCGCAGCACCCAGCGGCCGATGTGCAGGGCATGCTCATTGGCAGTTGCACCAAATTCGGATGCAATCGAACTGCCAAAGGCCATTCCGCACTCACCGCACGTGGCGTAGGCTTCCCCCAGCTCCGCCCCGCATTGGCTGCAACGCAGCAGGCTCATGGCAATATCCATCACCGTCCACGGATGGCGCCCAAATTCGGAGATCACCACCTGGGCCAACAGCTTTTCCTCGGCCGTCCCGGTGGCGATGCCTTCCTGCAGAAGCAGCGCGTTCCAATCCGCCAGCCAAATCCCCTCGATGGCGGCGCGGCAGGCCGGGCAGGCTGCATACCCCGCCCCGAGCGGCTCGGCGCAGTGGGCGCAGATTTCTACCGTTTGAGGTCGCACTATGCGCCGGCCTCCAATCAAGTTTGCCGAAATCTCATCCATGGTTTTTCTTCCGATCTGATCTTCTGTCAGGGTCATTATAATTCGCTCAGCAGGGGATTTCTAAGTTCAGCTTACATAACTGGAGCGGTAATATCAATCGACGGAGGGCGGATGGCCGGCGTAGCTTGATATAATAAAGAGAGAAATCATAATATGGCATACCCTAGAAGGACAATCCGCGCTGAATCCAAAGGAGGAATTATATGAAAACGCTGGTAAGGGTCCTGCAAATGGTGATCCGCCTGTTCGGGTTGGTACTGATCGTGCTGGGCATCGCCTTTTGGACGGGCAACCTGTTAAACCTGGCGGTGGTACACCTGGTCCTCGGCATTGCCACGGTGGCTGCGTTGTGGGTGCTGGCCGTGGTCGCCATTCAGTCCGGCGTTCCGGGCGGCCCGGTGATCGTGGCCATGGTGTGGGGGTTGGTGGCGGCCGTGCTGGGCCTGACCCAGACCCAAATTATCCCCGGAAATTACCATTGGATCGTGCAGGCCGTGCATCTGCTGGTGGGCATCGGCATCATCGAGCAAGCCGAGAGCCTGTCCAGCCGTATCAAAGAAAATGCTTAAATTAAAATGCGTGGTTTGCGATGTTTAGCATCG
>DBMK01000274.1 GCA_002298885.1 Anaerolineaceae bacterium UBA700
CCTCTCCTGAGAATAAAAAACCATTCTCAGGAGAGGGGAGAAATGCGCTGGATTTGCTTTTCTCCCCTCTTCCAGAACGTGCTTCACCGTTCTGGGAGAGGGGCCGGGGGTGAGGCTAGTAGGCCTGCCTAGACGCTGATTACCCTTTTAAGTTTTCAAAAACAATAAGACGTCACTACGATTTAATACCCCAGCAAATATGGGCACAAAACCGGTAAAGAATTCGTAATACAACTTTAGATGGAGATCCCTAAGACCCAAGACATAGTAAATGATCCAACCAGCAGGCGCGGGAAGATCAGGCGGGGGCTGGATGCGCGGGCGCGGGGGGCGGCGTATCATGGAGCCATGAAAAGCCCGAACGGAACTTCCTCGAATGAACCACGCCCACGCGTTCTGATCGCCGACGACAGCGCCAAGGTGCGCAAAGACCTGGGCCTGCTGTTCCAGTTGAATGGCGAGCTTGAGGTGATCGGCGAGGCGGCCAACGGGCAAGAGGCCGCCGCCCTGGCGCTGGAGCTGAACCCGGATGCGGTGCTGATGGACCTGGAAATGCCGGTTCTGGACGGGTACGAGGCCACCCGCCGGATCAAGGCCGGGCGCCCCACCTGCCGGGTGGTCGCATTCAGCGTGCACACGTACCCGCTGGCCCGCCAGAAGGCCAGCCAGGCCGGAGCGGACGAATTTGTCGAAAAAGGCGCCCCGCTGGAGGCAATCCTGCGGGCGCTTAAGACTGAAGGGAGAAATTGAAATGGAAACCAAATCTGTTGTGCGTAGGTATGACCTGGATTGGCTGCGCGTGATCGCCATTCTGTGCGTGTTCGTCTTTCATACGATGCGGGCGTTCAACTATGAGCCCTGGTCGGCTCGAAATGCGGTCAGCTACCCGGCTGCCCAGGCGGTGACCGACTTCCTGGGCACGTTCCAGATGCCGCTGATCTTCGTCATCTCGGGGGCCAGCCTGTTCTACGCCCTGCGTAAAGGACCGCTGGGCGCCACGATCGGCAAGTTCATCAAGGACAAGGCGCTGCGCCTGCTGGTGCCGCTGGTGGTGGGCATCTTCACCTATACCATATTTACCGTCTACCTGGACCGGCTGACCAACGCCAAATTCAGCGGCTCGTTCCTGCAGTTCATCCCGCACTACTTCGACGGGATCTACCTGAGCTCGACCGGCGACGGCAACTTCGCTTTCCACGGGCTGCACCTGTGGTACCTGGAACTGCTGTTCGTGTTCAGCGTCATCTTTCTGCCGCTGTTCCTGTTCCTCAAGAGCCGCTTTGGGAGCCGCATTCTGAATTGGGTGACGCGCATCATGGCGCTGCCCGGCGGGATTTACCTCCTCCTGCCGCTGCCCGTCATCCTGAGCGAGACTTTCCTGGACGAGAACAGCATCCTGGGATCCAACCTGCTGGGCTGGAGCTTCATGGTCTACATCCTGTTCTTCCTGGCCGGGTTCGCCATCATCTCCAGCGACCGGCTGCAGGAAAGCATCAAGCGCTTCCGCTGGGTCAGCCTGGCGCTGGCCGTGGCCCTGACCGTGATCTGGTTCACGACCCACGAACACCGAGACGGAATGTGCTGGGCCTGGGTGCTGGCCATCCTGGGCCTGGGAATGAAATACCTGAATTTCAAGACGCCCTTCCTGGCATATGCCAACGACGCCGTGCTGCCCTTTTACATCATGCACCAGACCTTCATCATCCCGATCGCTTTCGTGGTGGTGACCTGGAACATCCCCGACCTGCTGAAATGGGCGATCATCTTCGTGGCTTCGTTCTCCGTGTGCGTGGGGCTGTACGAATTCGTGGTGCGCCGCTCGAACGTGATGCGCATCCTGTCCGGGATGAAGCCGATCAAAAAGGCGCCCCAGCCGGCGGCCGAACCTGGAATACCGCAGGCGGCATAAAAGACCTAACCCCCCAGCCCCCTTCCCTAAAGGGAAGGGGGAGGAGAAGAAAAAAAACAGATTTGCGGCGGACAAGTCCGCCGCAAATCTGTTTTTTAAAAAATTTGATAGTAGCGAGGAGGGGTGCGGCGGGTGAGGACGCGCTCGGCGTTGAAGGCGATGCGTAGCAGCAGGTGCTCCTGCCAGTGGCGGGCCATGGCCTGCATGCCCACCGGCAGGCCGGCGGGGGTGTAGCCGGCGGGGAAGCTGATGGCCGGGTGGCCGGTGAGATTGCCGGGGAAGACAAATCGCATCATCTCCGTCTCGGTGCCCAGGTCGGACCAGCCGTCGGTCAGCCCGCCCTCGGGGATGGGCTGGGCGGCCAGGGCGGTGGCCGGCGAGACGATGGCATCCACCTGGTTGAAGACTTCGTCGAAAATGCCCAGGGCGCGGCGGCGCATGCGCTGAGCCTGTAAATAGTCCATGGCGGTGAGCGACTCGCCGAGCACCAGGCTCAGGCGCACTGCCGGGCCCATCTGGCTGCGCTGGGCGCGGTAGGCACGCATGGTAATGGCCATTTCGGAGAGGATGGTGACGGCGTGGGCAATGCGCATCTCGTCCAGCTCGGGAACACTCACCTCGACGACCTCGGCGCCGAGGCGCCTGAGGCGCTCGAGCATTTGCCAGCAAGCCTGGACCACGGGTGGCTCGGCGTGCTCGAACCAGGGGCGGTAGATGCCCAGGCGCACGCCCGCCAGGTCGGGCTGGTTCCAGCCGGCCAGGGTGGGCGGGGGCTGCAGGAGTGTATTGGGGTCGCGCTCGTCCGGTCCGGCGACCAGGGAATAGGCCAGGGCAGCGTCCTCGACACTGGCTGCCAGCGGGCCAAGGTGGGCCACGCTCCAGCATAAAGGCGCGGCGCCAAACTCGCTCACCCGGCCGAAGGTGGACTTAAGGCCCACCACGCCGCATAGCGCCGCCGGGATGCGGATGGAGCCGCCGCCGTCGGCGCCGATGGCCAGCGGCACCAGGCCGGACGATACGGCGGCCCCTGGGCCGCTGGAGCTGCCGCCCGGGTCGTACTCCGGATTGAAGGGGTTGCGCACTGCGCCGTAATGAGCGTTGTACCCATTGGGGTTGATGCCAATCTCGTGCATATTGGCCTTGCCCACCAGCAGCGCCCCGGCAGCGCGCAGGCGCGCCCCAACCGTGGAATCCTCGGCGGCGGGCGCCTTGCCCAGGAAGCTCGTCCCGACCATGGTCGGGTAAGGCTTGAGGTCGATCTCATCTTTTACGGCCACCGGCACGCCGTCCAGCAGGCTGAGCGGCTTGCCGGCGCGGTGGCGCTCGGCGGAGGCCTGGGCCTGGGCCATCACATCCTGGCGATCGATGGCCACGAAGACGCGCAGGGCGGGGGCGTCCTGCTCGCTGGCGTCGACGGCTGCCAGGACGCGCTCGGCGACCTCCACGGGGGTAAGCTGCCCCTGGCGGTAGGCGTCGGCGTAATCGCGCGCCGTACGGTAGGGAAAATCCTGCGGGGCGGCGCCCGCCGAGAAGCGCACCGGTTTGACCGGCGGAATCTGCGGCTGCGGCGGGACCAGGGGATAGAGCAGCGGCGGCTCCTGGAGGGCGATGCGGCGCAGCCTGGGGATGCCGCCATTTTCAAGCAGGCCTCCCAACAGCAGGGAGCGCGGCAGCGGGTTTTCCATCGCCAGGGTGAAAGCGCGCAGGCCCATCCCGGTTAATTTCGGCAGCTTGAGCGAGGTCAATTCGTAGGTTGGCATGCCCTTCTCCTTACTTTCTTAATTCGTTATAGGCCTTAAAAGACCTCACCCCCCGGCCCCCTCTCCATGGAATGGAGAGGGGGGGAATGAAAATTTTTTCGGGGAGGAGTACTTTTCACTTCTATCTTGCGCTCCCCCTCTCCACCCCGTGGAGAGGGGGCCGGGGGGTGAGGTCCTTGTGCGGCAAAATAATCCTTAGTTTCCAATTATGGCATAGATCGGGCCAGGTTGTTAATCCATTTGCGTGAGAGGAGGCGGTAGGTGCCGCCGGTGACCTTGGTGATCTCGTCGGCCATGACCATGGCAAAGACCCAGTAGATGGGCAGGTGGAAGACAAAGGCCCCCAGCAGGGCCATAGGGATGCCCACCAGCCACACCGTGCCCACGTCCAGAAAGAATGAGAAGCGGGTATCGCCGCCGGAGCGCAGCACGCCGACGATGAGGGTCATGTTGGAAACGCGCATCCAGAAAGCGCAGCCCAGCACGATCAGGATGCCGCGCAGGTTGGCAGCGGTCAGCTCGGAAATGTTGTAATAGGAGACGAGCGTGTCCGAGAGCAGGATAATCAGCGCCCCCACGGCAACGCCCAGCCCGGCGCTCAAAGCCAGCGAGCGGCGAGCGTACTGGTAGGCTTTTTGCTCCTCGCCGGCGCCGATGCGGTTGCCGATCATGATGGCGCTGGCGCTGGCCAGGCCCAGGAAGGCGAAGTTGGCCATGCCCTCGATGGTGCTGGTGATGTTGATGGCGGCGATGGCCTCGGTGCTGATGTGGGCGTAAACCACGTTATAAATGGAATAGCCCACCGACCAGATGGTCTCGTTGGCGGTCACCGGCAGCACGGTGCTCATCAGGCGGCGCACGAAGGCCCAGGTGAGGCCGCGCAGGTCGGCGGGGCGGAAGGCCACCGGCAGGCGGCCCAGGTAGGTAACGGCCAGCATGGCGGCGCACTCGAGCAGGCGGGCCAGGCAGGTGCCCAGGGCTGCGCCGCGCACACCCATGGCCGGCAGCCCCAGCTCGCCGAAGATGAGCAGGTAATTGAGCAGCGTCCCCAGTCCCAGGGCTACCACGCTGACCAGCATGGGGGTGCGCACGTTGCCCGTGGCGCGAAGCTGGCCCGCCAGGGCAAAGCTGACCCCCGTGGCCAGGTAGCTCAGGCCGACGATGACCAGGTACTGGCTGCCCTCTTGGATGACCGCCGGGTCGGCGGTATACAGGCTGAGGGCGGGGCCGGGGAAGAAAAGGGCCACCACGGTAAACAGCAGGCCGGCCGCCAGCACCAACCCCAGGCACAACCCGGTCACCTTGCGGATGGCGGCGACATCGCCCTTGCCCCAAAACTGGGCGGTGAAGATGGCGGAACCGCTGGTGATGCCGAAAAGCATCAGGTTGAGCAGAAAGAAAATCTGGTTGGCCAGGCCGACCGCGGCGACGGCCGTATCGCCCAACTGCCCGATCAGGAGCACCCCCACTGCATTCAAGGCGGAGGAGATGAAGTTCTGAAAGGCAATCGGCAGGGTGGTTTTGAGCAGCAGGGAGTAATATTCCCGGTCGCGGAACATCCTCTCAGGCCTCCGGGGGGTGTTCGAGGGCGCGGCTCTGCACCAACTGGGCGATTTTGCCGCGCGGGGCGAAGATCACCGCCAGGAAGGCCAGGACGGCGGTGGCAAAGGCGATGACGAACAGCTCGGCAATCGATGCGGCCAGGGCGCTGCGCAGCGGGCCCTCCAGAGACAGGTTGAGGCTGGCAACCGGGTCCAACAGGCTGTTGAGCGAGACCGTAGCGGGGTCGATGCTGGCCGCCAGCAGGTGGCCAGTGAGGCGGGCGCTGAGGAAGACGCCCAGCACGCTGACCCCCAGGGTGCCGCCGATGTTGCGGCTGAACTGGATGGTGGAGGTGGCCGCCCCCAGGTCCTGGCGGCGCACGCTGCTCTGGACGGCGATGAGGAAAGCGGGCACCGAGAGGCCCATGCCGATGCCCATGAGGCCGGTGTAGACCATGATCAGGATCTGGCTGGAGGCGCTGTTGATAGTGGACATCATGAACGTGCCCGCCACCAGCATGACCATACCCGCCAGGGCCACGGTGCGGTAGCCGATGCGCAGCAGCAGGCGCCCGCCGAAGATGCTGGCCAGGGTCCAGGAGAGCGACATGGGGGTGAGGGTGATGCCGGCCTGGGTGGCGCTGGTGGCCAGCACGGCCTGGACGAAGAGCGGGATGTAGTTGAGGCTGCCGAACATGGCCCAACCGGAGAAAAGCCCGTGCAGGACGGTCACCGTGAACAGGCGGTCGCGGAAGAGGTGAAAGGGGAGGATGGGATCGGCGGCGCGGCGCTCTACCCACACCAGGGCGATGAAAAAGGCGGCTGCAGCCGCAAGCAGCCAGGCAGCGTAGTCCGTGCCGAGCTGGTTCAAACCTAAAAGGAAGCACAGGGCGCCCAGGGTGAGCAGGATAGCACCAGCGTAATCGATGACGACCTTTTGGGCCGGGCTACGGCGCGGCTCGGTCCAGGCGAACCACACCAGCGCCAGGGCAATTACCCCAGGGAAGAGGTTGATCAGGAAAACCCAGTGCCAGGAGGCCTGGTCCACCAGGAAACCGCCGATGAGCGGGCCGATGACCGAAGACACGCCCCACACCCCCGAGAAGAGGCCTTGCAGGCGGGCGCGCTGTTCGAGGCTGAAAAGCTGGCCGACGATGGTGAACGCCAGCGGCAGCACGCCGCCCGCCCCCAGCCCCTGCACGCCGCGGAAGAGGATGAGCTGCTCCATGGTCTGCGCCTGGCCGCACAGGACCGAGCCCGCCAGAAATAGTGTCATTGAAAAGGTGTAAACGACCTTGCGCCCGTAAATGTCGGACAGCTTGCCATAGATTGGAACGGTTGTGGTAGAAGTCAGCAGGTAGACCGAGAAAACCCAACTGTAAATAGCCAGGCCGCCGAGCTGGCCGACAATGGTGGGCATTGCGGTGGCGACCACCGTGCCTTCCATCGAAGCCAGGAACAGGCTGAGCATGATGCCCAGGATGATGAGACTAAGGCGTGTGCGTGACAACCAAGGAAACCTTTCAAACGGACGCGGTGACCCGATTATAGCCGATTAAGCCGCGGTGGTATAACCAAAGTGCAAGCGGTTTTTATGCGGTTTTTACACCTGTCGAGCACCAAAGGTTGTACATATCTAGATAATAACGGGAAAATATATTATTATAATCAACTCAACTTTCCACATTGGATAGAAAGGGTCCGGATTGAGAGAATTGCCCCGACTGTGGCGAAGCCTGTTCCGTTTGACCGACTCAAACGAGCGATTCATGGAGCGCGAGCAGTGGACTCGCGACGCGCTGAGCCTTGCGGCGAGGGTAGTTAGCATCGCGGCGGTTGTGCTTACTGCCGGCGCGGCGCTCGGAATTTTCACCTTTATTGAAATAACCCCCGTTTACGCCATCCTGGCGCTTACCATTTTCCCCTGGTGGGGAGCGCGGCGCGGCGGCTGGCGCTGGGCTCGTTTCTTCCCGATTGGGTTATGCTTCGTGATGGCTATGACCGGGTCTTACTTCTTCGGGTTTCAAACCGGCTTCGCCATATTCTACGTCACTACGGTATTATTGGCCGGCATGCTGCAAGGGGACATGCTCCGCTGGGTGATGGTTGTTTTAGGCACAATAAGCAGCGCCTTTTTCGGGCAGCGGCTGGCCCCACCCGGCGAGCCCCTGTCCTTCCTGGCCCCGTCTTTTGTGGTCCTGTTCGGCCTGACGAGCGCGGCCTTACTGCAGTGGTATTATGACACCCGGCTGCAAAAGATTATGGCGGACCTGGCGACTGGAAAAGATGCGCTGGAAACCGAATTTGCGCTGCGCCAGCAAGCCGAGGCGGACCGGCAGGAAAAGGAAGCCCAATACCGCCGCCTGGCGGACAACACCAGCGACCTGGTGGCGGAGATCGACGCGGAAGGGATCTTCCGCTTTGCGTCAATGTCGTACACACGAGTGCTCGGTTACCAGCCGGAGGAACTGCTGGGGACAAACGCCTTCAGCCTGGTCCACCCGGAAGACCTGCCCGCAACCAGGTCTGCGGCGGAGCAGGCAGCGTCCTCCGGCACGCCTACCATGGTGCAGGTACGCACCCGCCATGCAAATGGGAGTTACCTTTTCTTCGATGTTTTCGGATCGCCCCTCTACGACGATGCCGGCAAGTTTGGCGGTTTCGTGCTTTCCAGCCGAGACGTTACCTTGCAAATGCAGGCCGAAACTGCCATCCAGGAATCCGAGGAGCGTTTCCGGGCAATCATCGAGGCCTCGCCGCTGGGGATCCACATGTATACTCTGCAGGAAGACGGCAGCCTGGTCTTTTCAGGCTGCAACCCGGCGGCAGTGACCATCTTGGGTTACGACCAATCGCACCTGATTGGGCTGCCGATCGAGACCGCCTTCCCGATACTGGTTGGGACGGAAATCTCCGAGCGTTATACGGAAGCAGCCCGTTCGGGCCTGCGCTGGGACGGAGAACATTATACATACGACGACCACAAGGTGTCTGGCGCATATGAGGTCCACGCGTTTCAGACTTCGCCTGGCCATATGGTGGCCATGTTTGCCGATATTACGGAACGCATCCAGGCCGCCCAGGCGCTGATGTTATCCGAGGAGAAATTTGCGACTGCCTTCCGCACCTCTCCGGATTCGATCAACATCAACCGCCTGAGCGACGGCTTGTACCTGGACATCAACCAGGGCTTCACTGAAATCATGGGTTACGAGCGCCAGGACGTAATCGGAAAAACGTCGCTGGAGCTGAATATATGGGCCGATCCGGCCGACCGGGCCCGCCTGGTGAGCGGGCTGCGCCGGAACGGAGAGGTGCACAACCTGGAAGCGAAATTCCAGCGCAAGGATGGAACGGTTGCGTTCGGGCTGATGTCGGCGCGGGTGATCGAGATCGGGGGCGAAACGTGCATCCTGTCCATCACGCGGGATATGACGGAGCGCCATAAGGCCGAATTTGACCTGCGCCAGGCGCACGCCGAGCTGGAGCAGGCGTACGCGGCCACCCTGGAGGGCTGGGTGCAGGCGCTGCAAATGCGCGAGCACGAGACCGGCGAACACAGCCGGCGAGTGGTGGAGCTAACGATGAAGATCGCCGAAGAAATGAAAATCGACGGCGAAGCACAGGTGCACATCCAGCGCGGGGCGCTGCTGCACGACATCGGCAAGATGGGCGTGCCGGACGAAATCCTGCTGAAACCGGGGGCGCTGACGCCGGACGAATGGGTGATCATGCGCCGGCACCCGGAGTTCGCCTATTCGCTGCTCAACGAAATCGCTTACCTGCGCCCGGCGATAGATATTCCTTTCTGCCATCACGAGCGCTGGGACGGAAGCGGCTACCCACGCGGCCTGAGAGGCCGGGATATTCCCGTCTCGGCGCGCATCTTTGCGGTGGTGGACGTGTACGACGCCCTGCTCAACCGCCGCCCCTACCGCCCGGCCTGGCCCGAGGCGGAGGTGCTGCGCTACCTGGCGGAGCAGAGCGGGAAGCAGTTCGACCCGGAGATTGTGGAGCTGTTTTTGAGGGTTAAGTAGAGGAGAATCCGCGAATTACATGAATTGACCTAACCCCCCGGCCCTTGAGTTTGGCCTTTTTAATAATTTTGGATCTGACCTCACCCCCAACCCCCTCTCCACGGGGTGGAGAGGGGGCTTTTT
>DBMK01000127.1 GCA_002298885.1 Anaerolineaceae bacterium UBA700
TCCCTTTATTCTCATGATACAAGAGGCGGGGCATGCCCCGCCTCTACGCTTTTTATCCCAATCAAAACTCTACCCCTTTACCGCCCCACTCAACCCGCGCACGAAGTAGCGCTGGAAGACGATGAAAAAGATCATGATCGGGATGACGGTCATGCCAACGCCGGCGGCGACGGCGCGGAAATCGGAGACGAACATGCCCTGCAGCGCCGCCAGGCCCACCGTGAGGGTCTTATTGGCCATGGTGGGCAGCATCAGCGAGGGCCACAGGAAGTCGTTCCAGGAATTGACGAAGGTTAGAATGGCCACCGTGGCCAGCGACGGGCGCACCACAGGCAGCAGGATGCTCCACCAGGTGCGCAGCTCGGAGGCCCCGTCCATCTTGGCCGCCTCGATCAAATCGTTGGGCACGGCCCGGAAGGCCTGGCGCAGCAGGAATATGTTGAGGGCGCTGGCCATGCTTGGCAGGATCAGGGCCTGGAGCGAATCGTAGTATTTGAAGACGTTGACCGCCAGCACGTAGCTGGGGATGTAGGTGAGCTGCACCGGCACCACCAGGGTGGCCAGGAGCAGGAAGAAGATAACGTTGTTGCCCTTGAACTTCATCTTGGCCAGCGGGTAGGCCGCCAGCGAACAGATAAGCACGTTGGTCACCACCGTGAACGCGGATACGATGATACTGTTAATGAAGAAGTTGCCGATGGGCAGCAAGTTCCAGGCCCGGGTGTAGTTGGCCAGGGTCGGGTCCTGCGGGATGAGCTGGGGTGGGATCGAAAAGACCGCGTCGGCGGGGCCCTTCAGCGAGGTGAGGAAGATCCACAAGAAGGGCAGGGTGGTGCCCAGCGCCATGAACACCAGCAGGACGTACCACAAAACGGTGGTGCCGGCCTTGCGCGCTCTCATGCGGCCCTGCGAGTATTCCGGATAGCCCTTGGATTGAGTGAGTTCCATCAGCTTGCCTCCGTATCGCGGTCGAGGATGCGTACGTTCAGGATAGAGAAGGCCAGCGTGACCACCAGCAGCCCGATGGCGATGGCCGATGCGTAGCCGGCGTGCGACAGGCGGAAGGCGTTGCGCCACAAGTAGAACACGATGGTCACCCCGCTGTCGAGGATGCCGCCGGTGGCGCCGGTGAGGATATAGATTTCGTCGAACACTTTGAGCGCCGCCAGGCTGGAGATGATGGCCACGAAGGTGATCTGCGGGCGCAGGCCCGGCAGGCTGACGTGCCAGTGCTTCTGGAACGAGTTGCAGCCGTCGATCTGGGCCGCATCGTACAGCTCTTCGGGGATATTCTGCAGGCCGGCCAGGAAAACCATCATGTAATAGCCGACCCCGGCCCAGATGGTCAGCAGCATGGCGATGGGCAGGGTGACAGCCGGCTCGGCCAGCCACTGCACCGGCTCCTTGAGGATGCCCAGCGGCACCAGGAAACCGTTCACCAGGCCGCCGTTATAGTCGAACAGCCAGCGCCAGCAGATGCCGATGGCAATGCTGCCGCTGACCGCCGGGATGTAGTACAGCGAGCGGAAGAAGCCGATCGCCGGCAGTTTGCGGTTGACGACGATGGCCGCCCCAATCGAGAGGAAGATCAGGGTGGGGGTCACGAACAGGTAGATCAACGAGTTGCCCATCGCCTTCCAGAAGGTCTCGTCTACCAGCAGGGCCTGGAAATTCTTCAAGCCCACCCACACCGGCGGCCTCACGATATCGTAGTCGGTGAAACTGTAGAACACCACGCTGATGATCGGGTAGAGCACGAAGATCGCCGTCACCAGCAGGGCGGGTGTGAGAAAGAGGTAAGGAGTAGGAGAAAATTTTTTCCGGATCATAGGCGAGGAGCCTCACAAATGTTGGGGCAGGGCATTGTTCTTTTGTAGGAGCGGGTCGGTGAAATTCACGTTTTTCGGTCTTTCTGAGCGCAGACCCGTCCACTCAAGCCTCACCCCCGACCCCTCTCCTGACGAAAAACCTGTCAGGAGAGGGGAGAAATCCCACACGGGTGCGAGCCCCCCTCTCTCCCGACGAAAAACCCATCAGGAGGGGGGAGAAATCCCATACGCTGTGAGCCTCCCCCCTTCTAACGAAAAACCTGTCAGGAGAGGGGAGAAATCCCACACGGGTGCGAGCCTCCCCCTCCCCTGGAGCAGGTTTATCGCTCCAGGAGAGGGGGCCGGGGGGTGAGGAATTCTTAAGGTACTGCTGGGGCCGTCCTGAAAGTTCCCGGACGGCCCCTTGAACAGATTCTCGGTGAACTACTGCAGTAAGGCGTTGGCCTTGGCGACGGCGTCGTCAAGGGCCTTCTGGGCAGGCACGCCACCGAACAGGGCATCCTGGACGGCCTTCTTGACGAGCTCGTTCACGTCAGCCGGCTTGGGGATTTCGGGGACGATGTCGGCCTGTTTGGAGATCAGGCTCTCGGCCAGCGGGCGGGCCGATTCTTCGATAGCGACCGGCTTGGAGGTGAAGAAGGGATCCTTGTAGGAAGCCGGGGTCGAGGGGTAAATGCTCACGATCTTGGAGAACTCGAGCTGGCTGCGCGGGTTGGTGAAGAAGGTGGCCAGGGCCATGGCGGCCTTGGGGAACTTGGTGTCTTTCTTGATCGAGAGGGCCATCGAGGTCGGGGCGGTCTTGCCGGACAGGCCGTCGGGCAGCGGGGCAATCGCCAGGTAACCGTACATGCCGGGGTTGTTGGCGCGCACGTCGCGGATGAGCTGCGGGCCGGTCTGGTAGAAGGCGGCGCGGCCGGAGTTGAACAGGTCCAGGCCCACGCGGTCGTCGGTGGTGGTCAGGGCGGTGCGGTCAACCAGGCCCTGCTTCACCCAGTCGACGTACATCTGCAGCCAGGCAACGCCCTCGGGGCTGTTGAAGGTGAACTGCTTGCCGTCGTCGCTCATGACCTTGACGCCGCCCTGGTACGCCATATCGCGCAGCAGGTCGGTCATAGTCAGGCGGATGTCGCACAGGGTGCCAGTCTTTTCCTTGATGGTCTTGCACAGGGGGCCGAGGTCAGCGTACTTGGTGGGGAAATCTTCGACCTTGAGGCCGGTCTTGTTGTAGACCTGGGTGTTGATCAGCTCGATGGCGATAGCCTGGTACCAGGGCACCTGGTAGCTCTTGCCGTTCACCAGTTGCAGGTTGAACAGGCCGGGATAATACTGGTCGATCACTTCCTTGGGCAGGTTGTCGCTCATGCTCAACAGCAGGCCCTTGGCGGCGAACTCGCGCACCCAGCCCTCGGTGTCGGACAGGTTGGCGACGTCGGGGGTGTTGCCGGCGGCGAACGAGTTGCGGTAGTCATCCAAGAAGGTGGCCTGGTGGTCTTCCCACTTGACGGTCACGCCCGGGTACGCCTGCTGGAAGCGGGCGAGGGTGCTCTTGATGTAGTCGTCGAAGGTCGGGGACAACCAGAAGGTCCAGAAGGTGAGGGTGGCGTTGGGCTCAACCCCGCTGATCACGGCCTCGGGGTTGGGGCCGGGGGTGGGGGTCACCATGACCGGGACGGTCTGCTGGACGATCTGAGTCTGGTTGACGATCACCGTCTCTTTGACGGGGGGCTGAGTGGGCTGGGGCGCCTGGGTGGGGGCGACAGTGGCGGCCGGGGCGCAAGCGCTCAGCACGATGCTCAGCAAAACTACGATTACAAACAGTTTGGTACGCATTTTCTTCCTCCTGAAGGATTGAAGTGAACGTTCATACGGAACAACTGATTGGGTAAGGTCAGGGTGAACCGGGTTCGTTTGGGTTGAGGGCAGCTCCTTTCTTAACTTGGTTATGCCTGTCGTTCTCGAAAAGGGCAAAATTTCAAATTTTGATATTGGGCAAACTGGCAGCCACAATAGATTGGCCAAGGCGGCGGCTGTGCTCGTCCGGCAACTGCACCCGGATACGGCTCGCCAGCTCGGGGAATTCGGCGGCAAGTACGGCCTGGGCGTGCTCAAGGATGAGGCTTCCGCCGCTCCCGGAGGTGCAGCGGCCCAGGATCAATACATGTTTCAAATCGTAGAAAGCGGCATAATGCGCCAGGGCATAGCCCAGGTAGACGCCAATGCTCTGCCAGATGCGGGCGGCCCCGGGGTGGCCGGCTTCCAACAGCTCCTGGGCGAACTTGAGCTTTTCGGCATCGGTCACCTGTTCGGGAATCTGGATGCCGGCACGCGGCGCCAGCCAGAAGACACACTGCTGCGAGAAATAAGCCGCTCCGCAGCCTTTGTCCCGCGACCACTCTTCCTCGGGGGCTTCCGGGCTGTAATCCACCGGGGCGAACGAAAGCTCGTTCAGCCAGCCCAGGATGTGCCCGTTCATGTCCACGTAGCCGGTGGCCTCGCTGGAGCCCAGGGCAATCCCCAGCACGCCGTTGTCCTCCAGCGACATCGAGCCCGCCAGGGCGGTCACGTCGCCGTCGTTGATCACCTCCAGCGGCACGTTCAGCTCGCGGCGGATGCGCAGGAACAGGTCGCGCACCTGGGGATACTGCTCCGCCGGCACGCCGCGGAACAACGAGGCGACCATGGGGCGGTTGTCGATGAAGATGCCGGCTGAGCTGCCGCCGATGGCGTCCACCCGCGGCAGCCTGGCGGCGGCGGCGCGCAAGGCGCTCATGATTTCGCGGTAATGGTATTCCGGGTCGGAATGCTTCTTGGGTTCCCATATCACCTCTTCGCTGTAGACCACCTCGCCGTCGACCACCGCGCTGACCTTGCGGTCCGAGGCGCCCAGGTCGAACCCGATGCGGCAGCCATCCAGGTGGCGCCCCAGGGGCTTGCCGGCCTCGCGGCCTGCAGGAACTTCGTCCGGCGCGCAGGATAGGACCTGGAAAGGCCGTTCGTACACCTGGTTGCCCATGAAATAATAGTCGAACTGGTGCTCGCCGCCGGGGGCGTAGCTGCGGCGGATGTGCTCGGCGATGGCGGGCGCCCCGCCAATATAAACCGTGTGCCCGCCGCGCTGCCAGAGCAAGAACTTGACCAGGCGTTCCACATAATACAGGTTGGCCGCCGCCTGGGGGGCTTCCTGGGGGAAGACCCGCGTCTCGAAGCGCGAAAAGCCGCCGTCCCCGCGGTCCAGGCCGATCACCAGGGGCGCGCTGGCGGGGCCAACTTCCCGCTCGAAGGCCAGGTTAGCCAGCACGGCCGGGCGGAAATGCTCGTCCAGGGGTGGGACGATCCTAGGTTTGACCAGTTTGAAGTGGTTAACCTCGAACACGGTGCTCCTTAGAAGTGCTAAATAGCAGAATTAGTTGGAAAGCGGTTGGCGCCTGAACAACAGGGAATAATCTTTGAGCAGCATGGCCGAGGCGCCCAGGATGATGCCGTTTTCGCCCAGCTCGCCGATCTCGATCTGCGTGTCCTGGGCCAGGCGGGCCAGGGCCATGTGGGCCACGGTGTCGCGGATCTCCTCCAGCCACGGCCGTCCGAAGCGAGTCATCTCGCCGGCCAGCACGATGCGCTGGACGTTCAACGCCCCCACCAGGCCGGCGATTGCCAGGCCCAGGTAATGCCCGGCTTCCTGGATCACCTGCTGCGCAAGGGGGTCGCCCGAGCGGAAGGACTGCTCCAGGGTCTCCAGGCTGATTTCCACAGACTCGCCCGGGGTGAGGGCGGCGTACATGGAGGACATTTGCATGCGCTGGACCACGGCGCGGGCGCTGGACACGGTTTCCAGGCAGCCCAGGTTGCCGCAGCGGCAGGGCAGCCCGCCCTCGCGCACCATCACCACGTGGCCGATCTCGCCCGCGCCGCCGCCGTCGCCCTGGAACAGCCGGCCGTTGACGATGATGCCGGCGCCAATGCCGCGGCGCACGTTGATCACCACCAGGTTGTCATCGGAGCGCTCGCCGCCGCCGTACATAAATTCGCCCATAGCGGCGGCCTGGCTGTCGTTCAAAATGGAGACCGGCAGGTGATAGCGCTGGCTCAACAGGCTGCCCAGGGGCAGGTTTTTCCACTCCAGGTTGACTGCGTTGACCACCACGCCGCTGGCGGTGTTGACCAGGCCGGGCGTGCCCACACCGATGCCGATCAACGGGGCGCGCCGGGTGTGGATTAGCTGGTCGAGGATACCGTAGACCATGGTCAAGGCTTCGTCGCCGGTGCAGTCGTCCAGGATGGGCAGCTCGATCTGCTCGCGGATGCGGCCGCGCAGGTTGACGATGGCGCCGCAGAATTTGTTGTAGGCTAGGTCCAGGCCGATGAGGTAGCGCGAGTCTTCCACCAGGCTGAGCAGGATGGGGGATTTGCCGCCGATCGACGAGCCGATACCGACCTCTTCGACCAGTCCCTCGGCCATCAGCTCAGAGACGATGTCGGAGACGGTGGTGCGCGTCAGGCTGGTCACGCGGGCGATCTCGGCCCGGCTGATGCTCTCGCGCTCGAAAATAGTGCTGAGCACGAGATTGGTATTGTGTTCCTTGGTCTGCTGCTGGGTGGCTTTTTGCATTTTGTCCTGCGGGATAAAAAACTATGTTAGTCCAGTGGACTTACAAAGATAAATATATAACGATTGGAGGGGTTTGTCAATAGGGAATTTGTATTTTTAGATATTGTCAGACAATAATAACAAGCGAATGTGAAAAATTATATTTATAACGATATTAATTTGTTGTGAGAATAAACAAAGTCGCCTCGCCACAGTTAAGCCCGCTCGCAGGCGGTCTACGACCGCCGTCTCCCCGCGGCGAACCCGGCTCTACACGGGGGTCGCAGACCCCCTTAGAGCGCGGATTATCATGCTCGCAGGCGGTCTTCGCGAAGCACCCTGTAAAGGGTGACCGCCGTATCGTTGCCGCGCTTCTGGCTCAACACGGGGGTCATAGACCCCCTTAGAGCGCGGATTATCATGCTCGCAGGCGGTCTTCGCGAAGCACCCTGTAAGGGGTGACCGCCGTCTCGCCGCCGTGTGCCCTTCTCAAACCGGGGGTCACAGACCCCCTTCGAGCATGAAAAGTCAGGAGCGCTCGCTCGCGGCGAGGCTTCGCGTAGCACCCTTAAGCAGTACCCTGAAAGAGTGTAAAGGAGCAACCCGCCGCGAATTGCAGTTATATAATATTAACGGCCATCGATCCGCTCTGTTTACTGAGAGGGGACATCATAAGAAAACAATTCTGGTTTGCACTGGTAATCTTCCTCTCTGCTTGCGCCGCGCCGACTCCTTCCTCGGCGCAGTGCCCTGCTATCCAGCTCGGCCTTGCGTTTCTGACGGCCCGCTATAATCCCACGCTTGGCCTGTTCAGCGAATCGCCAAACGTGGCTCCCCATAAATACTGGCTGACCAACGATAATGCGCTTGCTGCCTATACCCTATCCCAGCTCGGCGTGAACAATCTGAGTACATCTGTTACGGCTTCGCTGAGACGTTTTGGCCATGATTCTAATGGTTTAATCGAGGCGGTGTGGGGCGTGCCGGTATCATTTCCGCCCTATGTCGAGCGCCAGGCTATCCTATCCAAAATTGGAGACGATGAAGTCTGGCAGGAATTCCACGACAGCGGCCCACGCATTGAGGATTGGTCTGAGTATTCCAACCTGGGTTTTCTGGGCGCATTGAACGAGTACAATTGGGGCAACGCAGCTAACGCGCTTTCCGTCTTTTACGGGACATTGGCTCAGTTTGACGGTACGGGGTTCCGGGATAAAGCATTCAACGGCCAATACGAGACCTACAAGCTGGCCCTGGCGCTTTACGCAGGCGCCAGGATCCACGCCACATTCCCCAACGCCGATCAGATGTTAAGCACTTTACAGGCATTGCAAGGCGCGAATGGCGGGTTTCGCACCCATTACCGCGATCTAGATACGCCGGAGGGGGACACGAACACCGAAACGACCGCCCTGGCGCTCTTAGCCCTGGGGGTCTATGGCTGCGCCCCGGCTCATTAATTGTTATCTTCTCGCCCCGGCATTGCTCATGGCGAAAGACGGGGCTCACCCCTTACAGGGTGCTTCGCGAAGACCCCCTTGGAGCGTCGCTAACCCGCTCGCAGGCGGTCTGTGACCGCCGTCTCCCCGCCGCGTGCCCGGCTCAACACGGGGGTCGCCCCTTACAGGGTGCTTCGCGAAGACCCCCTTAGAGCGTCGCTAACCCACTCGCAGGCGGTGTGTGACCGCCGTCTCCCCGCCGCGTGCCGGGCTGATACGGAGGTCGAAGACCTCCTTCGAGCGGGAATTTGGGTCGCAGATCCCTGGAGCTTTAAAAATATTGCCTATTGACATTCTCAAAAATGATAATATAATAGTATATGGTTATCAATAATGATAATCAAAAGTGAGAACGAAGAGGCACGATGAATACTGCCAAAGAAGACCTTTTACTCCATCCCGTGCGGCTGCGCATCATCATCGCCACCGCCGGACGCCAGGTGACCGCCCAGCAGTTGGCCGCCGAGCTGCCGGATATCCCCCAGGCTACCCTCTACCGGCATATCAACGCCCTCGCCGCGGGGGGCATCCTCAGCGTGGTCCAGGAGCGGCGCGTCCACAACACCCTCGAAAAGACCTACGCGCTGCCGACCCAGGGACAATTCCTGACCCTCGAAGACCTGAAAAACGCCCTGCCGGCGGATTATATCCGCCTGTTCACCCAGTTCCTGGGGCAGCTCCTGGGCTACTATACGCGCTACATCCAGCAGGGGAATGTCGATTTTACCCGCGACATCGTGGCTTTCAATATGTTCCCGCTGTATTTGAGCCAGGCGGAAATGAAAGACCTGGGGCGGGCCATCAACGCCGCGCTGCTGCCCTATGTGAAGAACGAGCCCGCGCCGGAACGCAGGCGCTCCGTTTTTGGAGTAGTAACCCTCCCCGACGTGGTGGGCGCTCCTTTGCCTGCTGCCTCGCCGGCAGTCGAATCAAACGTTGCACTTAAAGAATAGGAATACCTACAATGGAAACAAAAATCGAAACCCTCGACGATCTGAAACAGGCCGCAGTGAATTTTGTCGGCCAACTGACCAATAATGATTTTGCCGGCGCTACCCGCCTCTTTGACAGCAAGCTGCTCCAGGCCATGCCGGAGGATAAGCTGAATGCTACCTGGCTCCAGTTAACCGCCCAGGTGGGAGCTTTCCAAAGGTTCCTGGCCTGCCAGGCGGCTGAAAAAGATGGCTACCGTCTGGTCACAGTTACCTGTGAGTTTGAAAAAGCCTCCCTCGACATTCTGTTGCCCTTTAACCAGGCCGGGCAGATGGCCGGCCTGAACTTCCAGCTCGCCGCGGCCGCTTCGCCCTACCGCCCGCCGGAATACGTCCGCGCCGAGAGCTTCAACGAAGCCGAGGTGACCGTCGGCAGCGGCGAATGGGCCCTCCCCGGCACTCTCAGCCTGCCCAATGGCGCCGGCCCCTTCCCGGCGGTGGTGCTCGTCCACGGCTCGGGCCCGAACGACCGGGACGAGACGCTCGGGCCCAACAAACCCTTCCGCGACCTGGCCTGGGGCCTGGCCTCCCAGGGCATCGCCGTCTTGCGCTACGAGAAGCGCACCAAGGCCCATGCCAAGAAGTTCACCCCCGAAGTGATTTCCCGGCTGACCACCCAGGACGAGGTGATCGACGACGCCCTGTTAGCCGTCCGGCTTCTGCGCCAGACACCGCAAATCGACTCCAGCCGCATCTATGTCCTGGGTCACTCCCTGGGAGCCACGATGGCCCCGCGCATCGGCCAGCAGGACCCGGGGATTGCCGGGTTGATCATCCTGGGCGGAATGACCCGCCGCTTTGAGGACACGATTCTGGACCAGTACACCCACATCTTCAATGTTTCCGGCGCCATAACCGACGAGCACAAGGCCGAACTGGAAGAGCTGCGCGCCAAGGTGGCCCGGGTGAAGGCCCCCAGCTTTTCCGCAGAGACCCCGGCGAAAGACCTGCCGCTGGGCATCCCGCCGGCCTACTGGTTCGACCTGCGCGACTACCATCCCGACCTGGTGGCAAAATCACTGGCCATGCGGGTGTTCGTTCTCCAGGGCGGGCGCGATTACCAGGTGACCGTGGATGGCGATTTTCCTGCCTGGCAGAAGGCCCTGGAGAATAAGGCCAACGCCACCGTAAAGCTCTATCCGGCCCTGTACCACCTCTTCATCGCCGGCGAAGGCCCCTCTACCCCTGAGGAGTACTTCGTCGAAGGCCACGTCAGCGAGGAAGTGATCCAGGATATCGCTCGCTGGATTTTGAACAAATAAGCAGCATACTATGAATCCGCTGATTCCATTGATTATCATCCTGCCGCTGCTAGGATTTTGGATATGGATGTTTCAAGATATGACGAATAATGAATACATATCTGATGATTCAAAGTCTACCTGGAGGATGGCATTTCTTTTCTTCAATGTGTTCGCGGCAGGATTATATTACTTCGTTGAATATCGACCCAGACATTTGTAACGGTTTCCCCGATTCAAAAATGTAAGCAGCGAGTGTTGAATTTTGCGCCGCAAAGCGGCACAAAATTCAACACTCGCTTGATTTAATTGATTAGTTTTTCCCACTCGGTCATTAAGTTTTCGAGGGCGGCCTGGGCCTCGGCCACCTGCCAGGAGAGCTGGTTGACCCGCTCGAAGGCGCGGGCCGAGCCGGCCTTTTGCAGGGCGCTCGACAGGCGCTGCACCTGCTGTTCCTTCTCGCGGATGCGCCCCTCCACCTGGTCCAGGGCCTGCGTGCGCTGGCGGGTGTCCTTGCTGTTGTCGCGCACCGGCGGGCGGGCGGGGCGCGACGCCGGTGGAGCCGCCTTGCTCTGGCCGGCTGCACTGTGGCGCAGCACGAACTGGCGGTAGCCGCCCTTGAAAACCTCCAGGCGGTTGTTGCTCAGCCCCCAGACCTGCGTCGCCAGCCGGTCGATCAGGTAGCGGTCGTGCGACACCAGCAGGATCGTGCCGGTGTAGGCCTCCAGCACTTCCTGCAGCGCTTCGCGGGCGGGTATGTCCAGGTGGTTGGTCGGCTCGTCCAGGAAGAGCAGGTTCGCCCCGTCCAGTGCCAGGATGGCCAGGGCCAGGCGGGCCCGCTCGCCGCCGCTCAACACGCTGAGCGGCTTGAAGACGTCGTCGCCGCGGAACAGGTAGGGCGCCAGGTAGCTGCGCGCCTCGCCCGGCAGCATAGGCTTATGAGCTACCAATTCGTCCAGCACGCTGCGCTCGCCGTTGAGCGCATCGTGGGCCTGGGCAAAGTAGCCGATCTTCAGGCTGGCGCCCAGCTCCAGGCGGCCCTCCAGCGGCTCGATCTGGCCCAGCAGAGTTTTCAAGAAGGATGTCTTGCCGCTGCCGTTGGGCCCGATGAGGGCGGCGCACTCGCCGCGGCGCAGCTCCAGGTCGCGCACCTCGAACAGCGGGTTGCCCGGGTAGCCCACCGTGGCCCGGGCGGCGCGCAGCACCAACGTGCCGCTGGTGTGGGCGGCCGAGAGGCGCGGGCGGATGGCCGGCGGGCGGCTGCTGGCCATCCCGATGGCGTTGACCCCGCGGATGGCCTCGATCACGTCCAGCGGGCGGTCGGAGCTCAGGTCCATCTCGGACCATTTCTTGCCGCTGCGCAGTGCCATTACTCCGTAGCGCTCGACCACCGCCAGGTCGCGGCTGAGCTGGCGCAGGCGGCCCAGGGCGCGGGCGTGGGTGCTGGCCCGCACCCAGTTGCGCTGGATGAAATCCACCTCTTTGAGCAGGCGCTCTTTTTCCTCGGCGTACACCCGCTCGTAGTACTCCCAGCGTGACTGGCGCTGCACCAGGTAGGCGCTGTAGCTGCCGGAGTACACCTCGATCCCGGTCGGGCTCATCTCCCAGATGCTGGTAACGGTGTTGTCCAGGAAGTAGCGGTCGTGGCTGACGATGAGCAGGGCGCCGTCCCACTCGGCCAGGGCGCGTTCCAGCCATTCCACCGCCTCGATATCCAGGTGGTTGGTCGGCTCGTCCAGCATCAGCAGGTCGGGCTTTTCGAGCAGCAGGCGGGCCAGCAGGGCGCGGGTCTTCTGTCCGCCGCTCAGGTGGTTGAGCGGGGTCTGCCAGTTGTCGCGGCCCAGCCCCAGGCCCTCCAGGATCTGCTGGATGCGTAGGTCGAAATCGTAGCCGCCGGCATGCTCGAAGGCCTGCTGCAGGTCGCCGTACTCCGCCAGCAATTCGTCCGAATACTCCCCGGACGACATGGCCTCCTCCAGTTCGGTCAGGCGCGCCTGCTGCGCCTGCAGGCCGGCGAACACGGTCAGCATCTCGGCGTAGACCGTGTTGTCGCGGTCGGCGAAGGCGTCCACGGCCTCCTGGCGCAGGTAGCCCAGGCGCCGGCTGCGGGCGATGCTCACCCGCCCGGTGGTGGGCGGGTTGAGCCCGGCCAGGATGAGCAGCAGCGAGGTCTTGCCGATGCCGTTGGGGCCGATCAGGCCGATCTTGCTGTTGGCAGCGATGGTCACCGAAATGCCCTTGAACAGGTCGAAGGCTCCGAAGGATAAGCTCAGTTCATCAGCGCTAAGAATAGACATGTCACACACTCCATACAACTTTTCTTACAGAAGTAAATTTATCCGCTAATTACGCTAATTGCACTAATTCTAAAAATCAGTGAAATTCGTGCAATTCGTGGATCACGTATTTCTTTTCTTCCGTATCGCAATCTCCAAACAAAAAAAAACGGCCGCAGAGTGCGCCGCGGCCGGGCAGAGGGAATGGGTAGTGCATGAGAATGGGGAAACAAAAAGGCCGCGGGCTGGGTGCGCCGCGGCCTTTTTAATGCGTATATCTAAGCGGTCAGCAGGCGCACCTGTACAAGGAATAGCCAGAGGCGCCGCCTCTCGCGGTCAGGACCAGTACAGTTTGCTTGCCAAAATACGCCATTTTTGATCTCAATCCTTAAGGCACAGTTTATCACACGATTCGTTGTATAGTCAAGGGAGGTAGAGCAATTTAACCGCTAATTACACGATTTTTCACGAATTTTACCGCTCGAAGACCCCCTTCGAGCGGAAAAAGGCCAATGCGACAGCCCGGCCGATTTTATCTGGTGAACAAATACCTCCCCGAAGCAATTGCCCTCTCCCCCTCCTTTCAAGGGTAGGTTTTTAAAATACCAAAACAAATGCCTCTAAATGATTGGTAGAATAGTTTTGCCAAACACACTCCAATCAAATAGAGGCAGACAATTAATACCACAAAACCGTTTAGGGAATGGAAAGCGATCGTTGAAACACACATGGGGCACCTAAGTGGGCCACAAAGGACAGTGTTAGCGTTGTGGAGTTATGGGATCGTGGTGGCCAAAACGTGCGGCTTGAGTCAGGTAGTAGCGAGCTTAGCCAGTAATTTCGGTGAAAAAGAAAGCAATTTGAGGCAGCGTTTGCGGGAATGGTATTGGGACAAGCAAGACAAGCAGGGCAAGAAGCGGATCGATTGGCAAGTCAGTCAGAGTTTTGGGCCGCTTTTGAAGTGGGTTCTTGCCCAATGGGCAGCGGAAGAACGGCAGATGGTATTAGCGATGGATGCGACCTCGTTGAAGAAGATTTTCGTGGTCCTTTCGATCAGCGTTGTTTACCGGGGATGTGCGATCCCGGTTGCCTGGGCCGTTTTGAGCGAAGGGCAACCCGGTTCTTGGAAAGAGCCCTGGCTAAATTTGTTCAAGGGACTGAACCGTACCGTTCCACCCGATTGGCTGGTGGTAGTGATGGCAGACCGAGGCTTATATGCTCGTTGGCTGTATGAGGCTATTCAAGAATGTGGGTGGCATCCATTCCTGCGCATCAACTTGCGTAGTATGTATCGCCCAAAAGGGACGGCTCGATTCTTGCCATTAAAGCAATTACTTCCCTCTTCTGGGTCGATTTGGGCTGGATGGGTAACTTGTTTTGCGAAGAACTCGATCGAAGGCACCTTGCTGGCCTGCTGGGGCACTCAATACAAAGAACCCTGGCTGATCCTGACGGACCTCCCGCCTGCCCAAGCCTCGGCTGCCTGGTACGGGATGCGCAGCTGGATCGAGGATAGCTTCAAGGACCTTAAACGAGGTGGTTGGCAATGGCAATACACCCGCATGATCGACCCTGCACGAGCAGCCCGCTTCTGGTTGGCCCTCGCCGTCGCCACCTTGTGGGTCGTCAGCGTCGGCGGAGAAGTCGATGCCAACTTGCCTGCCAGTTCGCTCGAACTTTTACCCCCTACTCATATCGCCCGTAGAACGAAATGCCGCCCTTCCCAGCCTCGCTTACTGAGTCGCTTTTCCCGCGGCCTTATTGTTATCCTTGCTGCCCTTATTGCCCATCGCCCTATCCCTCTTGGCGTTTTCTTCCCTGAACCTTGGCAGCTAAAAACCTACCCTTGAAAGCTCTCCCCCTCTCCATTCCATGGAGAGGGGGCCGGGGGGTGAGGTCGTAGCCAAAATTCCCCCGATTCGCGAATTTATTCCCGCGTAGTGACGAACCATGTGTTCGCCTCTACGCCTAATGAAGACTGTTGAGAGCCTGAACTTCCTCTTTATTCAATTGGAAAAGCTGTCTTACACTGTGGATAATCCAGGCACACCCAAAAACGTTTCCCCGCTACTTGAGGACCACCTTTGGCAATTTTTTCAACCATTTTCTTGCCACATTTCGGGCAAAGCCTTTCAACAAGTGTCTCTTTTTGAGCTGGTGAATGAATGACGCCTGTCAAATCGTCCGCCAACCTATCGCGGTTGGTCCAAATTATCGCGGCATTGACAGAATCGGCCCTTCCCGTTTGTAGCAACTGGAGCAGGAATTTCTTGTTCACTACTCGCACCCCTTTGATTGGGCGGCCTGGCTCGACGAAGCCATTCGTAAAAACGACAACCGGGGTGATCCAGGGCTTAATCTGCAAAACACGTTCGGTTTCATCCCGGAGCCAGTAGCTGTTTTTCAGCGCCTGGGCAACGAAATCTTTCTCGGGCTTTTTCCCGTTGACCAGGATATCGCTTTCCGTTGTCGTCACCTTACCGCGGTGTGATTTTGTCTCTAGCAAGGTAATCCCGCTTTTCTGGCTGATAACGATGTGGTCGATATTCCCGTACGGGCTTTCGATATCGTGCAACACCACGAAATCATCCCCCAATTGTTCCAGCAGTCCCCCAATATCCTCTTCGGCGTCTGCCCCGCGGTCGGCGCGCCGGATCGTTTTTTCTTTCTTGCGCGAGTAATTATCAAAAAGGTCCGGGATGACACGCAAAGCGATCAGCAAGATTAATAATCCGGTTCCGCCAATCTGCAGGCTGGAACTGTTGGATAACAAGACCGTGATGAGGATCACAGCGCCGATGGCAACCAACCCAACCTTAAACAACTGGTTTCGGCGGCTGGCGGCCATTTTACGTGTCGATTTTGCGGCGGTATTATAGGTTTTTGGCATCGGTGGTGTAGAAATTATATGGATAGGGTTCAAGAGGTCGGCATGATCGGTATTTCCATTATATAAATCCAATCGGATTATTTGCATTACAAATATGAAAGAAAATTTGCACGGGTAAATTGCAACTATGCACGGGTTGCCCTCCGCCTCTCTTTTCGTTATACTCTATCCAGAACAAATGTTCCCCATCACCTTCTTCCTCGTCTCTCTCCCCCGAATTGTTTCATATTTGTTTTCACGGAACAATTCGTTCCGCGATTCGTTCCAAAACGAATATTGCGTTTCTTTGAATCAAAGCCCGGTTCAATCCCCGTTACAGCCGTGCTCTTCTACATATTTTAATCGAATCGTTCAATAAACTTTCCTTTGTACCTTAAAAATCAATATCGCCGCCCCGTATTCGTTTCAAATATTTTTCTTTCTCGGCCCCGGCTCAAAACGGGGGTCACAGACCCCCTTAGAGCATAGATTAGCCTGCGAGCGGAAAAAGGCCAATGCGACAGCCCGGCCGATTCTATCTGGCGAGCGGATACCTCCCCAAGGCAATTGTTTCTCCCCCTCTCCATTCCATGGAGAGGGGGCCGGGGGGTGAGGTTTATTTTTTGGCGACCGGTACATACTCCCCGTACGGCGAAAACTCCACCGCGCCGATGTCGCAGGCCGCGCCGAGGGGGCGGCGGAAACCGCGCTCGTCGCTGGCGATGGCCGCCCCGAAAAATCCAAAATTATTTTATGAAAGACCCAACTCGCGCGCCTTCAGCGCCGCCTGGGTGCGATCCTGCACGCCCAGCTTCTGGAAGATGACCGAGACGTAGTTCTTGACCGTGCCCTCGGTGAGGCTCAGGCGCACGGCGATCTCCTTGTTGGTCAGCCCCTTGGCGATGCCGGCCAGGATCTCCTGCTCGCGCCCCGAAAGCGGCTCGGGGAGGGCGCTTGGGGCAGGGGGGCGGCTGGGCACCAGGCGCGAGAACTCGGCCAGCACCTTGCGCGCCACGGAGGGCTCGATGAGGGCGCCGCCCTGGGCCACCTTGCGGATGGCCTCGGCCAGCTCCTGCCCGGACACGTCCTTGAGCAGGTACCCCAGGGCGCCCGCCCGCAGCCCCTCGAAAATATAGTTTTCGTCGTCGAAGGTGGTCAGGATGATCACCCGGGCCTCGGGCCAGCGGGCCAGCAGGCGCCGGGTGGCCTCCACCCCGTCCATGCCGGGCATGCGCACGTCCATCAGCATCACGTCCGGGCGGACCGCCTCGTAAAGCTGCAGGGCGCCCTGGCCCTCTTCGGCCTCGCCGGCCACTTCCAGGCCGTCCTCCAGCTCTAACAGGGTGCGCAGGCCGTCGCGCATCAGGCGCTGGTCGTCCACCAGGCACACCCGGATGGGGGCGCTAGCAGTCGCAGGGCTTGTCGTCAAGATGCGTCTCCTGAATTTTCCCGGGGACCGGGGGAAAGGGCAGGCGGAAGGTGAGCTGGGCGCCGCCGCCCGGGCGCGGGTCGAGGAAAAAGTCGCCGCCCAACATAGCCGCCCGCTCCTTCAAGCCGGTCAGCCCAAACCCGCCCGGGGATAGCTCGGCGGGGATGCCCACCCCGTTGTCGCTGAGCAGCAGGGTGATCTGCTCGTCGCGCTGTTCCAGGCGCAGCCACACCTCGCTGGCGCGGGCATGGCGCTGGATGTTGGTCAACCCCTCCTGGGCCGCCCGGTACAGAGCCTGACGGTAAGGCGCCGGCAACGCCTCGGGGCAATCCTCCAGGCTGAGGTTGATGTGCATGCCGGTGGCCTCCTGGATCTGGCCGGCCAGCCTGGGCAGCGCCTGTTCGAGGGGCAGGTCCTCTTCCACCGAGGCGCGCAGCATGGCCACGGTGCGGCGCAGCTCGCCCAGGCCCTCGCGGATCTGCTCGCGCACCGTGCCCAGGATCTGCTCGGCCCGCTCCGGGTTGCTGCGTACCAGGCGCTGGGCCCCTTCGAGTTGGACGGATGAGATGGTCAGGCGGTGGCCGAGGGTGTCGTGCATTTCGCGGGCGATGCGGTTGCGCTCCTGGGTGATGGTCATCTCCTCCAGCCGGGCGGCGTAGTCCTGCAACTGGGCGTGGGCCTGCTGCAGCTCGGCCAGAAGCTGCTCGCTGCGCTCGCGGTCGCGCATGGCCTGTACGGTGGTCCAGCCGAAGGCGGCGAAGAAGATGTAGCCGGCCATGTAGGGCAAGAGTTGGATCAGGCCGCTGAATCCCGTGTAGGCGATGAAGATCGCCGCGGTGACCAGGGTGAACACGCCGACCCAGGCCACTCCGGTGCGGTTGGGGAAGTGGCTGATCGCCATCGGGCTGGTCATGAAGAACAGGATCGGAAAAATACCCCAGCCGGGCTGCAGCATGGTCAGCGCTCCCCCCACCACGGTCAGCAGGCCCAGGCGCAGGTGCCAGGTGCGCGGTCCGAAGGGTTGGTAATCCGGCAGGGAGAAGAAGAAGACGCCGAATGCAACCAGCAGGCCGGCGGCCCAGATCCTGCGTTGGGGGTCCTCCACCGAGATCATCCCCGACACGGCCACGGCGATAAACCCGACCACCGCCGGGACGTTCATCAAATCCTTCCTGCTTAGGCGAGCGATCATATCAATCATTGTACATCAAAGTTAAATGTCGATTTTGGAGATATTGGCGGACCAGGGCAATCGCATTCTACCT
>DBMK01000271.1 GCA_002298885.1 Anaerolineaceae bacterium UBA700
AAAGGGAGATGCGGTTGTGTGTGCGGCCTCGCCCGCACACACAACCCACCCCCAGCACTGGAGAAAAGAGATGCGATCTCAACAAATCAAGAGCGGTATCGAGCGTGCGCCCCACCGGGCCCTGTTGAAAGCGGTGGGCGTGACCGATGCCGACATGGGCAAACCCTTCGTGGCCGTGGTCAATTCTTACGTGGATATCGTCCCCGGGCACGTGCATTTACAGGAATTCGGCAAGTTCGTCAAACAGGCCATCCGCGACGCCGGCGGGGTGCCGTTCGAGTTCAACACCATCGGCGTGGATGACGGCATCGCCATGGGGCACGTGGGCATGAAGTACTCGCTGCCCTCGCGCGAGCTGATCGCCGACTGCGTGGAGACCATGGTGGAAGCGCACCGTTTCGATGGCATGGTGTGTATCCCCAATTGTGACAAGATCGTGCCGGGTATGTTGATGGCTGCAATGCGGGTCAACATCCCGGCAATTTTTATCTCCGGAGGCCCCATGGCCGCCGGGCGCACCCCCGAGGGCGAGGCGATCGACCTGATCTCGGTCTTCGAGGGCGTGGGCGCCTACCAGGCCGGCAAGATCGACGCCCGCCGGCTGAAGCTGCTCGAGGATTTCGCCTGCCCGTCCTGCGGATCGTGCTCGGGCATGTTCACCGCCAACAGCATGAACTGCCTGATGGAAGCCCTGGGCCTGGCCCTGCCCTACAACGGCTCGGCCCTGGCGCGCACCCCCGAGCGCGAAGCCCTGGCCCGGCGGGCCGGCAGTTTGATCCTGGACCTGATCCGCCGCGACATCACCCCCCGCCAGATCGCCACCCTGGAGGCCTTCGACGACGCTTTCGCCCTGGACATGGCCATGGGCGGCTCCACCAACACCATCCTGCACGGCATGGCCATCGCCGCAGAGGGCGGCATCGATTATCCCTTGTCGCGCATCAACGCCGTCTCCCAGCGCACCCCGCACCTGTGCAAGGTCAGCCCGGCAGGCAAGTGGCACATGGAAGACGTCCACCGCGCCGGCGGCATCCCCGCCATCCTCAAGGAAGTGCAGGCCGCCACCGGTCAGCTCCACCTGGACCGGGTCACCGTCACCGGCGGCCCGCTGCGCCAGGCCGTCGAGCAAGCCGAGATTAAGGACGACGACGTGATCCGGCGCTACCCCAACGCCCATTCTGCCAGCGGTGGGCTGGCCATCCTGTTCGGCAACCTGGCCCCCAATGGCGCCGTAGTCAAGACCGGCGGCGTGACCCCCGCCATGCGCAAGTTCAGCGGCCCGGCCCGCATTTACGAATCGCAGGAATCTGCCCAGGCCGGCATCATGGCCGGCGAAGTGCGCCCCGGCGATGTGGTAGTCATCCGCTACGAAGGCCCCAAGGGCGGCCCAGGTATGCAGGAAATGCTCAGCCCCACCAGCGCCATCATGGGCATGGGCCTGGGCGATAAGGTAGCTCTGATCACCGACGGGCGCTTCTCCGGCGGCACCCGTGGCGCCTGCATCGGGCACGTCTCGCCCGAGGCGGCATCCGGCGGTCCGATCGCCGCCCTGTGCCCCGGCGACGTTGTCGAGATCGACCTCGAAGCCCGCACCCTCAACGTGCGCCTGACGGACGCCGAGATCGGCCAGCGCCTGGCCGCCCTGCCGCCCTTCGAGCCCCGCTCGCAGAGCAAGTGGCTGCGGCGCTACGCCCATTTTGTCACCAGCGCCGACCGCGGCGCCATATTGGAATTTTAAATAAGAACGTTATCCGCGAATTACACGAATTGTATTTTTATTAGCGAAATTCGTGGATAAAAAAATTAAAGGAGTAATCTTATGAAACGTACTGGCGCTCAAATCGTTTGGGAAACTCTGGTCAAAGAGGGGGTGGATGTGGTCTTTGGCTATCCGGGCGGCGCGAACCTGCCGATCTACGACGCCCTGCCGGATTATCCGATCCACCACGTGCTGGTACGCCACGAGCAGGGCGCCGCCCACATGGCCGACGGCTACGCCCGCGCTTCGGGCCGGGTGGGGGTGGCAATGGCCACCTCCGGGCCCGGCGCCACCAACCTGGTCACCGGCATCGCCACGGCGATGATGGATTCCTCGCCCACCGTATTTATCACCGGCCAGGTGAACAGCAAGCTGCTGGGCTACGACGCCTTCCAGGAAACCGACGTCACCGGCATCACCCTGCCGATCACCAAGCACAATTACCTGATCACCGAGGCCCGCGACATCGGTCCTACCCTACGCGAGGCCTTCTACATCGCCCGCACCGGGCGACCCGGCCCCGTGCTGGTGGACATCACCAAGGACGCCCAGCAGAACCAGGCCGAGTGGGAATTCGATCCCAAACCGGTGAAAATGCGTGGCTACCGTCCCGAGTACAGCCCGGCGCCGCAGGACTTCCAGAACGCGGTCGAGCTGATCCAGTCCGCCCGCCGGCCGGTGATCCTGGCCGGGCGCGGTGTGCTGCTCAGCGGGGCCATGGACGAGCTGCGCGAGTTCGCCGAGCGCACCCAGACCCCGGTGGCTCTCACCCTGTTGGGCCTGGGCGGCTTCCCGGCGGACCACCCGCTGACCCTGGGCATGATGGGCATGCACGGCGAGGCCTTCGTCAACCAGGCCATCCAGGAATCGGACCTGCTGCTGGCCTTCGGCATGCGCTTCGATGACCGGGTGACCGGCAACTTGAAGAGCTACGCCCCGCACGCCCGCAAGATCCACGCCGAGATCGACAAGGCCGAGGTCAACAAAAACGTCAAGGTGGACGTGGCCCTGGTCGGCAGCCTGGATAACACCCTGCGCCAGCTTCTGGCGCTGGTGGGACCGGCCGAGCACGCCGAATGGCTGGACACGATCCGCGAGTGGAAGGGCGACACCGCCGTGCGCGACATCCAGAATCTGCCCGATAACGGCCACCTCTACGCCGCCCACGTGATCAACGACCTGTGGCGCACCACCGAGGGCAAGGCCCTGGTGGTGACCGACGTGGGTCAGAACCAGATGTGGACCGCCCAATATTACAAGCAGAATTTCCCCGGCAACTTCATCAGCTCCGGCGGCCTGGGCACCATGGGCTTCGGCCTGCCGGCCGCCATCGGCGCCAAGATGGCCCGCCCCGATGCGGACGTGTGGGTGGTGTGCGGCGACGGCGGGTTCCAGATGACCCAGGCCGAGCTCTCCACCGCTGCCCAGGATGGCATCAAGGTCAACGTTGCCATCATCAACAACGGCTACCTGGGCATGGTGCGCCAGTGGCAGGAGTTCTTCTACGACCGGCGCTATTCGGCCACCCCCATCCACAGCCCCGATTTCGTCATGCTGGCCCAGGCTCATGGCCTGACCGGCCTGCGCGTGACTCAGCGGGCCGACGTCATGCCAGCTATCCGCCAAGCCCGGGAGACCGACGGCACGGTGGTGATCGACTTCCGGGTGGAAAAAGAGGACAGCGTCTACCCCATGGTGCCCACCGGCGCCGACCTGAAGGCCATGATCCGCCGCCCAGTTCCCAACCCGATCATGGAAACCGCGGACAGCGCCATCTAGAAGCTTTTTTCTCTTGTTTTTTGGGAGGAGGATCTCCCAAAAACAAGAGAAAAGAAGAGGAATTATGCGTCATACGATTGTCGTTCTGGTTGAGGATAAGCCGGGTGTGCTGAACCGGGTGGCTTCCCTGTTCCGGCGCCGGGCCTACAACATCGAGTCGCTCACCGTGGGGCACACCGAAGCGCCGGAAGTCTCGCGCATGACCATCACGGTGGACGGCGACGAGACGAGCATGGAGCGCCTGACAGCTTACCTGTACAAGCTGGTGAACGTGCTCCAGGTGGTGGACCTGTCCACCATGCCCTGTGTGAGCCGCGACCTGGCCATGATCAAGGTCAACGCCAGCGCCGAGAACCGCACCCACATCATGCAGGTGGTAGATGTCTTCCGGGCCCGCATCGTGGACGTGACCAACAATTCGTTCATCATCGAGATCACCGGCGACGAGGAGAAGATCGAGGGCTTCATCGACGTGCTGCGCCCGTGGGGCATCATCGAAATGGTGCGCACCGGCATCGTCGCCATGGCCCGCGGCGGCGCCTCCCTCTACCCCACCTCAAACGGCAACGGGGCGTATGTGGAGGCTGGAAGTTGAGACCTATGCTGCCTCCGCATGGAACTGACCCCACCCCCGGCCCCTCCCCTAAAGGGGAGGGGAGAAATTCTACAATTTCGTTTTGGGCGAACTTCGTCCGCCCAAAACGAAATAAAAGTAATTTCCCTCTTCCCCGAAAGGGGAAAGGACCAACTCTTTCGTTGTTTTTTTGGCGGATGATGTCCGCCAAAAAAACAACGAAAATAACCTCCCCCTTCCCTTTAGGGAAGGGGGCCGGGGGGTTAGGTCAAAAAATCTTCGGTGTGGTTATCGGCCCTGGCCGGTAACACCCGCCAACCGAAAAGGAGTTTTTTTATGGCAAAGATGAATTTTAGCGGCGTGGAAGAGGAAGTGGTCACCCGGCAGGAATTCCCGCTGGAAAAGGCTCAGCAGGTGCTGAAGAATGAAACCGTCGCCGTGCTGGGGTACGGCGTGCAGGGTCCCGCCCAGGCGCTGAACATGCGCGACAACGGCATCAAGGTGATCGTCGGGGTCAACCCCGGCGGGCGAGGCTGGAACAAGGCCCTCAAGGACGGCTGGGTGCCCAACGAAACCCTGTTCTCGCTGGAAGAGGCCGCCGGGCGCGCCACCGTGATCCAGTACCTGGTCTCGGACGCCGCCCAAAAGCTGACCTGGCCGCGCATCAAGGCCTGCCTGAAGGAGGGCGACGCCCTCTACTTCTCGCACGGTTTCGCCGTGGTCTACAAGGACCAGACCGGCGTGGTCGCCCCGGATTTCGTGGATGTTGTGCTGGTGGCCCCCAAGGGATCCGGCACCAGCGTGCGCGCCAATTTCCTCAACGGCAGCGGCATCAACAGCAGCTTCGCCGTCGAGCAGGATTACACCGGGCGCGCCCGCGAGCGCACCCTGGCCCTCGGCATCGCTATCGGCTCGGGCTATTTGTTCGCCACCACCTTCAAACACGAGGTGTACTCCGACCTGACCGGCGAGCGCGGCGTGTTGATGGGCGCCCTGGCAGGCATCATGGAGGCTCAATACACCACCCTGCGCAAGCACGGCCATTCCCCTAGCGAAGCCTTCAACGAGACGGTCGAAGAGCTCACCCAGAGCCTGATCCGCCTGGTCAGCCAGAACGGCATGGACTGGATGTACGCCAACTGCTCCACCACCGCCCAACGCGGCGCCCTGGATTGGGGACCCGTGTTCCGCGACGCCACGCTGCCGGTCTTCGAGCGCCTGTACCAGAGCGTGGCCGCCGGCGAGGAAACCCGCATCGTGATCGAATCCAACAGCGCCCCGGATTACCAGGAGAAGCTGGACGCCGAGCTGCGCACGATGCGCGAATCCGAGATGTGGCAGGCCGGCGCCAAGGTCCGTTCGCTGCGACCCGAGAACTGGAAGCAGGGCTAAGCGGAGGCGCCCATGGCAAGCAACTACGTTCGTATTTTTGACACCACCCTGCGCGACGGCGAGCAGTCGCCGGGCGCAACTATGACCAGCGCCGAAAAGCTGGAATTGGCCCGCGGCCTGGCCCGGTTGGGGGTGGATGTGATCGAAGCGGGCTTCCCGGCCGCCTCTCCGGACGACCTGGAGGCCGTACGCAAGATCGCTGTCGAGGTCGGCAACGATCCCGAAGGCGGCCGGGTGCCCATTATCTGCGGCCTGGCGCGCACCACCCGCGGTGACATCGACAAAGCCTGGGAAGCGGTCCGTCCGGCAGCCAGGCCGCGCATCCACACCTTCCTGGCTACGTCGGAAATCCACATGCAGTACAAGCTGAAGATGACCCGCCAGCAGGTGGTGGAGCGCGTGCGCGAGATGGTGACCTACGCCCACAGCCTGTGCGACGACGTCGAATTCAGCCCCGAAGACGCCGGGCGCAGCGACCCCGAATTCCTCTACCAGGTGCTGGAAGTGGCCATCCAATGCGGGGCCACCACCCTCAACATTCCGGATACAGTCGGCTACACCCTGCCGGACGAGTTCGGCGGGCTGATCGCCGGGATCATCAAGCACACCCCCGGTATCGATCGCTGCGTGGTCTCCGTCCACTGCCACAACGATTTGGGCATGGCTACTGCCAACACCCTGGCCGGCCTGCGCGCCGGGGCGCGCCAGGCCGAGGTGACCATCAACGGCATCGGCGAGCGCGCCGGCAATACCGCCCTCGAAGAAGTGGTCATGGCCATCCAGACCCGCAACCCGGTCTTCAAGCTGACCACCGGCATCGACTCCACCCAGATCACCCGCCTGAGCAAGATGGTCAGCAACTATACCGGCATCGCCGTCCAGGCCAACAAGGCCATCGTCGGCGCTAATGCCTTCGCCCACGAAGCCGGCATCCACCAGGACGGGCTGCTAAAGAACCAGCAGACCTACGAGATCATGCGCCCNNCTGGTGCTGGGCAAGCATTCCGGCCGCCACGCCCTGCAGAGCCGCCTGTATTCGCTGGGGTTTGCTTTGGGCGAGGGCGAGTTGGACGTGATCTTCGAGCGCTTCAAGGCATTGGCCGACAAGAAGAAGGTGATCACCGATTCCGACCTGGAAGCCCTGATCGCCGACGAGCTGTACCAGCCGCGCGAGCTGTATTCCCTGGACGGCTTGCAGGTGGCCTGCGGGACGATGGGCATGCCCACCGCCACCATCCGCCTGCGCGACCCCGAAGGCGCCCTGCACCTGCAGGCCGCCATCGGCACCGGCCCGGTGGACGCAGCCTACAAGGCCATCGACGCCATCGTGCACGCGCCCAACGTCCTGCAGGAATTCGTGGTCCACGCCGTCACCGAGGGCATCGACGCCCTGGGCGAGGTGACCGTGCGCGTCCAGGCCGAGGGCCTGGGGCAGACCCTGTCCCCGCAGACCGAGACCGAGCAGCCGCGCACCTACGGCGGTTACGGCGCCGACACGGACATCGTCGTCGCCAGCGCCAAGGCCTACCTCTCTGCGCTCAACAAGCTGCTCGTCGCCACCGGCCAATACGGCCCCGTCGAGAAATCCTCCACCCAGCATATTTCGCAGCCGCAGGAAGTGGAACAAAGTTAATAAGAGGGTTAAGTGGTGTTTTGTGCGGGCTCCGCCCGCACAAA
>DBMK01000295.1 GCA_002298885.1 Anaerolineaceae bacterium UBA700
TTTTTGTCCCGTTTACGGGACAAAAACACCCTATTAATACAACTCCCCCTTCCCAGCGGGAAGGGGGCTGGGGAGATGGGAGAAATTTGCTTACGAGGGGCTGCCCAAATCCTTTACTTTGGGCTCCACGTACTTTTCTACGTCGGCTTCGCTGTCCGGCTGAGGGACGTCCTTGAGCAGGTACCAATCCTCCTCGTGCTGCAGGCCTTCGCCCGGGGCCAGAGGCACAATCGGGCTGAGCGTTTCCATTTCGGCCATGTCATCCCGGTTGAACATCTCGATCGAGCTGCCCATGTCAGGATAGGCACCATCGAGGTAACAGGTAAACTTCTTTACGAAGAGATGCCCGGCGTGGGCGTAGGCAAACCAGCCGTCCGGCACCAGCGCGCCGATCTTTTGGGGCACTGCCCAGCGCGGATTCTGGCGGAAGAGGATGAACCGCCTGCCAAACGTCCAGCGCGGGTCGGTCACGTCGGTGTACGGCCAGAGGACCAGGCTGCTGGTGGGCAGAAGGTCCCTCGGGTGCTCGCCGCGCGGCGGCAGCGGCAGGATGGCCACCCCGCCCGGATCCATCACGCTCAGCGCCCAACCTGAAAGTTCGATCTCCCACAAGTTGTTATTCACCAGGCGATGGGTGATGTGCACGTGGGCCGCATCCGGATCGAGCCGGATGTCCATCTCCTTCTGGATGCCGGTGGTGGCTTCGGTCAGTTGGGTGACGCGCAGGAATTTGGGGAAGACCCGCGCCGAAACCGGGTAATTATCCGGAAAATAGGTGCGGATCGGGTCTTCCGGAGCGTGCCACAGGCGGTGACCGCCGTAAATACGCCATTCCTCGCCGCCTGTTTTGCCCATCTGGTCGGCATATTCTTTGAACTCGTTGACATCGCCGTTGAACCCAAAGCGGATGATGCGCGGCCCCACGTCAGTGGTGACTATAAGGTCCACCAGGTCGTTGGACAGGCGGTAGCAGTTTGGCCACCCTTTATAGGCTATTTTTTCGATGTTCATGATTGCTCCTCGAGATTGATAAATTATTCCGGCGATTGCGCCAGGATTTCGCCTTTTCCCTTACCCCATGAACCGATTTCGATCAGGTTGCCCTCCGGGTCGGCAACCATCGACGAGCGCATGCCCCAGGATTCATTGCGTGGGGTATAGATCGGCCGGGCGCCCGCTCTAACAACCCGGTCGAATTCGTGGTCTACATCCGTGTAGAATGGCAGATCGATTGCCAGCTCGAACGTGCCGTTGATGCCCGCCGGGTAGGTTGGTTCCGCCCCCAACAGCCCGGGCAGGAGGCTGCGCTGGTACATCGAAAAACGGATCCCAGCGTGCTGGAATTCGGCATAAGGGCCGTTCCCATCCCAGGCGATCTCCAGGCCGAGAACGTCCCGGTAGAACGTGACCATTTCCGCCAGGTTATTGACAAACAGGCCGACCATATCGAAGCGAGTGGGCATCGAAACCTCCCTGCTTTTTGAGTTGCGTATAAAATTATTAAGGGTTTGTGTATTCGTAACCAGCTCAAAGGATCGTTTATGACCTTTTCCGGTATCCCGAATCCTCCCGATTGGGAAAATCCAGAAATCCTGGCGCGCCAGCGCCAGCCTGCGCACGCTATTCTGATCCCGTTTGACAATTCTGAAACGGCCCGCATTGCAGAGCGCAGCGTCTCTCCTTATTTTAAACTGCTCAATGGAAACTGGCAATTTTTCTACGCGCCCAATCCGAACGAAGTCCCGCCCGGGTTCCAGGAGGAGCACTACGACGCTCGCGGCTGGGACAGCCTGCCCGTCCCCAGCAACTGGCAGATGCACGGTTACGGCACTCCGGTCTATACCAACCACAATTACCCCTTCCCGGTCGATCCTCCACACGTTCCGCCGGACAACCCGGTGGGTCTTTACCGCCGCGCTTTTTCCCTGCCGCTCGATTGGAATGGACGCCAGGTTTTCTTGAACTTCGAGGGCGTCGATTCGGCTTTCTACGTGTGGATCAACGGCAAAATGGCGGGCTACAGCCAGGGAGCCCACCTGAATTCCGAATTCAATATCACCGGCCTGCTGCATGCAGGAGAAAACAACCTGGCAGTTCAGGTGTTTCAATGGTCCGACGGCAGCTACCTGGAAGACCAGGACAAGTGGCGCATGAGCGGAATCTTCCGCGACGCCTTCCTGGTGGCCACGCCTCCGCTCCACGTGCGCGACTGCTTCGTGCGCACCCTGCTGGACGATCAGAATATCGACGCCGCCCTTAGCCTGAAAGTGTGGGTGAAGAATTACTCGCTCGGGCCCAGCCGGCGTAACCGGGTCGCGGCCCGCCTGATGGACCCGGCCGGTGAGATGGTTGCGGAATGGGAGCTCAGCAAACCCCTGGCCTTTACCCCCGAGCGCGAGCACGCCCTCGAGTCGACTTTGAAGATCGCCGCGCCGCAGTTGTGGACGGCGGAAAACCCCTGGCTGTACACTTTATTGATCCACCTGTTTGCCGCTGATGGCAGCCTGTTGGAAGTGGTGAGTGTAAAGGTGGGCTTCTGCAAGGTCGAAGCCAAACGGGGGCTGTTCAAGATCAACGGCGTGCCAGTCAAGCTCCAGGGCGTCAACCGCCACGAGACTCACCCGGACCTGGGCCAGGTGGTCACCTACGATACGATGCTGCAGGATATCCTGCTGATGAAGCAGCACAACATCAATGCCGTGCGCTGTGCCCACTACCCGGACGACCCGCGCTGGCTGGACCTGTGCGACCGCCTGGGACTGTACGTGATCGACGAGGCCGACCTGGAAACGCACGGTTTCGACGCCGTCGGCGACCGTTCGGCGCTGGCCGACGACCCGGCCTGGGAGGCGGCTTTCCTCGACCGCGCCGAGCGCATGCTGCTGCGTGACCGCAACCACCCCTGCATCGTGCTGTGGTCGCTCGGGAATGAATCAGGCTACGGCCGTAACCATGCCCTCATGGCCGCGTTGATGCGCAAGATCGACCCGGGCCGCCCGATCCACTACGAAGGCGCTGGTGAAGCCGCCCTGGTGGACGTGGTCAGCGTGATGTACCCGACCGTGGAGCGATTAATTGAGCAGGGGCGGCGTTCGAGCGACCCGCGCCCGTTCTTCATGTGCGAATATGCTCACGCCATGGGCAACGGCCCGGGCAACCTCAAAGAGTATTGGGATGCTATCCGCTCCTACCCGCGTTTGATGGGCGGCTGCGTATGGGAATGGTGCGACCACAGCTTGCGCAAGCGTTCGCCGGAGGGAGTGGAATACTACGCCTACGGCGGAGATTTTGGCGACCAGCCGAACGACGGCGATTTCTGCATCGACGGGCTGACTTTTCCCGACCGCCGGCCTTACCCCGGCCTGCTCGAGTACAAGAAGGTTCTCGAGCCGGTGGAAGTGCTGCCAGTGGACCTGCTGAAGGGCAAAGTCAAGATTATTAACCGCTATGCCTTCACACCGCTCAACCACCTGGAAGGGACCTGGCAGGTATCGGCGGACGGCGAGCCCTTAGAGCACGGCATCCTGCCGGCGCTCAACATCGCCCCCGGCGGCTCGAAGGCCTTCACTTTGCCGTTCAAGCCATTGGAACCGGCCCCGGGCGTCCACTATTGGCTAACCTTCAGTTTCCGGCTGGCGGCGGACACGCCCTGGGCGCAGCGCGGCTACGAGGTGGCCAATGCCCAGTTCGAGCTGCCGCTCAAAACGCCGGATCTTCCGGCGCTGGCGGTTCATACCTCTTCCGAGCTGAGGGTCGAGCACGACCGGCGCAGGCTGGTGCTGCGGGGCGAGGATTTTTACCTGGCGTTTGATGTTTCATCCGGGGTGATGGTTTCTTGGGAATTCGCCGGCATCCCGCTCCTGGCGCGCGGTCCGCAGTTCAACGTCTGGCGCGCCCCCACCGATAACGACGTCCACATTGCTAAGGAATGGCGCCGGGCGGGCCTGGACCGCCTGGAGCCGGTGCTGCGCCGCATCGAGCTGCTGGGTGAGCTTCCCCACACCGCTGTCATCGAAGTGGAGACGGTCCTGGGGACGTATGCGCTGCCCCCGGTGTTCAATTGCACCTACCGCTACACGATCGACGCCGGAGGCGAAATCTGCCTGGAAACCAGCATCAAGCCGCTCAGCCCGCTGCCGGTGCTGCCGCGCATTGGGCTCCAACTGCGCCTGCCGGGGCGCTTCGACCGCTTTACCTGGTACGGGCGCGGACCGCACGAGAGCTACCCGGACCGCAAGGAGAGCGCCCTGGTGGGGGTCTATTCGGGCAGCGTAGCCGGCCAATACGTGCCGTACATTTTCCCCCAGGAGTACGGCAACAAGACGGACGTGCGTTGGGCGGCGGTAACCGACCTGCGCGGCATGGGTCTGCTGGCAGCCGCCCCGTCCAGCGGACCATTGCTGAACGCCAGCGTCCAGCAGTTCACCACCCAGGACCTGACCCGGGCGACCCACACGCACGAGCTTGTACCCTGCGGTGATACAATTCTTAACCTGGATTTCCTTCAAGCCGGACTGGGCAGCAATTCCTGCGGCCCTGGCCCGCTGCCAAAGTATCTCATCCAGCCCGTCCCCTACACCTTCACCGTCCATCTTCATCCGCTGCTCGACGTGCGCGAGGCGATGCATTTATATCGTTTATTTTAGACGAATGTCCTGATAACAAAGACCTGACACCTTATTTTTGC
>DBMK01000210.1 GCA_002298885.1 Anaerolineaceae bacterium UBA700
GTGGGCTACGCCCACGAAAAACACCCTGCAAAAATATTTGTTGGGTTGTCTTTTTGCGGATGCAGCCCGCAAAAGACAACCCAACAAATATTAATAATTTGTCGTCAGGTCAATCAGGCCGCCTTCGCGAGCGGCGTGGTCGCACAGCCGAAAGATGAAAACGCTGGCCACGCCGAAGACAACTGCCAGCCCAATCAGGATGCCGAGGAGCTGCAAATTGCTCAACGAGGTGAAGGTTGGAAACGCCTGGGCCACGTTGCCGATCAGGGCCCGGCGCAGCAGTTCCAGCCAGTAGGAGACCGGGATGATGAAGCCCACCGGTCTGAGCCAGGCCGGCAGCACCTCCAGCGGGAAGATGGCCCCGCTGAACAGGAACAGCGCCCCAGAGACCGCATCACCGAGGACATACTGATGGTTAGCAGTTACCAGGGTGATTCCCGCCAGGATCAGGCCTAACATCGCCAGCATCACAATTCCCACCAGCAGGGTCACCAGGAAGAGGAGCCAGTCCACTTTTTGCAGGTCAAACTGCAGGTGCAGGAACAAAATACCGACACCCATCGTGATAACCACTGCAAAGCTGCTCGCCAGAATGCGCGCCACCCCCCGCCCAAGCAGGTAATACGGGACGTTCACCGGGGCAGTGTAGATATACTTCAAGGTGCGGTAGCGCTCGCGGTCATCGATGATGGCAAAGGAAATGCCGGTCATGATATCGCCCACAAAACGGTAAAAAGCATTGCCAACATATATGTAGGCGAAAATTGGTGTATTGAAATTGCCGTTGGCAATAACGCCATACATGACCACAATGATAAAAGCTCCCGCCAGCGGCTTGACAATCGAATAGACTGCAAACAAAAACGGATCAGTCCAATTCGATTCGATCTTCCAACCCAGCCAGGCCGCGGTGAGGAAAGAACGAGAAATAGTTTTAGTGAGGGACATAATGCTCCAAGTTGACCATAGACGACGGACCACAGACCACAAAGATCAGAGGCGCTTCATCCAACATGGTAGAAAATAATCTGGTGTCCATTGCCAGGGGTCTGTCGTCCATCGTCCGTGGTCTGTCGTCCGTCGTCTATGTTCTGCTATCCGTCAATCTGCCCTCTCTGATCGCCAACTTTTCTATGTATTTAAGCAGAAAATAAGCTACCAGCAGGAAGATGAACGCCAGCAAGCACAGGATTCCCAATTCGAGCGGAACGCTGATAAAGCCCAGGCCTGGACCGGAAGCAAAAGCGAGCTGGCGCATAGCGTCCAGGCCAAGCGTCAAAGGGATCAACGAGCCAGCGGCTGCCAGCCAGAATGGGAAGCTTTTGATCGGGAAATAAAAACCCGAGATCAGGTAAATTGGCTCCTGGGCCAGGTTGGCAATGTGCCACGCTTCGCGGCTGAGCAGCAGGAAGATCGAAGCCGTGGCCATGCCCAGGCCGTAAAGGGCGGTCATCGCCACCATGAACACCAGGAACAGCAGGGGAAAACTGGCAACGGTATAACTGACATTGAACAATAAACTGCCGATCACCAGGACGACGACCGCCCGCAGCGTGGTGGAAAACAAGCCGCCAACCGCCATCCCCAATAGGCTGGCCATCATCGGGCCGGGAGCAATAATATACAGAGCCAGATTGCCGCTGTCTTTCTCCCAGTAAAGCTGGCTGGACATGGACCACAGCACGTTCATCCAGAAGGCGGTCATGGCCCCGCCGACGATCACGAAGCCGACGTAATCCTCCGGGGCGCGGATGGCCCGATAGACGAATACGTAGGCCGAAACGGCCAGCAGGGGCAGGAAGATGTCGAAGAACAGCCACGAGCGCTCGCGCTGCATGCCCACTATACGCGGGTAGGAGCGTCCCCACACGGTCATCAAAAAGAGCCGCCATCCGGTGTGGCGGTGTTTAACTGGCGGGAGTATCGGCACTTTCAACTTCCTCCATGCTCGCGCCTACCAGCTCGACGAACACGTCCTCCAGGGTGGGCTCGCGCTTCTGCAGGCTGAGGATCTTGACCGAATTATCAGTCAGGCGGGCGATTACCGGAGCCACGGCAGCCTCCTCTTCGAGGTACACTTCCATGACCGTGTGATTGTCCTGAGAGTGGAAATGGACCGAAGAAACGCAGTCGATCGATTCGAAGGCCCTGGTTTCCAACTGGCGCGGCGTATCCAGGTGGATTTCGAAAATCGACTCGCGTTGCAGGTTTTGCTTGAGGGCCGCCGGAGCATCGCAGGCCAGTACGCGGCCCTTGTTGATAATCGCCACCCGGTCGCACAACTCTTCAGCCTCTACCAGGTAGTGGGTGGTGAGCAAAATGGTGCGGTGCGGGTCGTCATCCATCCAATTGCGTACGAAACCGCGCACATCGCGGGCCGCTCCAACATCCAGCCCCAGGGTGGGCTCGTCCAGAAACAGCACTCCCGGATCGGTCAGGAAGCCGCGGATAATGTTCATCTTCTGGCGCAGGCCGGTGGAAAGCTGCGACGAGCGAGTGTTCGCCCGGTCGGAAATACCCATGATATCGAGCAGAGTCTTGATGCGCGAGTTAGCCTCGCTGGACGGGATGCCATAGAACTGGGCGAACATCCACAGGTTTTCGCGCACGGTCAGAAGGCCGTAGCCGGAGGATTCGCCTCCGGAGACCATGTTGATCCGCTGGCGCACGGCCTCGGGGTTCTTGCTCACATCGATGCCACCGACTTTGGCCCAACCCGAGGTAGGCGAAAGCAGGGTCGTTAGAATCTTGATCAAGGTAGTCTTTCCAGCGCCGTTCGGCCCTAAAAGGCCAAAAAGCTCGCCGGGGTTCACCTGCACGTTCACGTCCTGCAGTGCGACCAGTTCCTTTTGCTCGCCCTTCTTAGCATCGCGGACCTTGTAAATCCGGCCAAGCGCAGATGTTTCAATTGCAGGTGTTTCTGGCATTCCAACCTCTTCGATTTTGGTAATAATCGGGTATAAAACCGTAAATAAAATGTAAGAGGATTATGATCGTAGGGTAACCGTAGGGTGGACGTCAAGTATACCCAAGACGGTTCTGGTAATATAAGCTCTAAGGGCGACTTCTCTTCTTCTCCTCCTTAAGCGCAAGCCGGGGTCGGCGTCCCCGGCTTGCATGATTCTATCACAAGAATCTGATCGAATCCAACAGGGCTGTCAGGGCGACAGCCCTGTTGGATATTAATTGCGGGAATTGACCTAACCCCCCTACCCTCTTCCCTGAAGGGAAGAGGGAGAAATTGGGATTCAGG
>DBMK01000164.1 GCA_002298885.1 Anaerolineaceae bacterium UBA700
GGCGAAGCCGGCCAAATCCCATCATTTTTAATATGGGGAGAAGATCAGGCTTTGGCCTTGGCCCGGTATGAGGTGATCAGGACGGCCAGGCCCATGATGACGGCTTTGACGACGTATTGGGGGTACACGTCGAAATTGAGCAGGGTCATGCCGTTGGTGATTACGCCCATGAAGATGATGCCCAGCAGCGTGCCCCATACCGTGCCGATACCCCCGGAGAAGCTGGTGCCGCCGATGATCACGGCGCTGATGACGTCCAGCTCCCAGCCGAAGCCGAAGGAATACGAGGCAGCCAGCACCTGGCCGGAGAACATAAACCCGGAGATTACGGCGAAGACTTGCACGGCGATGAAACAGATGATCTGCGTCTTGCCGACGTTAATGCCGCTCAGGCGGGCGGATTCCGGGTTTCCACCGACGGCGTACGTCGCCCGGCCGGTGGTGGTGTAGTTCATGATGAACAGTACGGCCACAAAGGATAGGATCAGGACGATGGCCGCGACCGGAATGCCGTCCGGCCCTCCGATCAGGCCGCCGCCAAATTGGTTGAACCAATCCGGGAATTTATTGGCAATCGGATATCCGCCGGAAACGATGCCCGCCAGGCCGTACAGCGCATTCTTGCTGACCAGGGTGATGATGAACGCCGGCATGCCCCACTTGTACACGAATACCCCGTGGAAAGCGCCGAAGAAGGCTGCCAGGGCAAACGATACCAGGATGCCGATAATGCACGCCAGGTTGAGGTCGATCCCTAGCCCAGGCAGTTCGCGGCAGAAGTACGCCACGATTACGCCGGCCAGGGCCACGGTCGAGCCGATCGACAGGTCGATCTGCCCGGCAATGATAACCATGGTCATCCCCAGGGCGATCACGCCGCGCAGGGAATTGCTGCGCAGGATGTTCATCCAGTTTGACCAGGTCATGAAGTTCTTGGCTCCCAGGGTGAGGGCAATGATCAGGAGCACCAGCAAGACCTCCATAATATGGTCCAGGAAGAAGAGCACGATCCTCTTACGGTTAAAAGCCGGTCTGCTTGCTGCAAGGGTGGCCATAGCGATTGTTAATCTCCCTTCATACAAATTTCGTAAAGCTCATTAATGCTGACGTCATCCGGATTTATTTCGTCCACAATTCTGCCATGGCGCATGATCAGCAAGCGGTGGCAAACTTCAAGCAGTTCTTCCAATTCGGTTGAAACGAAAACGGTCGAAATCCCCTTGCGCGCCTGATCCCACATGATCTCGAAGATCTGCTGTTTGGCGCTCACGTCGATGCCGCGCGAGGGCTCATCGTACAGCATGATCTTGGGGCTGGTGTTCAGCCAGTTCCCGACGACCACTTTTTGCTGGTTCCCGCCCGAAAGGCTGCTGCACAGCGCCTTGACGTCAGGAATTTTAATTTCCAACTCGCTCACCTGTTTGGTTGCGAAAGCGTTGCGCTTGCGCTTGTTCTCCAGCCAGCCGTTAGCAGTGATGTTCATGCTGGCGTAGCACAGGTTATCCAGAATCGAGTGGACCAGGATCAGGCCCTGGATCTTGCGGTTCTCCGGGGTCAGGCCGACGCCGGCTTTGATCATTTTGATCGGATTGGCGGATTTATATGTCTTTCCATCGATAATAACCTGCCCGCTATCGACCGGGTCGGCGCCAAAAATGCCTCTCAGCAATTCTGTGCGGCCCGATCCCAGCATCCCGGCAATCCCCAGCACCTCGCCGCGTTTTAGCTCGAAGTTGATATCCTGGTACCAGCCGGCGCGGCTGAGGCCTTTGACCTGCATGATGGCATCGTCCTGAGCCTTGACGTCTCGCGGACGGCTCTGAATTTTCACTTCGCCAAACATCATATTGATGATGTCTTTGTGCTCGACTTTGCTCATCTCCACACTGCCGATCAATTTTCCATCGCGTAAAACGGTCACCGTGTCGGCAATCTGGGGCAGTTCTTGCAGTTTATGGGTAATATAAATGACGATTACACCGTGTTCCTTGAGCGCTCGCACGGCTTCAAATAGGTTTTGGACTTCATTCTGGGCCAGGGCCGAGGTCGGTTCGTCCAGCATGATGACCTTGGGATTGAAACTGAGCGCCTTGGTAATTTCGATGACCTGCATCTGCCACATGCTCAGGCGAGACAGCTTTTCGTGCGGATCGATGTTCACCTTCATCTGCTGCAAAAGCAGGGTGGCCATCTGGTAGGTCTTGCGCCAATCGATAGCGCCGTTCCGCTTGGGCAAACGCCCCAGGAAGATATTTTCAGCGACCGAAAGGCCCGGCACCAGGCTCATTTCCTGGTAGACCGTGACGATGCCCTGATCGTAAGCCTCAGATGTGGAATTGAAATGGAGCTTCTCGTCGTTCAGGTAAAAATCCCCGGAGGTTGGCTTGATGGCACCGGCAAAGATTTTAACCAGGGTCGATTTCCCGGAGCCATTCTTGCCGACCAGCGCGTGCACCCGGCCGCTGTCGAAACTAATAGAGATGTCATCCAGGGCGCGCGTTCCGGGATAATCCTTGGTGATGTGTTCCGTGCGAATCTTTAGAACGCTCACTTTGTCTGCCTCCAATCCGGGGTTTCTTGAAGGAACAGGGATTCTTCCTGAGAAGTCTCCCTGTTCCTTTGTCAAATTACTACGTTTTTATTATATATGGATTTACTTTAAGCCGTTTGCGGCGCGCCAGGCTTTCACGGCATCCGGGTCCGAGCGGCCGAGGTAAGTGCCGTTGACGACGGTGATCTTGCCCTTGTCGGGCACAGTCTTGCCTTCGAGCAGCAGGACGAGGGCTTCGACGGCCTTGTAGCCCATGTTGTAGGGGTCCTGGGCCACGGAGCCCTGGAGGATGTTATCCGGGCTGAGGATCATGCTGGTGAGCTGGTCGGAGCCGTCATAGCCGAAGACGAAGACCTTGCCGGCTTTTCCAGCCTGCTTGACAGCCTGGGTAGCGCCGATGGTGCCGCCTTCGTTGCAGGCCCAGATGACCTGGATTTCAGGATGGGCAGTGAGCATGTCGGTGGTGGCGGCCAGGGCGGTGTCCTGGGCGTGAGCGGAGGTGTGGGCAACTTCCTTGTAGTCGATGCCAGCGGCTTTGAGGCCGGCATAGAAGCCGTCCCAGCGGGCCTTGGACTGCTCGGGGAGTTGATCGTCGAAGTCGACGCGGGCGACGTTGACGGAGCCCTTGATGTTGGCCTGGATGAACTTGGCGGCCTGGTCGCCGACGATCTTGGCGTTGGTGGCGTCATCGGAGGTGAAGCCGCCGGCCAGGAAGGAGGAGTCGGTGATGGACATGTTGGTGATGGCGACCTTGATGCCCTTGGAATCGGCCTGTTTGAGGTTGGCGATGGAGGCGTCCTTGCTCAGGGGGGCGATGGCGATGCCGTTGACGCCCTGGGAGATGTAGGTCTGGATGAGCTCGGCCTCTTTGGCCTGGTCGTTGTTGGTGTTGGCAGTGAGGATCTTGACGCCGTACTTGGCGGCGGCATCGGTGTAACCCTTGGTCAGGGTGTTCATAAACTGATCATCCTGGAAGACCACACCCGCCAGGGTGATCTTGTCGGCGGTCAGGGCGCCAGGGCCGGCAGGAGCCGACGTTGCCGCCGGAGGTTGAGTATTGGCCGGCGCAGGGGCCGTGGTGGGCGTCGCGCAGGCGCTCAAAACCATGGCGAGTGCAACCAGCACACTCAAGACAGCGAAAATACGTTTGGATTGCATGTTTTCTTCTCCTTTTTGAATATAATTCTGTTACAGAATCGAACAACCCTGTGAGACCGAATACAGGAGTCACCCCATTTCCCGCTGACCTATAAGGTAGAGTGTTCTAAAAATAACAATAAAGTTTGTATTAGGTGGTGATGGTTATTATATTAGCACACGAGAATTAAAAAGTCAAGCACAAAATGTTCTATTTCGAAAATTTAAGATAATAAATGATTGACTTAGAACAATTAAGTAGCTATAATGATCCAGAAGCAACAAAAATTACCAGCCCTGGGAAAACCCTATGCCTGACATAAATCGCCTGGAACGCATCGTAGCATTAGTCGCTGAGCGCGGTTTCCTCTCCGTTGAGGAACTCAGCCAGTTGTGCCAGGTATCCAAAATGACCATCCGGCGCGATCTGGACGCCCTGGAAAAGGAAGGCCGCATCCGGCGCACGTTTGGCGGTGCGGCTTCGCTGGCTGCTGCACCAGCCCAGGCAGTTGAGGCAGAGACCGGGCTGGTTTCTTTGAAGGCCGAGCCGTTTCTGGTCGACCGAATCGACGTGCTGATCGCCACCTCGGTCAACCCCAAGTACGACGGCCGCCTGCTGGAGAGCATGGCCAAGCGCGAGATCCCGATCATCGCTGAATCGCTGGCCATCCAGGACGAGGAATCGGTGGTGGCCGTAGATAACTACCGCGGGGCCAGCGACCTGGGACGCTGGGCCGGGGAATATGCCTGCCAGAAATGGGGCGGCAAGGCCTACGTCCTGGACCTAACCTTTTCACTGAACAATACCCAGGCGCGCAGCCGGGGCTTTGCAGCCGGCATGCGCGAGGTCATCCCCGATGCTGAGATCGTCCTCTCGATCAATGCCCAGAGCCGCTACGCCACGGCTTACCAGCTCACCCGCGACGCCCTGACCGTCCATAAGCACATCAATATCATTTTTGCCATCAACGACACCATCGCCTGGGGCGCTATCAACGCCTGCAGGGACATGCACCTGGACCCGGAAAGCATCCTGGTGCTGCCCTTCGGCCTGGAAGGTGATACGCTCAAGAATGCCCTGGTGGATGGTGCGTACTGCAAGGCCGGCCTGGCCATGTTCCCGGAGATCGTCGCCCCAACCTGCGTGGAGGCAGCGATTGCCGCCTGTAACCACCAGCCGCTGCCCCGTAACATCGTCACCCCATACGTCGTCGTAACAGCCGCCACATTGGGGGATTTTTATGCCAAGACCAACGGGCATTGGGAATTCCTGTGGAGCACGGTCAAATCACGCCTGTCGATCCCGATCAACGTGGATGTCGCCGTACGCCCGCCTTCGATCAAGCTGCCGCGGCGCATCGGTTTTATCGTGCCGTTCAGCGAGCACGAATGGTACAAAAATTTGATCGTCGCCATGCAGGAATACGCCTCGCGCCTGAAGATCGGCTTCGAGGTGATCGATGCCGAACAGAACATCAAAGAGGAAATCGACATCCGCCGCCGCGCCATCGCCCGCTCGGCCGCCGAACAGATCGTGCCCGAAGAAGTGATCCTGATCGACGGCGGGCCGATTGCCAATTACCTGGCGGAGAACCTGTTAGAGCGCCAGGGCATTACCGTCATCACCAACTCAATTTCCATTTTCGATATCCTCAAACAGAACCCGGACCTGATCCTCATCCTGACCGGCGGGGCTTATCGCCACAGCAGCGGCATGCTGGTTGGCCCCACCGCCGAGGGCGCCTTGCGCGAGCTGCGCGCCGACAAGCTGTTCCTCATGGTTACCGGCGCATCGCTGAGCTTTGGACTTTCGCACACCAATATCTCCGAAGTCACCATGAAACAGGCCATGATCCGCTCGGCGCGGGAAGTTATTTTGCTGGCGGACCACACTTATTTCGGCCAGGAATCGATCGTCCAGGTGGCGCCGCTGACCGTGGTCAACAAGCTCATCACCGACGACGCTCTGGCCGCCAGCGTGCGCCTGGATTTATCCAAGCTGGGCATCCAGATCATCCTGGCGAACGAATAGCGGTAAGCGGGGGCAGCGAATGCGGAGACTATACGGCGGGATCGAGGCGGGCGGGACGAAATTCATATGCCTGGTTGGGCGGGGGCCGGCTGAAATTGAAGCCGAGGTCCGCATTCCCACCACCACACCGGCCGAGACGATCGAGTGCGCCCTGAAGTTCTTTCGGCCGTTCACGCGCCGGGGACGCCTGGCAGCACTTGGGATCGGCTCGTTCGGCCCGGTGGACCTCAACCCGCATTCGGAGACCTACGGTTACATCACCTCCACCCCCAAGAACGGCTGGGCATACACCGATCTGTTCGGCCCCATACGCCAGGCCCTGGAAATCCCGGTCGCTTTCGATACCGACGTCAACGCCGCCGCCTTCGGCGAGCAGTACTGGGCAGAGGAAAATCGCAGCCTGGATCCGTTCTTATATATGACGGTTGGGACCGGCATCGGCGTGGGCGTGTTGGTGAATGGGCAGCCGGTGCACGGGCTGATCCATCCGGAGGTCGGCCACCAGTTCATCCCCCACGACCGCCAGGCGGACCCCTTCGAAGGGGTGTGTCCCTACCATGGGGACTGCCTGGAAGGGCTTGCCTCCGGGCCGGCGATCGCTCGGCGCTGGGGCCAGGCTCCCGAAACGCTGCCCGCCGGGCACCCGGCCTGGGATCTGGAGGCCAATTATATTGCCCTGGCCCTGGCCAACCTGGTGGCCTGTTATTCGCCCCGCCGCATTGTCCTGGGAGGCGGCGTCTTTCAGCACCCCGGGCTGTGTGCCGCGGTCCGCAGCCGGGTCCAGCAGCGCCTGAACGGATATTTCCGCTCCAAAATGATCCTGGAGACGATCGACCGCTATATCATCCCGCCCACCTTGTGTAACCATTCCGGCGCTCTGGGCGCCATTGCTCTTGCCATAAATTTAAGCTAACGAGTTAAAAATCAAACGAGCG
>DBMK01000272.1 GCA_002298885.1 Anaerolineaceae bacterium UBA700
TTCACGCTTCACGTTTCACGTTTTACGTCTTCTTCGCCCAAAAGATCATCCGGCCGCCCGACTCGACGTACGGGCCGGCGGAGCGGTCGCCGTACAGGCCTTCCACCGCCAGCCCGTGCCGCTCCAGCCAGGTCTGCGCCTCCAGCCGGCTAACGGGGTGCTTCTGCTGGGTGAACTCGCGCTTCAGCGAGGCCCCCACCGGCGGCGTGATGTAGGTGCGCCGGCGGAACTGCACCAGGCGCTGCTGGGCATCGTACCAGGTGGTCTCGAGCGTGTTTTCAACGTAGGTGCCGTCGGCGCATGTGCCGGTGAGCACGCCGCGCACCTCGCCGGCCAGGCGCCAGTTGGCGTCCAGCACGCCCTCCATGTGATCGCTGTCCAGGTAAACATGACCACCCGGGCGCAGGCTGGCGGCCGCGGCCTGTATGCAATCCTCCTGCTCTTCGGGCGTGGCCAGCTCGTAAAGTCCATTGCCGCCCAGGACCACCAGATCGAACCCGGACGGCCAATCTTGCCAGCAGGTCGCGTCCATTTCCACCAGTTCCACCCGCTGGCGGGCTTCCTCGGGCAGGCGGGCGAGCTTATCCTGGGCCCGGGCCAGCATAGCCCGCGAAGAATCCAGGCCGGTGACGCTGTGCCCGGCCTGGGCCAGCGGCAGGATCACCCGCCCGGTGCCGCAGAACGGCTCCAGCACCCGCAGCGGGCCCAGCCCGTCCGCCAGGCGCAGGATGAAGGCCACGTCCTCCGTGCCGTACTCTACCCGGTCGTAGATCTCCGCCACGTGCGGATCGACATCGAATGGATTCACCTGGTTGCAGCTCATGATGCTTCCTTCCACTACCATCTTGAGTATTTTTTGGGCAGCTACGCTGCCCAAAAAATACTCAAAGAAATATCATCCATCATTATTATTGCACGGAGGGAAAATGTGCGCAAGAGAAAGTGGTAATTTTTTGGTTATAAAGCGCTCCGGGCGGGCCTGAGACCCGCCCGTAGCGCTTTAAAACCAAAGAGAATCACTCTCGGCGCACAATGCCGCTGGCCCAGGCGTAAACGGCAGCCTGGGTGCGGTCGGAAAGGTGCAGCTTGCTGAGGATGCTGCCCACGTGAGTCTTCACCGTAGATTCGCCGATGACCAGCTTTTCGGCGATCTCCTGGTTGCTGGCCCCCATAGCCACCAGGCGCAACACCTCCATTTCCCGCTCGCTTAACACCACAAACGGGTTCACCTGTTCCTGGCCGGGGTCCTGCATCTCGCGCACCACCCGCGCCGCAACCCGCGAATCAAGCACCGCCTCGCCGCGGGCTGCCTTACGCACCGCTTCGGCGATCTCGTTGGGGGCGGCGTCCTTCATCATATAAGACAGCGCCCCGGCCCGGATGGCCGGAAAGATGTGCTCGTCCTCGTGGTACGAGGTGAAAATGATCACCTGGGTGGCCGGGCTGACGCGCCGGATGGCGCGGGTCGTCTCCACTCCGTCCTGCCCCGGCATGACCATATCCACCAGGGCCACGTCGGGCTTGAACTGCTCCGCCAGGCGCACCGCTTCGGCGCCGCCCTCCACCGCCCCGACCACTTCCAGGCCAGGGTCGGTCTGCAGGAACGTGCGGATACCCTGGCGCACCACGGCGTGGTCGTCCACGATCAGCACCTTGATCTTAGTCCCGTTTTCCATGCGTCTCCTCGTTGAGCGGGATGCGGGCGGTGACCCGCGTCCCCTGGTTGGGCAAAGATTCCAGGATGAAGCTCCCGCCGGCCTGCTGAATGCGCTCGCGCATCGTGCGCAGCCCAAAGCCCTCCTCGGACTGCGACTCCGGCTCGAAGCCCAACCCGTTATCTCGCACCGAAAGCGCCAGTTCTCGGGCGCCGGCGGTCAGCGAGACCTCCACCAGGCTGGAGCGGCTGTGGCGGGCCACGTTGGAGAGCGCCTCCTGCATGAAGCGGATCAGCTCTTGCTGCACCTGCGGGTCGAGTTCCACCTCGCCTTCGCAGCGCAGGCGCACCTCGATCGGGTTCTGGCGCCGCCAGCCGTCCACGTACTCGCGCAGCGACTGGGCCAGCCCGCCCGGCTTGAGCGCTACCGGGCGCAGCTCGAAGATGATCGCATTCAGTTCCTTGCCGGCTGCCTGGGCCAGCTTCTCTGCCTCGGCCAGGCTGGCGCGGGCCGCCTGCGGATCGCGCTCGAACAGGGCGCTGGCCGCCGCAAGTTGGAAGGAGGCCGCCGTGATCTGCTGCTTGACCGAGTCGTGCAGGTCGCGCGCCAGGTGGTTGCGCTCCTCCAGGGCCGCCAGCTCGCCGTGCGCCCGCAGCAGGCGCTCCATCTCGCCGGCCATGCCGTTGAGCCCCTGCCCAAAGGCACCGATCTCATCCGCCACGTCGTCCTGCACGCGGGTCGAAAAGTCGCCTGCCCGCCAGGCCTGCACCGCCCGGTTCAGGTCGCCCAGGCGAATATCCAGCCAGCGGGCGTTGAGGTAGCCGAGATAGGCGCTTACCAGCACCGCCGGGATCAACAGCACCAGGGCACTGGGCAAAATCTCCGCCAGCGCCGGAAGCAACTGCGCCTCGATCACCTGCAGCCAGGTGAGGCCGGGGCTGGCGCGCTGCAAATAGAGCGCGCCGGCCACCAGCCCCCACCAGGCCAGGATGAACAGCGCCGCCAGCGTGACCAGGTTGTAGGACAGCGCCAGGCGCCAGCGGAACTTGCGGAAGGGCAAGAACACCCGCCGGGAGAGCAGCCTCATGGCTGGACGGTGATGATGACGGGGGTGCCGCCGCTAATGGTGCTGGTTGCAATATTGAAGAAAAGAATACCCACCACCACCGCCAGGCAGGCCAGCACGGCCAGGGCAATCCCAACCCAGCCCAGGATGATGCCGGCACGGGCGACGCCCTCGCCGCCGTACTGCTCGGGGTGAGCCAGGATCTCCCGGCGGGCCATCATGCCGGTGACCAACCCGGCGATGGGGCCGACCAGGGGCAGGATGGGCGGAAAGATGCCCAGGATGGATAGCACCAGGCTCAAAATGGCCAGGTTATGGGTTGCGGGACGTAAAGTAGTTGGTCCTTGTTGGTATGTCATGCTAAAACCTCCAGTTGTATTTTATAACGATCTCATCATACACGCGGCTACCTTCCGTGTAATCCACCTGCAAGGGGATTTAGGCTCCAACTCAAGGAGGAAGATTCACCACTGAGGCACTGAGAAAACCTTTAAAAATATTTTTAAAGGTTTTCTCAGTGCCTCTGTGCCTCTGTGGCGAATATTTCTTACTTTTAAAAAGGGTAAAAAATAATAGGATATAAATTATCCTGTTTGTTGTACAATAGCATTTGATTCTGAGATGGAACACGTCCTTTCTCTACGCTTCAATCCGGACCGGGTAGCTTACTTCGAGGCCGCAGGGTGGCGGGCGTATTACGACCGGGCCTGGCTCAAGCTGCTGCGGCTGATCGTCAGCCTGTGCCAGGAGCAGTTCGGCATCCCCTTCCCCTCCTCGCTGCTGGCGGCCTATTACGTCACGCGTGCCTCGGCCGCCTGGGCGCCGGTGGACCACGACGAGCGCCAGGTGCAGGCCTGGTACGAGCGCTTCTACCGCTTAGCGCGGCGCTACTCGGGGCTCAAGTTCGACCCGGCCCGGGCGGCGGCCCTGGAGCTGCGCTACAACGCCGAGCACCGCCGGCTGGTGGGCAACCCCGACAAGCAGGCCTTCGTCCAGGCCATGGTCGAGCTGCACGGCGAGCTGTTCGGGCTCAGCCCGCAGCAGGCCCTGCCCTCCGCCGAGCTGCGCGTGCAGGCCAACAACACGGTCGACCGCATCACCGGGCGCACCTCCACCGACGTGGAGGGCGACTGGGCCCTGCTGGAGGAGCACCTGCGCGCCTGCTACCGCTCCATCCGCAGCCAGATGGAATAGAGGTTCATGCGAATTAAAAAGGAGCGGCCTCGGTGAAATCGGGGCCGCTCCTTTTTAATCCGCATGGAAATTCTTTTCGCCAGCCCGGATGGGCACTTTGAGGTGGTTCTCGAAGGGGGTCAGCGGGCAGGACCACATATCGTTGTAGGCGCAGTAGGGGTTGTAGGCCAGGTTGAAGTCCACCAGGAAGCGCCCGCCGCCGAGCGGCTCCGGCTCCAGGTAACGCCCTGCGCCGTAAGTCTCCTTGGGGGCCTGGCTGTCGACGAAGGGCAGGAAGAAACCGCCGTTGCTGTGGTACACAGTCAGCTCGGCCGGCTGCCCGTCGACCTCAAACTGGAAGCGCCCGTAGCGGGTGTAGACCTGCACGTCGCCGGTGGAGGTCTGCATCTGGATCTGTTCCGGCTTGGAGAAGCGCTCCAGGGTCACCTCCAGGCGCAGGTCGGGGTTTTCGGGGAAGTAATGCAGCCCATCGAAGGCCTGTTTCTGCTCCCGCGTCAGCGGGCTCTGTTCCTCGTGGGCGAAAAAATCGTCCTTTGCGGCGCGAAAATCGTCTAGATCGGTCATAAGGTCCTCAGTTTACAGTTCACAGTTCACAGTTCACAGTTTACAGTGTACAGTTTTCAATCTAACCGCGAATTACACGAATGAGAGCGAATGGACACGAATGTTTTATTTAAAATATTCGTGTCCATTCGTAACAATTGGCGTAATTCGTGGATAAACTAAAAACTGTACACTGTAAACTGTAAACTTCATTTCTCAATCATCCTCAGCAATGCTTCGTACTCTTCACGGCAGCCGGGGCACAGGTCGAGGTGGTGCTGGACGAGGGGCATCAGGGCGGCGGCATTCTCGCCGTGCGCCACGCGCTCGGCGAACTGGTCCATCAGGGCGTGCGCTTCCTCACAGGCGAGCTCCTGGTCACGGGTGGCCTGGGCCATGGCCAGCATCTTTGCGGTCTCGCCACGCCGCACGCCGACCTGGTCCGCCGTCCCCCCGAAAATGCGCCGGATCCACCTCCCGGCCGATCGCAAAACATTCATAAACAATTCCTCTTTATTTCAGACGTACTTTCTTACAAATATCTTACTTTTATCCGCGAATTTCGCGAATGTGGACGAATAGACACAAATATTTTTATATTGATTGCAATAATTCACCAAATACCTGCGTCATTCGCCTTCATTCGTGGAATTCGTGGACCCTCTTACTTGCTCTTTTCGAACATCGCCAGCAGCTCGCCCACGCTGAGGCCCTCGCGTTCGAGGCGGCGGCGGAGGCGCAGGCGGCCGTCGTGGAGCAGCTTGTACAGGGCATTGCGCTGCATGCCCATGCGGCGGGCCACCTCGTCGATGGGCATCCCCCGGATGCCCGCCGCCACCAGCGCCTTGCGCTGCTTCTCGGTCAGCTCCTCCAGGATCATACGATCCACCCGGCGCAGCAGGTCGGCCCGCTCGGCGGCCTGCTCTGGGCCGGTCGAAGGGTCAGCCTCCACGCCGGGCAGGGTGGGGCGCCCATCCGGCTCGTCCTTCTGCTCCAACAGCTCGTCCAGGGATACGTCGCGCCACTTCTGGCGGCGCAGCTCGCTCAGCGCAATGCGCACGGCGATCTTGTAGACCCAGGTGGTGAACTGACTGCGGCCCTCAAAGGTATCCAGCTTGGCGAGCACCCGCAGCAGGGTCTCCTGGGCGGTCTCCTCGGCCAGGGCTTCGAAGCGCGGGTCGCTGGCAGACAACCACGGCGCCAGGGCCCGTGGCAGCCCCGCCAGCACCAGGGCGCGCAGGTCCTCCAGGGCGGATTCGCGCCCTGGCCCCGTCGAACGCAGGTCAGTCAGCCAGTCGGAATTGGTGCGCATGTGAAGTGAACAGTTTACAGTTTACAGTAAACAGTGACAGTTTAACCACGAATTTCGCCAATTATTACGAATTTTCACGAATACTTCTTAACAAGTTCGAGTCCCATTCGCTCCCATTCGTGTAATTCGCGGTTAAACTGTCTACTGTAAACTGCCCGCATGCGGGCCGTATACTTACTTTAGCGACAGCAGGTAATTCCCGATGCCCATTTGGGCGATCTGGTCGAGCTGGGATTCGACGAAGTCGATGTGCTCCTCCTCGTCCTCGAGGACATCCTCGAGAATCTCGCGCGTGCCGGCATCGCCCAGCTCGTTGCACAGGCGGATAGCTTCGTTGTAGGCCGCAATGGCGCCTTGCTCGGCGGCATGATCGCTCTTGAGCTGGGCGGCGACGTCGTTCTCGATGTGCATGGGGTTCAAATTGGAAACCACCGGCCGGCCCTCCAGGAAGATGATGCGCCCGATGTGCTTCTCGGCGTGCTTCATCTCCTCGATGGCCCGCTTTTCAGTGGCATCTGCCAGCTTGTTGTAGCCCCAATTGGCGCACATTTCGGCGTGCACCATGTACTGGCTGATCGCAGTCAGCTCGTCGGCAAGCAAGAAATTCAGTTTTGCAATAACCTGGTCGTTACCTTTCATGGTAGTTCCCTCCTGACATAGTTTTGTGTACCCTCCCGATCGATGAAAGGGGAGGCGATATTTGGGCCATCTTCGACCGCCTAAAAATGGCTAACTCTCCATCGATTGTGAAGGCACTTACTATATTATAAAGCGGATGGCGGCTTGCCGGCAGAATCCGTCCGGAGGAACAGCGGCGGCACCCAGGCATTTAACGCTGCTGCTGACGGCCCTTTCACGGCCCTTCCCTATCATGGTTCGTATGAACCTGAAGCCGCATTCCCAATGGACCGTGCTGCGTAACCGGCCGTTGGCGCTGCTGTGCGCCGGCGAGCTGGTCTCCACCGCCGGCAGCGCTCTCACCACCCTGGCAGCATCCATCCTCATCTACCGCCTGACGGGTTCCGCCCTGCGGGTGAGCCTGCTGCTGGTGGCCGCGGCCCTGCCCAGCCTGCTCGTCGGCCTGTTTGCCGGCGTCCTGGTCGACCGCCTGGACCGCAAACGCATCCTGCTGAGCGCCGACATGCTGCGCGCCGGGCTCTCCTTTTCCATCCCGTTCCTGGCGGCGCACAGCAGCTTGTGGCTCTACGCGGTGGTGTTGCTCTCCAGCGCGCTGGGCCAGTTCTTCAACCCGGCCCACGAAAGCGTGCTCCCGGAAGTTGCCGGCGAGGAGGAATTGGCGGCGGCCAACTCGCTGATGGCCATCAGCGGCTTTGGGGCCACCACGCTGGGGTTTGCGCTGGGCGGCCTGATCACCTCCCAGTTCCCGCTGCAGTGGGCCTTCTACCTGGACGGCCTGTCCTTCCTCGTTTCGGCCGTTTGCATCGGGCGCATCCGCATCCCGCGGCTTGTGCAGCCAAACCGCCGCACCCTGGGCGGGGTGCTGACAGCTATGAAAGCCGGGGGCCGGATGGTAAGTGAATCCACCGGCCTGCGCTCGCTGCTCCTGGTCAGCCTCCCGGTGGTGCTGGCTTTTGGCCTGTGGAACTCGCTGCTGCTCCCGTTCACCCTGCGCACCTTGCACGCCGCCGCCTCCGACTACGGCCTGCAGCAGGGCCTGACCGCCCTGGGATTCATCGCCGGCTGCGTGACGGTTGCCCGGCTGGGGGCTTGCCTGCGCCCGGCCAAGTGGATCCTGCTCAGCCTGCTCGGCCTGGGGACGGTGGGGGTGTACTACGCCCTTGCGACGGCCGTTCCCGTGGCGGTCGGCCTGGTGGCGTTGAGCGGTCTGCTGAATGCGCCCTATTCAATCGCCCGCCGCCTGATCATCCAACGCAACACCCGCCGCGAGACCCGCGGCCGGGTCAACAGCATCTTCCTGGTGGCCCGCGACGCGGCTTACCTGGCCGGCATGGCGAGCGCCGGCCTGGCGGATGTGCTGGATATCCGCATTCTGCTGGGCGCCAGCGGCGTGCTGCTGCTAGGCGCAGGGTTGGCAGCGTGGTGGCTGGATGGAATGAGTAAGCAGGGATGGGTCAAAGCTGGCCGGCAAACCATAGAGTTGAGCCAGGCTGATGGTTTATAAAAAAGCCTCACCCCCCGGCCCCCTCTCCTGACGAAAAAACCGTCAGGAGAGGGGGAGAAAAAGGCGTCAGGACAGAGTCTTCGCCTCTTGGAGTATGTGTTAGCGATTTCAGCAAGAGGCAGAAACCCTATATTGGGCAAATCTCCCCCTCTCCTGGAGCGTGGTTTTCGCTCCAGGAGAGGGGCCGGGGGGTGAGGCACGTATCAGCCTCCCCAACATCCGCTCCCTACACCGACTCCAATATTCTCTTCACTACCCCCTCTATATCCCGTTCGATCTCTTCGTTCCTAAAACGCAACACGCGAATACCCTGTTCGGTCAGGAATGCCGAGCGCTCGGCGTCGTGCTCCGCCTGACCGGGCTGTGCATGGACAGCGCCATCGACCTCGATTGCCAGCCGGCGTTCGACGCAGAAAAAATCGAGCACGTACCGGCCAAACGGGTGTTGGCGGCGGAACTTCAAGCCGCCCACCCTGCGCTCGCGTAATGCCTCCCATAGCTTTTCTTCCATCGGGGTCAACTGGCGGCGTAAATCCCGCGCTGCCCGCACAATTAGCGAAGATGCTTTCCCGCGCAAACCCCTGGTCACGATTTTCCTCTCCTAATATATCGCCCTCAGATTCCTGGCGAAGAAGCCAGTCATCGAGAGGGAATGAGGCATTTGAAGCAATAATTAGTATATCTGCAATTGGAGTTAGAAAAGAAAAAAACGCCAGAACCTCACCCCCCGGCCCCCTCTCCTGACGAAAAACCCTGACCTTCCCCCGAATCAG
>DBMK01000302.1:0-1315 GCA_002298885.1 Anaerolineaceae bacterium UBA700
GTTTTAACCCCAGGCGTCTTGCGTCAAGCATATTCTCTACCGCCGCACCCAGTCCGAGGGTTCTGGTCTGGGTTATAATTCCCCTTACGCCAAAATCCCCTCCGAGGTGTCCCCTATGAGTCCTACCCCCGCACCTTTTACCCAAACCCGCTGGTCCCTGGCGGACCTTTTCCCCTCCGCCTCCGGGCCTGAAATTGAAAGTGCCTTCGCCGACCTGACCGCCCTGGTCACCGATTTCGAGCAGGTCCGCCCGACCCTCTCTCCCACCATCGATTCGGCCGCTTTCATGGACATCGTCCACAAACTGGAGGCCATCCGCCGCCTGGCCGGCCGCGTGAGCGCCTACGCCAGCCTGTGGTTCACCGAAGATACCCAGAACCAGGCCGCCCAAACCCTCATGGCCCGCGTCGAGCAGTTCATGGCCGAGATGGCCAACCGCATCCTCTTCTTCAACCTGTGGTGGAAGGACCTGCCGGACGACGTGGCTGCCGCCCTGGCCTCTGGCGCCGGCGATTACCGCTACTGGCTGGAGGAGATCCGCCACTTCAAGCCGTACACCCTCAGCGAGGCCGAGGAAAAGATCATCAACATCAAGGACGTCACCGGCGCCAGCGCCCTCAATACCCTCTACGAGACCATTACCAACCGCTACGCCTATAAAATCGAGGTCAAAGGCCAGATGCAGGAGCTGACCCGCGGCGAGCTGACCGCCCTCGTCCGCCAGCCTGATGCCGACCTGCGCGCCCGCGCCTACCAGGAGCTCTACCGGGTCTTCGGCGCCGACGCCCCCATTCTCGGCCAGATTTACCAAAACTTGGTGCGCGACTGGCGCAACGAGGGGGTCACCCTGCGCAAGTACCCCAGCCCCATCGCCGTGCGCAACCTGGGCAACGACATCCCGGATGAAGTGGTCGACACGTTGCTGGACGTAGCCCGCAAGAATTCCGGCGTATTCCAACGCTTCTTCCGCCTTAAGGCCCGCCTGCTGGGCATGGACTGCTTGCGCCGCTACGACGTCTACGCCCCGGTCGCCAATTCCGACAAGACCTACACCTACGCCGATGCCGCCCAGATGGTCCTCGATTCGTTCTACCAGTTCGCCCCNNGTTTTCAAGGAGAACCACCTCGATAGCGAAGTGCGCCGGGGCAAGATGGGCGGCGCCTTCTGCGCCACCATCCTCCCCGAGCTGACCCCCTGGGTGCAGCTCAGCTACCAGGGCAAGGCCGCCGACGTGGCCACCCTGGCCCACGAATTGGGCCACGCCATCCATTCCATGCTGGCCGAGCAGCACACCCTCTTCACCCAGCAGGCCTC
>DBMK01000302.1:1333-7821 GCA_002298885.1 Anaerolineaceae bacterium UBA700
GCCTCCACCTTCGGCGAGATGATGCTGGTCGACCGCCTGCTCTCCGAGGAGACCGACGAGGCTGTGCGCCGCGACCTGCTCTTCCGACAAATCGACGACGCCTACGGCACCATCGAGCGCCAGGCCTTCTTTGCTCTGTTCGAGAAGCAGGCCCACGAGATGATCGCCCAGGGCGCCTCGGTGGACGAGTTGTCCGAGGCTTATTTCAAGAATTTGCAGGAGCAGTTCGGCGATTCGGTCGACGTTGCCCCCGAGTTCAAATACGAGTGGGTCAGCATCCCCCACATTTACCGCACGCCCTTCTACGTCTACGCTTACGCTTTCGGCCAGCTCCTGGTGCTTTCGCTCTACCAGCAGTTCAAGGCCGAGGGCGAATCGTTCAAGCCGCGCTACATCAAGCTGCTCTCCGCCGGCGGCTCCCAATCCCCCGTGCAGGTGCTCGCCGAAGCCGGCATCGATGCCCGCCAGGCCTCCTTCTGGCAAGGCGGCTTCGACGTTATTTCAAACCTCGTCTCACAATTAGAAGCAATGACCAAATGAGCATAAATTTCACCACACACCTGCCCTGGCACCGCTCGCCAGGTCAGGTGTGTGGTGAAAAAAGGAGTAATGTATTAATGTACCTTGCTATCGAAGGCGTCATCGGTGTCGGCAAGACCACCCTGGCCCGCATGCTCCAGCCTGCGTTCCAGGCCAATATCCTCCTCGAAGTCTTCGAAGAAAACCCCTTCCTCAGCAAATTTTACGAAGACCGGGCCCGCTACGCGTTCCAGACTCAGATGTTCTTCCTGCTCAGCCGCTACTACCAGCAGCGCCGCAGCGTATCCACCCTGATCTCCGAGGGTAAGAACCTGGTCAGCGACTATACCTTTGAAAAAGACGCCCTCTTCGCCCGCATCAACCTCTCCGGCGACGAGCTCGAAATGTACTACCGCTTGCACGAAGCCCTGGCCGAGAAGATTCTCGTCCCCGACCTGATCGTCTACCTGCGCGCCGACACCGACACCCTCATGCAGCGCATCGCCCAGCGCGACCGCCCCTACGAGCGCCAGATGGAACGCGCCTACATCGACGAGCTCAACCGCGGCTACGACGCCTTCTTCGTCGCCGAGACCAGCCATCGCTCCCCGGTTCTTGTAATCGACTGCAACAACCTGGATTACGTGCGCAACCCCCAGGACATGCACTGGATCGACCATCGCATCCGCCAGGAACTCAAGCTCTCCCCCTACCAGCCGGCGTTAATTTCGAAGGAGATCGAATAAGAATTATCCACGAATTTCACGAATTTTANNTAGTGTAATTCGTGGATAGTATTGCTTTTTCACGATACAATAAACCCATCCATGCGCATCACCCGCGAAACACTGCTCAAGCTCTCCCAGGATACCGCCGCAGAGCGCGTCCGCATCAACCGGCGCATCATTTGCGTTTACCTCACCGGTTCTCTGCTCCACGATGATCCACTCCTGGGCGGCGCTGGCGACATCGACCTCTTCATCATTCATGACAGTCAGCCCGTCGCGGCGCGTGAGGTGGTCCACCTGAACGATGAAGTCCACCTGGATATCGCCCACCTCTCCCAGGAAGTGTTCCGCCAGCCGCGCCAGATGCGTACCGATCCCTGGATCAGTCCTTTCATTACCGCCCATCCCCTGGTCTACCACGACACCCAGCACTGGTTCGAGTTTACCCAGGCGGCGGTCACCTCGCAGTTCACCTCACCCTTTAACGTTATCCAACGCGCCCGCACCCTGGCCGAAACCAGCCGCCGCGCCTGGCAGGATGCCGCGACAGCGGTCGCCCCGGCCCGCAGCGCCGCCTGCTCCCCGCAGCAGGTGTGGAAGTACCTCAAGGCCGTCGAAAACGCCGGCAACGCCGTCGCCACCCTCACCGGCAGCCCGCTCACCGAGCGGCGCTTCCTGCTCGAATTCCCTCGGCGCGCGCTCGATCTCGGGCGGCCCGAGCTGAGTGCCGGCCTGCTCGATCTGCTCGCCGGCACCAGCGCCCAATCCGTCGATGAGGGAGCCTGGCAATCCTGGCAGGATGCCTGGAAAGAGGCCGTAATGGCTGCGGGCCGGCTGGCCGACTGCCCACCCCGCCTGGCGCCGGCTCGTTTGAGCTATTACCTGCACAGCGCCGCTGCCCTGCGCGACCAGCATCCCGCCGCTGCCGCCTGGATCCTGCTGCGCAGTTGGACGCTCGCCGCCTGTCTTCTCGATGCGGGCGATGTACACCAATCCGCCTGGCAAGCCGCCGCAGGTTCCTTCGGCCTGGGCGAAGCTGGTTTCGGCGGCCGCCTGCAAGCCCTGGACGGCTATCTCGACACGGTCGACGAAACCCTGGACGAATGGGCCCGCCAGATGGGCGCCTGAGGCAGCCCGATTTTTACCTTTCCTATGAATTGCGCCAATCCCGTATAATTTTTGAGTATTTATATCTAATTCTCGTTTGATTTCCCGCAATTCCTGCAATTCTGGGTTACTTTCCATTTACCACCGCCAAACTTAACCGACAGAGTACTGACAAAATGGATGCCAATATATGGGGGTATGCTTTTTTGCCCATATAGAACAAAATTGAAAAAACTGTGGATAAACCGCGAATAACTGTGGATAACTTGTGAAATTTGTGGAGAAGTGGCCTGATTTGGGCGCTGAGCCCAATTGTGCCCAAAATCACTACCCCCATATATGGGGGTACCTTTTGAGACTCGCCAATATATGAACCTGCCCAAAAATCCCTCTCAGACCCGTTCCGGCCTGTGGAAACCGGCGCCAGTTTTCCCGCATTTATCCACAGGTCCGCTGTGGATAAAATTTAGCGAATCCTACCAGACTCCAGCGCACTTCTATCCCACCCTCCCAACACCACCCCCACCCCTGGGGGCAGACTCCGGTTTTTTGCCTTTTTATCCACATTTCCACACCCCCTATTAATACAACTAAATCCTTAAACATACACATATATTGTTATTCATACGGTTTTTGCATATCTGTAAACTCCATGTAAGGGAATTGCAGTTTTCATTATGCTATACTGACTTTGGAATATTCTTGTGAAAGGGTGCATATGGCAGATATAAAACGCGCCAGGACGTTGCTGGCCAGGGGAGACCAGGAAGCGGCGACCCAGGAACTGGTCGACGTGCTGCACTCCGATGGGCATAACGTGGAGGCCTGGCTCATGCTGGCGGACCTGGTCGAAGACTCGTCCGAACGCAAGGATTGCTACACCGAGGTACTGAAAATCGATCCGAATAACCAGCAGGCACGCTTGCAGCTTGCCCTGCTGGGCGGCAAGCCCGGCTTGAAATTTGGCCGCGCTGAGCCACGCCGGCCCGAAAAATCTCCCGAAGAGCCGCTGCAAGCGCCGCCCGAGGCCATCCCGCTGCCGCCGCCCAAGGCGCAGTTCGAACCCCAGGCTCCCCGCGATCCTTCCATCGCTCCCGAAATGCTTCTGCGCTCCGAGCTGGCTCAAGGGCCGCTGCCCGATGCGGAGCCTGAAGAATTTGAAGAGCCGCCTGCCGCCCGCAGCCTGACGGTCGACACGATCAAAGAGACGCTCAACACGGTCCCGGGAATGGTGGCGCCGGTGGTGAAGAAGAGCGCCAAGAAGATCTACCACAACCGCCTTTTTCAGGTGCTCGTGGCCCTGGTGGCTGTAGCCGTTGTCCTCTTTTTATTCCTTACCTATTTCTCCAAAGTCGTCCCTGCCCAGGCCCCGGCCAACCTGATCGTTGGCCCGAGCAAGAAATATATTCCGGCTGTGGTCATGCTGCCCAACGGTTTTCAACTCCAGCGAGCTTCTGACAGTGCGGTGATCAGTCTCCCCAATGCGGAGGGCTACCGCATCACCTACACCAACCCCGGCTTTGCCAATCAAGAGCGTGAAGTGAACGTCTCGTACGAGGTGCTGCTCTACAACAGCCCCGTGGACGCCGAGGTGGCTTTGCAGGACGCCGCCAACCCAGATACCTACAAATCTCTTGGGAAGACGGTCGAGCAGGCCAGCTTCTCGCCTACCCAACTGGCGCGGGTCGATTCCTCAGCCTTGATGTTCGGCCAGGACCAGGCTTCCGCCGGCGGCACCTCGCAGGTCAGCTACATCCTGGTCTTACGCCAGGCCAACCTGATTGCCAAGGTTACGGCAATTGCACCGGTCGACAGTGTGCAGTCGAACCTGGCCCAGAGCCTGCGCAACAAGCTGTACCAGTCCGTCTTCTATTACGCTTCGCTGCTCACCCGCCTGATGCCCCTCGCCCCGGCGGACCAGGTTACGGTCAACCAGCCCACCTTCCTGCCCCCCGTGGTTGCCCAGCCCACGCCTACCCTCAGCGCCACCGCTGCCCCGCCGGATAACGTCCTGCTGCGCGACCGCTTCGATGACCCGGCCGCCAGCCAGCAGAATTGGAAGATCGTTTCCGGTGCATGGACCTTCGACAACGGCCGCCTGGTCTGCCAGGCTCCCAGCTACGACTGCCAGGCCTTCGCCGGCGACCTGAAATGGAAGGATTACACCTTCACCGTGGACGTGGAGGGCATTGAAGGCCTGGACCGCCTGATCTACGTCGGCGTGGCCCAAGGGCAGAAGCAGTACATGATCCGCTTCAGCGCCGACCCGGTCAACGAAGTGGTCCTGGTCGAGCAGGTAGCCGGCCGGCCTGACCGCGAGGTCAAGAAGGTCACTTTCAAGAATTACAATCGCATGGTTTACCGCCTGAGTGTGACCACCAGGGACAAATCGCTCAAGGTCACGGTTGATTCGTTCCCGGTCATTGAAGTCGATGCCTTGCCGGTGGACCTGAGCGGCCAGGTTGGCCTCGGCCTGCTCCAGTCGACCGTCAAAGATGCTCCCCCCGCCACCGTGCGATTTGATAATGTAGACGTCAGCGTCGAGAAAAAATAAACAAAATACAAGCGACCGGCCCGGTGAAACCGAGCCGGTCACTTGTATTTTGTATACCCGAATCGTACAATTTTGATTGTGAATAATACAACTTTTTCCAAAGCTGTCCGCCTGATGTGCCACCCGCTCTCGCTGGCGGCGATCGGCCTGATGCTGGCCAACGACCTGGCCTTCAAGTCCCTCTGGCCCTCCTGGACTACCGGCAAGCTGAGCGATTTGGCCGGCATGGTCTTCCTGCCCTTCCTGGCGGCGGCCGCCCTGGCCTGGCTCGTCCCGCAGCGCCTGGTCGGCAGGCTGTCCTTTGGGATCACCGGCCTGGGGTTTGCTCTCCTCAAAACCGTCCCGGCGATCAATGCTCTAGTCATAGGAGCAGGGCAGGCTCTCACCGGGCTGCCCATCCAGGCCCGCCTGGACCCAACCGATCTGCTGGCGCTGCTCGGCCTGCTGCCTGCGGCCTGGCTGTGGCGCAGACCGCTGGTTGAGCCTGCCCTGCGCCTGAACTGGCGCCTGCTGGCCCTGCCCCTGGCGGCCCTGGTCACCCTGGCGGATGCGGCCGCCCCAGATTACGGCATCGGCTGCTTGTCCACCCAGGGCTCGACGATTGTGGCCCAGGCCGGCCTGCTCGGCGGTACATACCAGAGCGCCGACGGCGGCCTCACCTGGCAGCCGAGCGAGACGCAGATCGCCGGGCAGTGCAACCCGGCCAGCAGCATCCTCCAGCCGATCACGGACCCGGCGACCGGCGCCATGTTCCGCTTCAATCCCGGCGTCGGCGTGGAGCGCTCGGACAATGGCGGTCGTTTCTGGGCCGTCGATTACACCTTCTCTCCGGCCAGCGAGGCCGAGACGACTTACATGCACATGACCCGCCTGGGCAACCTGGGCTTCGCCGCCCTCCCTTACGCCGCCGTTGTCGATTCAGGTTCCGGCAATCTGGTGCTGGCCATGGGCCAAGACGGTGTGCTGCTGCGCACCCGCGGCGGCGAGTGGCGCTGGGTGAGCGTTGGCCTCTACCAGCACGATTCGCTCCATCAGGCCGGGCTGCCCGGGTTCCTGTTNNTCAAATTGCCCTGGCCATACTGGCTGCCCTGGGGTGGTTCTACACCCTGGCCTCACGGCGCATCTCCGGCAGGACCACATTGTGGGTGATTATGGGGTGGGTCTGCTTGGCGCTGTATTCGCTGCTGCTGATTCCGGAGATCCTGGCCGATTCGTACCTGGGAATCGCCGCTGTCTTTGGCCTGTTTTTTACCCTCACCGCCACCCTGGTCGCGCTGGTGACCATCGCCTTCCGCTTGAAAGGTGAGTTTTTCCGCCTGGCTGCGGCCCGCATCTCGCCCATGCTGCTCATCGCCCTGGTCTGCTTTGTCCCCTATTTCCTGTGGGCCGGCAACCTCCTGCCGCAGTACTGGTACGCCCTGGTGGCCTCCACTGTATTGACGGTTGTTCTGATGATCATTTTTTCACGCACGTCCAAATCAAAAGGCGCAGATAACGTCCCCCATTTCGACGGCTCGCCTGTTCCGCCATATTTTGGCGGTCACGAGAAATAAAGGGAATTAGATATACAGATTTTTCGG